>NZ_JBHWFF010000038.1:36497-60241 GCF_042733785.1 Streptomyces sp. NPDC059695 | reverse complement strand
ACACTAGCCCAATCTCTATATTAAGACCCCCGCGGCCGCCCCGCCCCCCCCCCCCGCGGGCCCGGGCGGGGGGGGCCCCCCGGGGGGGGGGGGGCCCGGGCCCCCCCCCGCGCGCCACCTGGGACGCGGCCTCAGAGCAGTCCGCCGCCCTGCTGGTTCTGGAGGGCGCCCTCGGCGCCCTGGACGGTGTCGTGGAGGACGCCCGCGGCCTGGTCCTCCTGGAGGAGGCCCGTGGTGCCGGCCAGGGGGTTCTCGGTGGCGCTGGCCTGCGGCGGCGGGGTGACGAGGGCGGTGACGACACCGGCGGCGAGGGAGGCGATGGCGAGCATGCTGCGCTTCTTCATGCCCTGGTCAACTACCGAGGGGCCGTCGGGTTACGGTCGGCGGCGCCCGGATCCGCCGGGGACACCGCTGGCGCTCTCCTCCTGACCCAGGCGAGGAGCAGGAGCGAGGCGACGGCCGCGAGGGCGCACCAGGTGGAGACGAACGCGGTGCGCCACAGGAGGGCGCAGAAGGCCGCGCCGAGTCCGGTGAGGAGTCCGAGGGCCCGCAGGAGCCGGTCTCGGGCGAGGAGCAGGGCGCCGACGGTGGCGAGCAGGTATCCGGCGAGGACGAACGGCGCGTACGGCAGGTCGACGGCGTAGCCGAGGGTGTGCCCGCGGATCTCGGCCGAGACCGGGTGGGCGACGAGGCGGTGTGCGAGCACGGAGGCGGTCGCGAGGCCGACGGCGAGCGGCGCGAGCGCGCGCTTCCTGTCGGCGGGCCGGGCCGCCGTGAGGACGCCGAGGGGCACCCAGAGGGGCAGCAGGGGGAGGGCGATCACGGCCCAGGCGAGGGTGGCGGGTCCGGTGCCGCCGCCGGTGTGCCAGACCGCGGCCTCCACGACCTGATGAGCGCCGAGGAGCAGGGGCAGGGCGGCGAGCGGCACGTCCCCGGCGCGGCGTACGGAGGCGAGTGAGGCCACGCCCACCGCGCCGATCCCGAGACCCGCCCAGAGGTCGGCGGTCGCACTCCAGCACATGACGAGACCTCTACCCGATATCCGAGATACACGCCATTTCAGATGGAACCGTTCGGTTGTCCCGAATGTCTCTGCCAGTGACACCTCTGTCCCCGGAACAGCGAAATTGGGGGCCGTCATGCATCACCGACACACCCTCGCGGCCGTCGCCGCGGGAATCCTGCTGACCGCCGGAATCGGCGCCACCGTCCCGGCGGGCGCGGCCGGCGCCCCGGCCCCGCGCTCGTCGGCCCCGGCCACCGCCCTGGTCGTCGACGCCCGCTGGGGCGGGCACACCGCCTTCGACCGCCTCGTGATCGACGTACGGGGCAAGCTGCCCCCGGTCACCGTCCATCAGGTCCGCTCGCTGCACTACGACGCGTCGGGGAAGAAGGTCCCGCTGCCGGGGAAGTACTTCCTGGAGATCAGGCTCTCCCCCGCCGCCGCGCACGACGCCGCCGGACGGTCCGTCTACCACGGTCCCCGGCTGGTGAGGATCCCTCTGCCCGCGCTCAAGGGAGTCGCCCTGACCGGCGACTTCGAGGGCGTGGTGACCGTCGGAGCCGCCTTCGACACCAAGCCCGAGTTCAAGACCCTCCGGCTGCACGCGCCGGAGCGGTTCGTCGTCGACATCGCCCACCCCGTGGGCTGCCGGTCCTGACCGTCGGGGTGGGGGCCCGCCGTACCGGAGACGGGCCCCTGCTCCGCTCAGGCTCCGCCCGCTCCGGTCTCCACGTACACCGTCGACCGGGTCCTGCGGGCACGGTCGATCTCGGCGAGCCGGGCGAACTCGCGCGGGTGCATCTCCCGCTCCCACTCGTCCAGGGTCCGCAGGCGGTACTCGCTGTGCTCCTCCGGGTCGAGGACGACGGCTGCGATCTGCTCGTCCGTCAGCTCGCCCCCGTCGAAGATGAAGCCGATGTGGTTGGCGGGCCAGTCCTCGCCCCGGTCCGTGACGAAGTGGGTGGCGAGGAGCCTCGGCGCCCCGGTGAAGACGAGCCCGGTCTCCTCGTGGCACTCGCGCACGGCGGTCTCCCAGGGGGTCTCCCCCGGATCCATGTTGCCGCCGGGCCATTGCCACGGCTCCGTCTTGTAGGTGGCCCGCAGCTGGAAGGGGCGGCCTGCGGTGTCGGTGAAGTAGAGGCAGGCGTACGCCGTCGCTCTCGGCAGGGTGTCGACGTACTCGGCGGGGGGCAGCCAGGTGTGCGCCATGGGCGGCTCTCTCTCGACGGACCGGATGGGTCGCCTCCATCCAAGCGGTCCGGGGCGGTCCGGCCGGCGGCTCGCCAGTGGATCACCGGATCGTGTGAGCACCCGCCCGCACCGTGGGGCCGCGGAGACCGTCCGCCGCCGGAACCGTCAGGCGGCGGAGACGAGCCCCGCCTCGTACGCGATGATCACGAGCTGCACGCGGTCGCGGGCGTCCAGCTTGGAGAGCAGCCGGGTCACGTAGGTCTTCGCGGTGGCGATGCTGAGGTGCAGCTCGGCGGCGATCTCGGTGTTGGACAGGCCCCGGCCGACGAGGGTGAGGACCTCGCGCTCGCGGTCGGTGATCCCCTCGGCTCGGCGCCGCGGTGCGGCGGGAGCGGTCCTCGGGCGGTCCGTGAACTGCTTGATCAGGCGCCGGGTGACGCTGGGCGCGATCAGGGCGTCGCCGGAGGCGACGACGCGGACGGCGGCCAGGATGTCGTCGAGGGCCATGTCCTTGACGAGGAATCCGGACGCGCCCGCGTGCAGCGCCGCGTAGACGTGGTCGTCGTCGTCGAAGGTCGTGAGGACGACGACCCGGGCCCCGGTCGGGCCCTCTGTGATGATGCGGGTGGCCTCGATGCCGTCGGTGCCGGGCATCCTCAGGTCCATGACGACGACGTCGGCGGCCGTCTCCCCGACGAGACGGACGGCCTCGGCGCCGTTCGCCGCCTCGCCGGCCACGACGAGGTCCGGGGTGTCGGTGATGACCATCCGGAGCGCGGCGCGCACCAGGGGCTGGTCGTCGGCGAGGACGACGCGGACCGGCCGTCCGTCGGTGATGACGCTCATCGGGTGGTGGCTCCTGTGGGCAGGGGAAGTCGGGCGGTGACGCGGAAGCCGCCACCGGGGCGGGGTCCCGCGGTGAACTCTCCGTGCAGGACGGCGACGCGCTCCCGCATGCCGGTCAGGCCGTATCCGGAGCCCGGGCCGGGATGCACGCGCGCGTGGCCGCCGACGGGGCCGAGGTCCTCGACGGTGACGGCCAGGGAGCCGGGCCCGCTGTGGTCGACGGTGACCGTGCAGGAATCGGCGCCCGAGTGCCGTACGACGTTGGTGACGGCCTCCTGGACGATGCGGAAGGCCGAGAGGTCGATGTCCGGGGGAAGCGGGCCGGGGGTTCCGGCGCGGCGGACGGTGACGCGGACTCCGGCGTTCCCGGTGAGCTGGGCGAGCCGGTCGAGGTCGGCGAGACCGGGCATCTCGGGGAGACCCCGTCCGTCGGCGGGGACGGGGGCGGCCTGCCCCGCTCCCGCCTCCGCGTCCGCCGTACGCAGGGCGCCGAGCATCCGGCGCAGGCCGGCGAGGGTCTCGCGGCTCGCCGTCTCGATCTCGGTGAGGGCCTGCCGGGCCCCCTCGGGCTGCGTGTCGATGACCCGGCGGGCGGCGCCGGCCTGGAGGGCGACGATCCCGATGCTGTGGGCGACCGTGTCGTGCATCTCGCGGGCGATCCGGAGGCGTTCGGCGGTGGCGGCCTGCTCGGCGGCCCGGGTGCGGTCCCGCTCCGCGAACTCCCGCCCCTGCGCCTGCGAGCGGCCGAGGAGCCAGGCCACGAGGGCGGTCAGGCCGACGGCCAGGGACGCCGTGGTCCCGGCGCTCCAGCCCGCGACCAGACGCACCGCCAGATAGGCGACGAGCAGGCCGAGGGCGAGCAGCAGGGCCCGCAGGGCCTCCTCGCGGGGGCGGGCGGCGGCGATGGCGTAGAGGGCGACGTCCACCGCGAGGTACTGGGCGGCGGGGATGGCGATCACCCCGAGAGGCGTCGAGGCGATCACCGCGGCGGCCAAAAGATGATGGAGGGCCGCGGTCGGGCGCTCCGCGAGGAGGGCGCTGCCGCGCAGGGTCAGCAGCGTGGCGACGGCCAGCATGGCGAGACCGTCCCAGCGCAGGATGATGAAGCCGGGCATGACGTCCGGCCCGTCCTGGCCGGGCACGCGGATCCGGAGCAGGGCGGTGAACACGATGCCCGCGCCCCAGGCGACCGCGGCCCACCCGCCGGGCGTGACCCGCTTGAAGAACGGCACTGCCGGGGTGCTGGACATGCGGTGATCGTAGACGGCGGCCCCCGCCGCGGGCATCGGACCTGAGGTGTACGACCTGGGGTGACAACGCCCGCCGCCGATTGTCGTCGCTGGTCCGATGCCCGGCGCGGCACCCGGACGGCACGGTGGTGCGCATGATCGAAGTCAGGGAACTCACCAAGCGGTACGGCGCCACGACCGCCGTCGACGCGCTCACCTTCACCGTCCGCCCCGGCCGGGTCACCGGTTTCCTCGGCCCCAACGGCTCGGGCAAGAGCACCACGTTGCGGATGGTCCTGGGACTGCACGCCCCGACCGGTGGTTCGGTGACGGTCGACGGCCGGCCCTTCACCGACCGACCGCGCGGTCTGCGGCACGTCGGGGCGCTCCTCGACGCCGGGGACGTGCACGGCGGCCGGACCGCCCGCGCGCATCTGGCGGTCCTCGCGCGCAGCAACCGCATCCCGCTCTCCCGGGTGGACGAGGTCCTGGAGGAGGTCGGTCTGGCGGGGGCGGCCCGGCGGCGGATCGGCGGCTACTCGCTGGGCATGCGCCAGCGGCTCGGCATCGCCGGCGCGCTGCTCGGCGACCCGCCGGTCCTGTTGTTCGACGAACCGCTGAACGGCCTCGACCCGGAGGGCGTGAAGTGGGTGCGGGGACTGTTCCGGCGGCTCGCCGTCGAGGGCCGCACGGTGTTCGTGTCGAGTCATCTGATGACGGAGATGGAGCACACGGCAGACGACCTGGTGGTGATCGGCCGGGGCAGGCTGATCGCGGCGGAGAGCCTGACGGAGTTCGCCGCGCGCGGCAGGCGGCTGAGCGTGACGGTGGGCACTCCGGACCGGGCGGGCCTGACGGCGCTGCTCCTCGCGGAGGGGGCGGCGGTCGAGGAGGAGGCCGGACTGCTGTCGGTGACCGGTCTCCCGGCCGGCCGTATCGGGGAACTGGCCCTGGAGCACCGGGTGCTGGTCGACCAGCTGACCACCCGTACGGCCTCCCTGGAGGAGGCGTTCATGGAACTGACCGCCGACAGCGTCGAGTACCTGGCAGGAGACGCCCGATGACGACCCTCGACCTTTCCCCGGTGTCCATGACCCCCGTGGCGGAGCCCCGTGCCCGGTTCCGGGACCTGGTCGGCTCGGAGTGGCTGAAGCTGTGGTCGCTGCGCTCGACCGGCTGGTCGCTGCTGCTCGCGGCGCTCGCCGTGGTCGCCTTCAACTTCGGCACCGCCTGGGACCACTACCGCTACTGGCTCCAGTACGACGCGGCGAGCCGGGCCGAGTTCGTGGCGAACGACATGGCGCTGTGGGACGCCTTCACGTACAACGCGGCCCTGGTCCTGATCCTCGCCTCCGCGTCCATGGGCGCGGTGGCGGTGGTCGGCGAGTACGGCAGCGGACTGATCCGTACGACGTTCACCGCGGTACCGGCACGGGGCGCGCTGATGGCGGCGAAGGTGCTGGTCGTGACCGTGGTGCAGGCCTTGTTCGGGGCGGTCGTCGCGGGGGCCTCGTTCTGGTCGACGCAGGCGATGCTGTCGGCCCGGGACATCGGGCTGCCCCTCACCCATCCCGGAGCGGCGCGCATCGTGGTGGCCTCGGCGCTGCTCGCCCCGGTGTGCGCGGTGGTCGGCATGGCGGTCGGCGCGCTGCTGCGGCGGAGCGCGGTCTCGGTCGTCGGCTCGTTCGTCCTGCTCCTGCTGCTGCCCGCCGTCCTCACGGACCGGCGTCACCTGACCGCCGTGCTCGCCCACGCGACCCCGCTGCACGCCTGGCAGCGGCTCGCGGACGCGGGACCGCGCGGTGGGGAGCTGTTCCCGTGGACGGCGGGCGGGGCGTGGCTGGTGTTCGCGCTGTGGGCGCTGGGCGGGGCCGTGGCGACGGTGCTCGCGGTGCGGGGACGGGACCAGTAGCGGTCACGCGGGGCGCCGCAGCCGGCGGCGGACGAGGAGCTCGTGGACGAGGCGTCCGGTGAGGGCGCCTCCGTACACGACGAAGCCGACGCCGACGAGCCAGGACTGGAGGACGAGCACGGTGCCGAACTGGCCGTACGTCACGGCGTTCGAGGCGATCAGCGGGGAGAACACGAGCTGCGAGAAGATCCGCAGCCCGAGGAGGCCCAGTGCGGTGAGGACGGCCCCGGGGGCGAGGGCGCGCCAGCGGATGCGGCCGCAGAGCAGGAAGCGCTGGGACCACCAGAAGAAGACGAACGTGCCGAGGACGTCGCCGAGGGCGACGACGGTGGTGACGCCCGCCGACGCGTTCTCGGGTGCGGGGAAGGCGACGAAGAGCAGCAGGGAGGCGACGAGCACGGCGAGCCAGACGACGTGCCGCCACATCGTGTGCCAGCGGGCCGTGGGGAGGTCCCAGACCCGCTCGTACCCGGTCTGTACGGCGGATCCGAAGGTGACGCCGAAGGCGGCGAGGGCGGCGAGTCCGAAGGCCGTGGTGCGTTGCAGGGCCTGCCCCGGCTGCCCGAAGAGCTGCTCGACCTCCTCCTCCGAGACGTCGGAGACGCCGAGGCCCTGGACCAGCCAGCGGGCGAACCCCTGGCCGCTGGCGAGGTCGGCCGCGGCGACGACGATGAGCAGGGGGACGAGGGTGAGCAGGCTGAGCGCCGCGAAACCCATGGCGCGGTGCATGAGCTCCATGGCCCGGCCCCGGCTCCAGGCGAGGCCGACGGAGGAGGCGAGGAGGCGCGCCTGGAGCCGTGTGTACCAGTGGCCGTGTTCGGCGGGGGCACCGTCGCGCGGCGGACCGGGTGTGGGGGGCATGCCTGGTGAGGTACCCGGCCGGGCGGCGGGACACCGCAGGGATGGGGCCGAACGGGTGGGACGCGTCCGGTCCGGCGGGCGGGGAGCCGTCCGACGGGGCGTCAGACCGCGGTGCGCGGGCGGGCTGCCGGGCCCGTGCGGACGGTGACGTCGCGGGGCGTGAGGACGGTCCGTTCGTCGCCCTCGCACTGGACGACGACCCGCACGGGCGCGCCGCAGTCGGTGTGCCGGATGTCCAGGACGGGGCCGTCCGGCTCACCTGCGTGGGTGTCGCCCCACTGCTTGAGGGCGAGGAGTACGGGCCAGAGGTCGACGCCCTTGCGGGTGAGCCGGTACTCGTGGCGGGTGCGGGCGCCCGGTTCGCGGTAGGGCTCGCTGCGCAGCACACCGGCGGCGACGAGCTTGCGGAGCCGGTCGGCGAGGACGGCTTCCGAGAGGCCGAGGTGCCGGCGGAAGTCGTCGTACCGGCGGACGCCGTTGAAGGCCTCGCGCAGGATGAGCAGGCTCCACTTCTCGCCCACGACGTCCAGGGCACGGCGCACCGGGCAGTTCTCGGTATCCGTATCCAGCCAGTTCATCCGTCCACTGTAGCCACCTGGCTCTGTCGTTGACAGTCAGCTGACGCGGAAGCTAGCTTCGGCATGCAAAGTCAGTGGTCCGAGGAGTGGAGTGGTGATGGGGCGGTCACGCACGGTCGAGTGGGAGGACGCCGGGATCACCGCGCGCGCCGCGAGGTCGATGGCGGGCATCGACCTGCTCCGCGAGATGGTGGCGGGCCGCCTGCCCGCGCCGCCGCTCGCCACCCTGCTCGGCTTCAGCCTGGAGGAGGTCGAGCCCGGGCGCGCCGTCTTCGCGCTCGAACCGGGCGAGGAGCACTACAACCCGATCGGCAGCGTGCACGGCGGCGTGTACGCGACGCTGCTCGACTCGGCCGCCGGCTGCGCGGTCCACAGCACGCTCCCGCAGGGCACGGCGTACACCTCGCTCGACCTGTCGACCCGCTTCCTCCGTCCGGTCACGAAGGACACGGGGAAGATCCGGGCGATCGGCACCGTGCTGTCGCGGGGGCGCCGCACGGCGCTCGCCGAGGCGGGCCTGTACGACGCCGAGGATCGGCTCCTCGGCCACGCGACCAGCACCTGCATGCTGTTCCCGGTGCCCGAATAGGGCCTGCCTCCCTGATCCGGTGCGATCCGGACGCCGGACGCCGGGCCCCGCGGCCCGGCGGGTTCAGCGGGTGCCGGGGACCGGGCGGGTGCGGGTGCAGCCGTCCGGGGCGACGTCGGGCACGCCGTTGGCCTGGAGGGCGGCGCTCACCAGGGTGGCGAGCAGGTCGATGTCGGAGCCCATGTCCAGCAGGACCGTCACCCAGCCCGATCCCGCCCGGAGCCGCACCGCGCTCGACCCGAGGAGGGCCGGGCGCAGCTTCGCGACCATGGCGCGGGTGAGGTGGACGTCCGCCTCGTGTTCGCCGTGGAAGTGGACGATCTCCTGCGTCCCGGTGCCCAGTCCGAGCTCGGCGCCGCAATGGGCGCGGCCCGGGGTCAGCGAGGGCCAGCTCATCAGACGTTCACTGGCATGCCTGGCCGTGTTCATACGAGGAGCGTGACGGGCCCGGCGGCCGTGCACAAGCGTCCTGCGGGAAGAATCCCGCCGTGGCCCGAAACAGGTGGTCGGCCAGGGCGGTGTGACCGTGTGTCACGGCGGCGCGTGGGGAGGATGTGACCCTGTGTCACGGTGCCGGACGGGCGCGGATCCGGGCCGCCAGGACGGCGACGTCGTCCTCCGCGTGGTGGGCGTCGAGGCGGCGGAGCACCTCTTCGACGACCTGCTCGGGCCCGGAGTCCGCCGGGAGCCGGAGGGCGGCGAGGCGGGCGAGCGAGACGTCGATGTCCTCACCTCGCCGTTCCACGAGGCCGTCGGTGAAGAGCAGCAGGGTCTCGCCCGGGGCGAGCGGGCGGGTGGTGGGTTCGTAGCCCCCGAAGCCGGTGCCCAGCGGGGGCCCCACCGGGAGGCCGACGAGCTCCGCCGAGCCGTCCGCGCCGAACACGGCGGGCGGCAGGTGCCCGGCACTGGCGAAGGTGGCGGCGCCGCGGGCCGGGTCGACCCGGACGAGCAGACAGGTGGCGGGCCTGCGGGCGTCGTCCTCGGCGACCACCGAGTCGAGGTGGCGCAGCACCCGGTGCGGCGGCAGATCGGTCGCGGCGACCTCACGGAGCGCCGTGCGGTAGGCGTTCATGTCGACGGCCGCGTCGAGCCCGTGGCCCATCACGTCGCCGACGACGAGGAGACTGCGCCCGAAGTGGAGCCGTACGGTCTCGAACCAGTCGCCGCCCACGAGGGCGCGGGGGCCCGCCGGGAGGTAGCCGCCCGCGATCTCCAGGTTGGGGTGCGGTCGTCCCGGTTCGGCGACGAGGGCGCGCTGGAGGTGGAGCGCGGTGTCCTCGGTGGCGGCGAGCAGGCGGGCATGGCCGAGGTGGCGGGCGGCCAGCCGGGCCGCTTGCCGGACGACCGCGATCTCGTCGTCGGAGAGTCCCGGGCCGTCGTGGCGGACCACGGTCACGCTGCCGAGGGGGTCCTCGTCGTGGACGGCGAGGGGTACGGCGAGACGGGGGGCGCCGGCGCTCGCGCCCCCGGGTGCGGGCGCCTCCGGCCGCGCCGAGCCGGCCCGCGACGCCGCCTGACCCGCCGGCTCCGCTCCGGCCGACGCGGCGCGCCGGGCGGGGGCGCCCGGTTCGCCGACGAGGTCGACGGTGACGGAGCCGCGCAGGTGGCGGGCGAGAAATCCCGCGAGCTCGCGGCAGGTGGCCGTCTCGTCGAGCGTCGTGCCGATCTCGCCGATCGCCTCCTCCAGGGCCCGTGCCCTGGTCAGGAGGGCCTCGTCCCGTTCCGCCACGACACCTCCACCGCCGTGCGGGCCTCCGGGTGGCGTACCCGGTCCCCCCATTGCACCAGTGGCCGGCGTCCCGCGCGCGGCACGGACCTCGCGCGGGACGGTTGTGCGGTGGTGCCCGATCTGATCAAGTACAGCTGAGGCTACTGGCCGGTATGAGTTTTCGCTCCCCGGGGGGACAGGCATGACGACCGGATTCTTCACCTCCGTCGACGACGTCGCGGAACGGCTCGCCACGACCGGCTACCTGGCGTCGCCCGCCGTCGCCACCACCGTCTTCCTCGCCGACCGGCTGGGCAAGCCGCTGCTCGTCGAGGGCCCGGCCGGCGTCGGCAAGACCGAGCTCGCCAAGGCCGTCACCGAGGTCGCCGGGGCGCGCCTGGTCCGTCTGCAGTGCTACGAGGGCGTCGACGAGTCCCGCGCGCTCTACGAGTGGAACCACGCCAAGCAGCTGCTGCGGATCACGGCCGGGCGGGGCGAGTCCTGGGACGAGACGCGGACGGACATCTTCGGCGAGGAGTTCCTGCTCCCCCGGCCGCTGCTCACCGCCATCCGGTCCGAGGATCCGACGGTGCTGCTGATCGACGAGACCGACAAGGCCGACGTCGAGGTGGAGGGGCTGCTCCTGGAGGTCCTCAGCGACTTCCAGGTCACCGTGCCCGAGCTGGGCACGATCACGGCGACGCGGCGGCCGTTCACCGTGCTCACCTCGAACGCGAGCCGCGAGCTGTCCGAGGCGCTCCGGCGGCGCTGCCTCTTCCTGCACATCGGCTTCCCCGAGGAGGAGCTGGAGCGTCGGATCGTCACGCTCAAGGTGCCCGGTCTGGACGCCGCGCTCGCCGCGTCCGTCGTCCGGGTCGTGGGAGCGCTGCGGGCCATGGACCTGCGCAAGGTGCCGTCCGTCTCGGAGACGATCGACTGGGCCCGCACGCTGCTCGCGCTCGGCGCGGACCGGCTGGACGAGCGGGTCGTACGGGAGACGCTGGGCGTCCTCCTCAAGCACCAGGAGGACATCGTGAAGGCCGCGGCCAAGCTCGACCTGGACGCGGTGTGACGGGGACGGGCCCCGGCACGGCGGCCCCGGCCGGACCCACGGACCCGGACGGACCCACGAGCCCGGACGGTCTCACGGGGCCCGCCGGACTCACGGACCCGGACGGACTCACAGGCCCGGCCGGTCCGGTGGCGACCACCGGTCCCCCGACTCCGGCCCGTCCCCCCGTTCAGGCCGGGGCCGCCGTGCGGCTCACCGGGCTCGTCGCCGCGCTGCGCGCGCACGGCTTCGGGATCGGGACCGGCGAGACCGTGGACGCGGGACGCGCGCTCGAAGCGGTGGGCCTCACCGACCGGGAGCGGGTCCGGGAGGCACTGGCGGCGACCCTGCTGCACGGGGAGGGCCAACGCACGGTGTTCGACCAGGTCTTCGACCTCTACTTCCCGCTCGGCGGGGCTCCCGGTCGCGCCGCGGCGCACGAGGACGCCACCGCGGACCTGACGGCCCTCCGGGACCGGCTCGCGGAGGCCCTCACCACCGGTGACGGCGCCGCGCTAGACCGGCTGGCGGCCGAGGCGGTGGGCGGGTTCGGCGGATACGGATCCGGCCCGGAGTCGGACGGCTGGTCCTCGTACCAGACGCTCTCCCGGCTGCGCCCCGAGACGCTGCTCGCCCGGGTGCGCGACCGGCTGCGGGCGGAGGCGGCGGCCGACGGCCCGGAGTTCACCGACCGGCTCCTCGACGACGAGATCCGGCGGCGGATCGAGGCGTTCCGCGAGCGCGTACGGACCGAGGCCCGGCGGCGGGTCGCCGAGCGGCAGGGCCGTGACCGGGTCGCGCGGAGGGCGGTCGCGGGGACGGCGGACGGCGTCGACTTCCTGCTGGCCGGGCGGGCGCAGCTGGACGAGTTGCGGCGTACCGTACGGCCGCTGGCGCGGAAGCTGGCCACCCGGCTCGCGGCGAGGCGGCGGCGGGCGGCGCGCGGGGAGATCGACCTGCGACGGACGCTGCGCGGCTCGCTGTCGACCGGTGGGGTGCCGGTGCGACCGGTCCTGCGGCGACGGCGCCCGCGGCGTCCCGAGCTGGTCCTGCTGTGCGACGTGTCGGGGTCCGTGGCCGGGTTCGCCCAGTTCACGATGCTGCTGGTGCAGGCCCTGCACGATCAGTTCAGCCGGGTGCGGGTGTTCGCGTTCGTCAACCGGGTCGACGAGGTGACCGGGCTGATCGCGCGGGGCGCCGCGGATCCGGCGGGACTGGGCGACCGGATCCTCGCGGAGGCGGAGCTCACGGGCTGGCACGGGCAGAGCGACTACGGGACGGCGCTCGGGGAGTTCGCCGAACGGTACGCGCAGGCGGTCGGACCGCGCACGGTGGTCTTCGTCCTCGGCGACGCCCGCACCAACGGCGCCGACCCGAACCTCGCGGCGCTCCGCGTCGTCGCGGACCGCGCGCGCCGGGTCCACTGGCTCAACCCGGAACAGCCCTCGCTCTGGGGGACCGGAGACTCGGTGGCGCCGGCCTACGCGGAACTCGTGGAGATGCGCCCGTGCCGCAACGCCCGCCAGCTGGGGGCGCTGATCGGCCGGCTGCTGCCGGTGTGAGGACGGCACCGCGCACCCCGGGCCCGGCAGGGGGGCCGAGCCCGCCCGGTTGTACGACGGAGGGGCCCTCGAACTAGCGTGGCCCCCATGGAACTCTTGGGAGAGATCAGGGCCGACCGTCCGCTGCTCGTGCTCGCCGTCAAGGAGGAGGCGCAGTACCTCGACACCGGGCTGCCCGTCCTGCTCACCGGCATGGGGAAGGTGAACGCCGCGACGGCGCTCGCGACCGTCCTCGGCCGGGGGCCGCGGCCCTCCGGCATCGTGAACCTGGGGACGGCCGGGGCGCTGCGTCCGGGCTGGACCGGGACGCACGTCGTCGGCACGGTCGTGCAGCACGACCTCGACGGACAGCTGCTCGCGACGCTCACGGGCGAGACGTACGGCGCTCCGCTGGCGCTGCCGGACGGTGGTGACGTGGTCCTGGCCACCGGGGACGCCTTCATCTCGGACGAGGCGGCGCGCGCCCGGCTCGCCGAGCGGGCGCCGCTGGTCGACATGGAGGGGTACGCGCTCGCGGCGGCCGCGGAGCTCGCCGGGGTGCCGCTGCGCATCGTGAAGCACGTCAGCGACGAGGCCGGTGACGGTGCCGCGCGCACGTGGCGCGAATCCGTCGCCGAGTGCGCGCGGGCCCTGGCCGACTGGGCGGCGGCGAACACCCCGTACCGCTCCTGAACCCCGCCCCGGGGGAGCGTCAGCGGTGCTGGAAGTGGACCTCCGGGTTCGCGGGCGTCGGGCCGTCGAGGACCGGTCGCGGGATTCCGCGCAGGTGCTGGTCGAAGAAGGCCGCGACGTAGGTCCGGGTGACGGCGACCGCCCGTTCGGAGGGCAGCTCGGGCTGGGGCAGCCCGAAGTGACGTGTGATCACGGGTCCGTCGGAGAAGGTGAAGTGCTCGGATCCGGCGACCGTGATCCAGCGCTTCCAGCCGTCGAGCCGGGTCCACGTCCGGTCCCAGCTGTCGTCCTGACCGCCGGGCAGGTGCACGCCGTCGTGCGTCCCGAGCATCATGAACGGGCGGCCCCGCAGCCCCTCCGCCGTAAGGTCCTCCCAGAACCTGCCGTCCATGTCGATCCCGGCGTCGATCCGGGGATCGGCCGCCATCGCGGTGGCCGCGCTCGCCCCGCCGATGGAGTGGCCGGCCATGCCCACGCGGCGCGCGTCGATGGTGTCGGCGTACCGCCAGACGGGCCGGGGTCCGGTGAGCCGGTCCAGGACGTGGCGCATGTCGGCGGCGCGGGTCGAGGTCACGACGCCGCCGGGCACTCCGCCCTCGTCGAGGGCCGTGCAGGCGACGCAGGTGAGGGTCCGGCCGTCGGGGAGGCTGATCCCGTACGACTCGTAGGCGTGGTCGACGGAGGCGACGACGTAGCCCCGCGAGGCGAGGTCCTCGGCGAGATGGGTGAGCGTCCAGCGGGAGACGCTGAAGCCGGGCGAGAGCAGCACCAGCGGGTGGCGGCCGGGCGCGGGCCGGACGTCGGTCCTGCTGTGCGTGCGCGTGCGGGCGAGCACGTCGCCGGAGACGCCGGGCCCGAGCTGCTCGGCGAGCAGCCGTGCCTCCTCGCGGGTGGCGTACGGGGCCGGCCGGCCGCCGCCGGAGCGGGCCGCCGGGTAGTGGACGGTGACCATGAGCGCGCGTCCGTCGGCGGAGGGCACCCAGGGGTCGGTACGGGAGCGGTCGACGAGCGGCAGGACGGTGCTGCCGACGGCGTACGGGCCGGTGGGGGCCGGCAGCACGGCGGCCCGGGAGACCTGGCCCCGGCCGCCCGTGGCCGGGGTGTCGGGGACGGCCGCCGCGGCGGTGCCGGCCGGTAAGGCGAGGGAGCAGACGAGTACGGCGGCAGCGGCCGCCCTGGTGAATCGGATCATGCGGGCACGCTAGGCCCGCGGGCCGGGCCGCCGCGTCCCTCCCTGGGCCTACGTCCGGTCAGCCCGGGGTCTGACACCGGGTCCGGCCCGCTCCGACGGATGCCCGGCGGGGCTCAGCGGGGTCTCCGCGGCGGTCGGCGGCGCTCAACCTCCTTTCCCCGGCGTCTCCCTGACGTCCCGGCGGCCGGAACGACCTTGACAGCGCCGAAGGCGTCCTGCCTATGGTGAGGTGTCCCCGCCCGCACGCCTGGGCGGGACCGGACCAGGGGGAGGCGCACGTGCCGGCAGTGATCGCCACGGCGCACGTCCCCGTCCGTTCGAGTGCCCGGCTCGTCTGCCGCCGGCACGTCGACTTCTGCCGTACGTCCTCGGCCATCTGTCCTTCCCCTCACGCCTGACCCCGCCCTCGTGGGTTCGCGCGTTCCGTGACGTCCCGTCGCCCGGCCCCGCGTCGCCGTGCCCCGCACCGCCGCGCCGTGCCGTCGCGCCTCCCTGCCGTTCGGAAGGACTCCCATGCCCCGCCCCGCCCTGCACCTGGCCGTCGAGATCGACGGCGACGGTGTCCATCCGGCCGCCTGGCGCCGCGCCGCGCACTCCCCCGGTGAGCTGCTGACCCCGCGTCGGCTCGCCCGGGTGGCGGCCGCCGCCGAGAACGCCGGATTCACCCTGGTCACCCTGGAGGACTCGATCCTCCCGCCCGCCTCCGGGATCGACACCGGGAACGGCTCCGGCCCCGTGGGGCGGATCGGCGCGGTGGAGCGGGCCGCGTTCGTGGCCGCGTCGACGAGCGTCCTCGGCGTGGCGCCGGTCCTGGCGACCACGTACGCCGAGCCGTTCCACGTGTCCTCGCAGCTCGCCTCGCTCGACCACGTCTCGGCCGGCCGGGCCGGCTGGGTCGTCGGGGTCGAGGAGGACCCCGCCGCCGCCCGAGCCTGGGGGCGGCCCGTCGTCGAGGACGCCGACGCGCGTGCCCGGGAGGCCCGCGACGGCCTCCGCGTCGTGCGGGACCTGTGGGACTCCTGGGAGGACGACGCGGTGATCCGGTCGGTGGCCACCAGCCGCTACCTGGACCGGTCCCGGCTCCACGCCATCGACTTCTCGGGCGAGACGTACTCCGTGAAGGGCCCCTCGATCGTGCCGCGCCCGCCGCAGGGCCGGCCCGTGGTCCTCGCCCGCGCGGGCCTCGTCCCCGCCGGTCTCACCGATGTCGCGCTGGTCGGCGGGGCCACTCCCGCCGAGGCGGGCACGGCGGCCGCGGCCGCCGGGGCGCCGCTCGCCTTCGCCGAGATCGAGGTCGCCCTCGACACCCCGGTCGCGTCGGCGCGCGAGCGGATCGCCGATCTGGAGCGGTACGCCCCGTGGGAGGGCGGTCCGGACCGGCTGCGGTACTCCGGATCCGCCGCCGGTCTGGTGGACCTGCTGACGGAACTCGCCGGCCACGTCGACGGGGTGCGGCTGCACCCGCTCGTCCTGGACGAGGACCTGGCGGTGCTCTCCCGCCTCGTCCTGCCCGAGCTGTTCGTCCGGCGGATCGCCGCGCGCCCGCTGCCCGGCACCACCCTGCGCACCTCCCTGGGCCTCCCCCGGCCCCTCAGCCGCTTCACGACCGATGGCGCCGCCGCGCCCCTCCGGGAGGAGACCCGATGACCCGCGCCGATGTGAACGACGTCCCGCGCCCGGACGCCCAGCTGCACTTCGGGGTGTTCTTCCAGGGCGTGAACCACTGGACGATCTGGTCGGACCCCTCCAGTGGCTCCCAGATCGATCCGGCCTCCTTCCTGCGGGTCGCGAGGACCGCCGAGCGCGGGCTCTTCGACGCGTTCTTCCTCGGCGACGGCCTGCGGCTGCGCGAGTCGGAGGGCGGTGTCCACGAGCTGGACGTCGCCGGGCGGCCGGACTCGATCGTCCAGCTGTCGGCGATCGCCGCCGCGACCGAGCGGATCGGTCTGGTCGCCACGTCCAACACCACCTTCAACGAGCCCGGCGACCTCGCCCGGCGGCTCGCGGGGCTCGACCTGCTCTCCGGCGGCCGGGCCGGGTGGAACGTGGTGACCACGCACAACGCCTGGACCGGGGAGAACTTCCGGCGCGGCGGCTTCCTCGACCACGCCGACCGCTACCGGCGCGCCGAGGACTTCCTCTCGATCGCGCGCGCCGTGTGGAACGGCTGGGCGGAGGGCGCGGTCGCCGGTTCCGCCGAGGCCCGGTCCTGGTCGGTGCCGGGCACCGTGGGACGCGTGTGGTCGCGCGGCGACCACTTCGACATCGACCTGGCGCCGACGCTGCCGCGCAGCGCGCAGGGCCGTCCGGTGATCTTCCAGGCGGGCGACTCGGGCGAGGGCCGGGACTTCGCCGCGCGCAACGTGGACGTGATCTTCTCGGCGCACGGCACGGACTTCGACGACGCGCTGGCGTTCGCCGAGGACGTACGGAGCCGGCTGCGGGCGGTCGGACGGCCGGAGGACGCCCTGCGGATCCTGCCGGGCACGGAGATCATCATCGGGGCCACCGAGAAGGAGGCGGAGGAGAAGGCCCGCTGGGTCCGCCTCGAACAGGTCACGCCCGCCGTCGCGCTGGGCATCGCGAGCCGGCTGTGGGGCTTCGACCTGTCCGGGAGGGACGCGGACGGGCCGCTGCCCGCCGAGGACCCGGTGGTCGCGGAGTACGACGGGAAGTTCGGCACCCGTCAGCTCGGCGAGACGCTGGCCACGGTGGCCGAGTGGCGGGCGAAGGCCGAGGCCAACGGCTGGTCGCTGCGCGAGACGGTGATCGAGCTCGGCCCGCAGCGCGGGCACGTCGGGACTCCGGCCGGGCTCGCCGAGACCTTCGCGCGGTTCGCCCGGTACGGGGCCGTCGACGGCTTCAACATCTCGCCGTACCTCGTGCCGGACGGCCTCGACGACATCGTCGAGCTGCTCGTGCCGGAGCTCCAGGAGCGGGGCGTGTACCGGACCGCGTACACGGGGACGACGCTCCGCGAGCACCTGGGGCTCGCACCGGTGACGTGACCGGCCCGGCGTGGACGGGCGCCCGGCGCTCCCGGCACCCGTCCACGCCGTACGGTCCTCAGCCCAGGGGCAGTTCCAGGAAGGCCGGGGCGTCCGGAGGGGAGGTGACCGTGGTCTGCGTCCAGGTGACGGAGGCGTCCCCGTACAGCGGGTCCTTGCTGTCGACGACGAGCATCAGCCGGTGTCCCGCGGCGACGTCGTACGCGGCGGCCTGGAGCCGCCAGGTGACGGTGCGGTCCTGGCCGGGCGTCAGCCCGTACACGTTGAGCGGCTCGTGGGTGACGATCCGGGCCGTGGCGTCCTGGGCGACGTCGAAGAGGTGGGCGACGAGGCAGGCGGAGGTGGCCGTGGAGCGGACGGTGAGGCGCAGTCTCGGGACGCCCCGGATACGGCGTCCGGACGCGCCGCGCCCTCCCGCGTCGGTGAGCCGACCCGTGGTCCAGACGAGGGCGTGCCGCCGGTCGATCTTGCGGGTGTCGTAGCTCCTGGGACGGCCGGCCCGTTCCGCCTGGCCGGTCCTCATGAGGGCGTCCATGACGGTGGCCTCGGTGTCCACCCCGGCGAGGAAGGCCCGGCGCCAGCCGGTGACCTGCGAGGGCGCCGTCGTCTCGCCGGCGGGGAGCAGTCGGCCGTCGGTGCCGCCCGCGCCGTCGCCGGTGAGGCCGAGGACCTCGACGCCGGTGGTGACCCGGCCCCAGTCGGCGCGCTCCTCCCGGTAGGCCTCCTCGACGATCCGGTTCTCGCCGGTCGGCTCGCCGGTGCCGGGGTCCGGGACGGCTTCGGTGCCGTAGGTGAACATGACCTGGCAGCAGACCCGCTGCCAGTCCTCGACCCCGTTGCGCTCGCCCTTGAGGTGGTGGTCGAGCCAGGCGTACGCCTCGGCCATGGGGAGGCCGACCCGGTCGCGCTCCGTACCGATGAGCCCCGGGCCCTCGGGGGCGGTGTGGTCGCCGATCCAGAGGTTGAGCCGCTTGGGGACGTCGAGTCCCTCGAAGGTAGTCAGGAGCTGGTTGACGGCGAAGAGGCCCTCGTGCCAGGTGTTCGAGAAGAAGGTGGGGGTCTCGTTCTCGTTGGTGAGGTGGAGGTACGACTCGGGGGCGCGCAGCCGGCCCCACTCGACGAGCCTGTCGAGGTTCCGGTCGGCCAGGAAGTCGGCGAGGACCTCCTGGTTCGCCCGGTCGAACTTGGTCTCCACGGGGCCTCCGGTGAGCCCGAGGAGGGCCTTGACGGCCGCGAGGTGGCGGGTGCCGTGGTCGTGGAGGCTGGTGGCGAGGTTCCCCCAGGTGCTGAGTGCGACGACGGCGGAGACCCGGTCGTCGTGGGCGGCGACGAGCTGGCTGATGCCGGAGCCGTAGGACGCGCCGAGGAATCCGATCACGCTCGGGGCGAGGTGGTCGACGGCGAAGTCGATGATGGCGGAGCCGTCGGCCCAGTCGTGGGGTCCGGCCACGTCGACGAAGCCCTCGGAGGTGGAGGGCAGTCCGGGGATGCCCAGGCCGCGCGGCGTGTAGGCGAGGACGTGGTACCCCCTGCGGGCGAGGACGAGGTAGGACCAGAGGAACAGGGGCCAGCCGAAGGGGGTCCAGCCGGCCGGGACGACGACGAGCGGGTGCGGGCCGGGGCCGCGCTGCCGGAGGCTGAAGGCGGAGAGCCGGATGCCGTCGGTGGCCTCGACGCGGTGGTACGTGGGGACGGCGAGGCCCCGTACCTCCCGTACGGCCGCGGCGAGTTCGGCCGGAAGCAGGGCCTCGGGGGCGCCGTTCCCGTCCAGCAGGGCGGTGGTGAGGGTCTGGGCGAGCCGGACGACGTCGGGGTCGACGGTCCCGCCGGCGGCCCAGAGGCCGCGTCCGGCGGTGCGGGAGGCCTCGGCGGCGGTGAGGGCCGTCGTGATGCCCGGGAAGCCGGGGAACTCCTCGGACGATCCGTTGGCGAAGGGGTTGTCCTGGGGCACGTGCACCCGCTTCCTCTCGACTGGGCTGTGGGCGGTCCGCACTGCGGACGGTCGCAAGCCTCACGTACCGGGAACGGAGCGACCAGAGCGCACGAACGGCGCACAGGACGCGCAACCGGGCGGCAACGACACAAGCCGCCCCGGGGACGATGCTCGGTGCGAACGTCCGCGCGGGACCCCGACGGCACCTCCTGGGGCCCTCCGAGACCCCTGGTACGGGGGATCGTTCCGCCCCGTACCGCCGCGCGACTGAGCCGGCGGCGCCCGGCTCAGAGGGCCTCGGCCGGGCGGACCACGACGACGGCGGCGACGTCGTCGTCGAGGCCGCCCGCCCCGTACGCGGAGAGGTCGCGGTGGAGCAGCTCGGGGATCGCGGCGCCCGGCTCCCGGGCCCAGCCGCGCAGGCGCAGCTCCAGCGGGTAGAACGTGCCCGTCCGGTCGCGGGTCTCGCTGACGCCGTCCGTGTAGAGGAGCAGCCGGTCCCCCGGCCCGAAGGGCACCTCCTCGATCCGGTGGTGGTTCTCGGCGAGCCCGGCGAGGTTGACCGGCAGCGAGGGGTCGGCGAAGTGCACGGCCTCGACGCCGCTCGCCCCCTGGATCAGCGGGGCGGGGTGGCCGCAGCTGAGGAGCCGCACCACGTCGTGGCCGTCGGGGAGCTCCACCAGGACGACGGTGGCGAAGCGTTCGGCGGCGTCGGAGTCCGGGTCCCAGGCGCCGTAGCGGGCGAGCCCTTCGTCGAGCCGGTCCGCGAGGGCGCCGAGGTCGGGCGCGTCGTTGACGGCCGCGCGGAAGGAGCCGAGCAGGACGGAGGCGGTCTCCACGGCGCCGAGGCCCTTGCCCTGGACGTCGCCGAGCATCACGCGCACCGCGCCGGGGATCCTGACGGCCTCGTAGAAGTCGCCGCCGATCCGCGCCTTGGCCGCGGCGGCGACGTACAGGAGGTGCAGTTCGAACCGGCCGAGGCGTTCGGGCAGGGGGCGCAGGACCACCCGCTGGACGACCTCGGCGACGGCCGTGACCTCGCGCAGGTCCCGCTCGTAGCGGGTCCTGACCCGGCTGACCCAGGCCGCGGCGGCGGTCACCGCGGCGAGGATGGCCTCACTGGCGAGGAGGTCGGAGGCGAACCCCTGGCCCCGGGTGAAGTCGAGCAGGGCGCGGACGCCCATCGCGGTCATGCCGATGGCGACGGTGGCGCGCACGGGCCAGGTGACGGCCGCGAGGGCGGGCGCCGCGACGAGGAGGCGGTCGAACCGCTCCCGGTCGGGCGTGATCAAGTCGGCGAGGACCGTCAGCACCAGGACCAGGAAGGGCAGGGCGCGACCGAGGTTGAACTGGGTGCGCGCCGCCGTGCCGGGAGGGCGGCGGGAACCGGCTGCGGGCATCTCATGATCGTACGCAGGGCTGTCCTCCGGCCCCGGGTGCGGCCGGTTCCGGGCGTGTCCCCCGCCGGGCCGCGCGTCCGGGCAGGGCCAGGGCCGCGGGGAGGGCGAGGGCGGCGATCAGCGTCAGGGCCGGGAGGGCGGCGCCCCGGGCCGGGACGAAACCGCCGTCCGGGACCAGGGCGAGGAGCAGGGTCGCGGTGGCGACGCCGAGCGCCGGTCCGACGTTCATCACGGTCTGCTGGAGGCCGCCCGCGACCCCGGCGTGCTCGGCGGGCGCCCGGTGGACGACGGCGGAGGTCGCGGTGACCATGAGCGTGACGAACCCGGCGCCGAGCAGCGCGGAGGCGACTCCGACGGGGGCCGCGCCGGCCGTCGCGTCGAGCCGGGAGAACAGCAGGACCCCGAGCGTGAGCAGCGCGGCCCCCGTGGTCGCGGTGGCCCTGGGGCCGAAGCGGCGCTGGAGCGGTGGGCAGAGCGGCGCGCCGAGGATCATGAGGGCGGGGAGGGGCAGGAACCGCAGGGCGCAGCCGAGGGGATCGAGGCCCTGGACGTCCTGGAGGAAGTACGTGGCCACGAAGAGCGCGCCGGAGAGGGCGGCCGAGGCCGCGAGGAGCACGGCGAGCCCCGCGACGACCGGCACGCTCCGGAGCATCACCGGCGGCAGCAGGGGGTGCGCGACGCGGCGCTCCTGCCGCGCGAAGGCCACCCCGGCGGCGACGGCGCCGCCACAGGCGAGCAGGGCTCCCCCGGCACCGCCGGGCCGCGAGGCCGCGTCGAGGCCCTGGACCAGGAGCCCGAGCGTGAGGGCGAGCAGGAGCGCACCGAACGGATCGAGCGCGGCGAGACCGGACGCGGGGCGCGGCGAGGCCGGGGAGGGGGCGGGCCGAAGCGGTCGGTCCGCCGTGGTCGGACGGTCCTCCGGAGCCACGCGGTCCGGCGGAAACAGGGCCAGTACGCCGATCGCGAGGGTCGGGGGGACGCCGAGGAGGAAGACCGAGCGCCAGCCGTACGAGGAGACCAGCGCTCCGCCGACCAGGGGGCCGGCCGCCGCGGCCAGGCCGATGGCCGCGGTGCGCACGGCGATCGGGGTCGCGAGCCGGTCCGGCGGGTAGGCCGTGCGCAGCATGCCGAGGGTCGCGGGCTGGAGGAGCGCCCCGCAGACGCCCTGGAGCACGCGCAGGGCGATCACCGTGCCGATGCCCGGGGCCAGGGCGATCCCGGTGGAGGCGGCGGCGAAGCCGAAGGCGCCTGCGGCGAAGACCCTCCGGTGGCCGTACCGGTCGCCGAGGCGGCCGGCGAGGACGAGGAGGCTCGCGACGGCGACGAGGTAGCCGGTGCTGGTCCACTGCACCTGGCCGACCTGGGCGTGCAGGTCGCGTTGGAGGGCGGGCTGGGCGACGGTCAGGACGGTGCCGTCGAGGGCGACGACGGCGGCACCGACGACGCTGCAGGCGAGGGTGCGGTTCACGGGGCGGGCTCCACGGGTCCGAGGTGGGCGTCGAGCGCGGCGGCCAGCAGCGGGGCCGGGTCGTCGCCGCCGGTGGCGAGGCGGAGGCTGCCCCAGTGCCAGAGCTGGGCGAGCCCGTGCAGGTTGGCCCAGAGGGCGCCGGCGAGAACGGCCGGTTCGGCCCCCGGGCGGACCCGGGCGACGAGTGCGGTGAGGTGGGCGAAGAGCGGCAGGCTGGTCTCGCGGAGCCCGAGCCGGCCGCTCTCCAGGAGGTCGTGCCGGAACATCAGCTCGTACATGCCGCGCCGGGTCTCGGCGTAGTCGAGGTAGACGCGGGCGAGCACGTCGATCCGCCGGCGTGCCGGGGCGCCCTCGGGGTCCTCCTCGGCGACGCGGGCGGCCAGTTCGGCGAAGCCCTGCCGGGCGATCGCGGACAGCAGGTCCAGGTGGGCGGGGAAGTACCGCCGGGGCGCTCCGTGGGAGACCCCGGCGCGGCGGGCGATCTCGCGGAGCGAGAGGGCCTGGACGCCCTCGGCGTCGAGCAGCTCGACGCCGACGCGGATCAGCCGGGCGCGCAGCCCGCCCTCGTCGTCATGATCGGTCTCATGCATAGACACTGTCTACCAAGTTCGCGTAGACACTGTCTACCCACCCTCGCGCCCCGATCCGTTACACTGGGCGACAGCGAAGGGGAGTAGCCCTGCGAACCGGTCGTCGACACACTGGAACCCCCGGGTTCCCGGTGACCGGGTCCGCGCACCAAGCGGACGGGCGAGACCTTCGGCCAGGCATTAGTCACGCCCGCGTTCCCGTGGGTGTGGTCCGTCATGCCGGGCCGAGTGGTCCTCCCGTCGCCCACCGAGGTGGCGCCCGGAGCCACGGGGCCCGGACCGAGCAGAGAGCCCCGGTATGCACCTCGACCCCTTGGCGATCCTCACCGCCTTCGGGCTGATCTTCCTCGCCGAGCTTCCCGACAAGACGATGTTCGCGTCCCTCGCCATGGGCACGCGCATGCGTCCGCTGTACGTGTGGATCGGCACCTCCACCGCCTTCGCGGCCCACGTCGCCATCGCGGTGGGCGCCGGCAGCCTCCTCGGGCTGCTGCCCGGCTGGAGCGTCAAGCTGGTCTCGGCCCTGATGTTCGGCTTCGGCGCGTTCATGCTCCTGCGCGGCGGGGGCGACGACGACGAGTCCGACGAGGGCGGCCGGACGGTCAGCGGCTTCTGGCCCGTCTTCTCGACCGCCTTCATGGCCGTCTTCATCAGCGAGTGGGGCGACCTGACCCAGATCACCACCGCCAACCTGGCCGCCACCAACGGCACCTGGTCGACGGCGATCGGCTCGTTCGCCGCCCTCACGACCGTCTCGGCCCTGGCCCTGGTCGCGGGCCGCTTCATCGCCAAGCGCGTCCCCCTCAAGACCGTGCAGCGGATCGGCGGCATCTGCATGGCGGGCCTCGCGATCTGGTCGCTGACCGAGGTCTTCACCGGCTGAGCGTCGTCTCCCGTCCGGGGGGGGGCGCCCGCCGGGGGGGCGGGCGGGGGGGGGGGGGGGCGCGGGGC
>NZ_JBHWFF010000038.1:497-36487 GCF_042733785.1 Streptomyces sp. NPDC059695 | reverse complement strand
TTCCCGGGCTGAGGGTCGACCCCCGCCGGCCCCCCCCCCCCTTCCCGTCCCGGGAAGGGGCGTGCGGCGTCCCGGAGCCGTCACGAGGGGCGCGCCCCGCCTTCCGACCTCTTGATGAAGCACTGAATCACTGCTTCACTCCTTCCATGCCGTACCGACGCACCCCCGCCGTCCAGGCCCGGCTCGACGCCCAGCGCGCCTCGGTCGTCGACGCGGCCCTCCGGCTGCTCGCCGAGCAGGGCTACGCGGGCTGCACGATGGCCGCCGTCGCCGCGCGCGCCGGCATCGCCACGGGCAGCGTGTACCGCCACTTCCCGAGCAAGGCGGAACTGGCCGTCGAGCTGTTCAGGACCGTGGTGAGCCGGGAGGTCGCGGCCGTCTCCGAAGCGGCCGGGCACCCCGCGCACACGTCGGCGGCCGAGCGGGTCGTCGCCGTCATAGAGACCTTCGCCCAGCGGGCCCTGAAGGCGCCGCGCCTCGCCTACGCGCTGCTCGCCGAACCGGTCGACCCGGCCGTCGACGCCGAGCGGCTCGTCTTCCGGCGGGCGTTCCGGGACGTGTTCGCCGCGCGCGTCCGGGAGGGCGTGCGCTCGGGCGAGCTGCCGCCGCAGGACCCGGCCCTGACGGCGTCGGCGCTGGTCGGGGCGGGCGCGGAGGCGCTCGTCGGACCGCTGGCGGAGGGCTCCGTCGGACCCGGCACCGTACCCGCACTCGTCACCTTCACCCTGCGAGCACTGGGAGCTCCCGATGCCGACCACCCATGAGGTCACCAACCAGGCACCACCGCTGACCGGTTACGACGTCTCCGCCGACCCCGCGCTCCTGGAGGCGCTGCGCCGGGAGGGCGCGGGCTGGGCCGAGGCCGAGGTCCGCGAGCTCGGGGCGAAGGCGGGGGGCGAGGAGGCCCAGGAGTGGGGACGGCTGGCCGAGCGCCACTCCCCCGTCCTGCACACCCACGACCGGTACGGCCACCGGATCGACGAGGTCGAGTTCCACCCGTACTGGCACGAGCTGATGGACACCGCCGTGCGGCACGGACTGCACGCGGCTCCCTGGCGCGACGAGCGGCCGGGCGCGCACGTGGCCCGCGCGGCCAAGCTGTTCGTGTGGGGGCAGGCGGACGCGGGGCACCTGTGTCCGGTCTCCATGACGTACGCGGCGGTGCCCGCGCTGCGCGTCCAGCCGGAGCTCGCGGAGGTGTACGAGCCGCTGCTCACCTCCTCCTCGTACGACTTCGGCCTGCGGGTGCCGACGGAGAAGCGCGGCATCATCGCGGGGATGTCGATGACCGAGAAGCAGGGCGGTTCCGACGTCCGGGCGAACACGACCCGTGCCGTCCCCACGGGCGAACCCGGTCAGTACGCGCTGACCGGCCACAAGTGGTTCACCTCGGCGCCGATGTCGGACGTCTTCCTCACCCTGGCCCAGGCTCCCGGCGGCCTGTCCTGCTTCCTGGTGCCCCGGGTGCTGCCCGACGGCAGCCGCAACGCGATCCGGCTCCAGCGCCTCAAGGACAAGCTGGGCAACCGGTCCAACGCCTCCTCCGAGATCGAGTACGAGGGCGCCGTCGGCCTTCTGGTCGGTGAGGAGGGTCGCGGCGTGGCCACCATCATCCGGATGGTCAACATGACGCGGCTGGACTGCGCCGTCAGCTCCGCGTCCGGGATGCGCCTCGGGCTCGTGCAGGCCGTGCACCACGCCACGCACCGCCAGGCGTTCGGGGCGCGGCTCGTGGACCAGCCGCTGATGCGGAACGTCCTCGCCGACCTGGCCGTGGAGGCGGAGGCCGCCACCGTCGCGGCGCTGCGCCTCGCGGGCGCCGTGGACCGGGCGGCGCGCGGCGACGCCGAGGAGGAGCAGCTGCGCAGGCTCGGGCTCGCGGTGACCAAGTACTGGGTCTGCAAGCGGGCGCCCGCGCACGCGGCCGAGGCGCTCGAATGCCTCGGCGGCAACGGCTACGTCGAGGACTCGGGCCTGCCGAGGCTCTACCGGGAGTCGCCGCTGCCGTCCATCTGGGAGGGCTCCGGGAACGTCGCCGCGCTGGACGTGCTGCGGGCGATGGCGCGTCAGCCGCAGGCGGTGGAGGCGTACTTCGCGGAGGTCGGCCGGGGCGCGGGGGCGGACCGCAGGCTCGACGCGGCCGTCGCGGGCCTCCGGAAGGACCTCGCCGGGCTCGGCGACCCGGACGCGGTCGCGTACGGGGCGCGGCGGCTCGTGGAGCGGCTCGCCCTGGTCCTCCAGGGTTCGCTGCTGGTCCGGCACGGCCACCCGGCGGTCGCCGACGCCTTCTGCGCCTCGCGCCTCGACGGCGACCGGGGCCTGGCCTTCGGCACGCTGCCGGCGGGCGTGGACACGGCGGCGATCATCGCGCGGAGCGGCCCGGACGCGGTGGGCTCGCCCGCCTGAGCGGTCATGTCGGACAGGACCTGACCTACTTCGCTCCTAGCGTGACTCCCGTACGACGACGAGGGCACATCGGCGAAGGGATCAGCGTGATGTCCGAGCACGACGGCACCGTTCCGAAGGGGTACACGACCGTGGCGCCCTGGGTCGTCACCGACGACACGGGGGCCTTCCTCGACTTCGTCGCCCGGGCGTTCGGCGGTGAGGAACTGGCCCGGGTGGTCACCGAGGACGGAGCGGTGGGTCACGGTGAGATCCGGGTCGGCGACACCGTCGTGCCGGCCTTCGACCGGCGTGCGGACTGGCCCGTCCTGCCGAGCCTGCTGCGCGTGTTCGTGGCCGACGCGGACGAGGCGTTCGACCGGGCGGCCGCCGCCGGCGCCCGGGTCGTGACCCCTCTCGCCGACGACGCGTTCGGGCAGCGCGGCGGGCGGGTCCGCGACCCCTTCGGCAACATCTGGTGGGTGATCTGCCGCGTCGAGGACGTCGCGGAGGACGAGATGTGGCGGCGGCTGAAGGACCCGGTGTACGCCGAGACCATGCGGGTCGCGCAGGAGACGCTCGACGCCGAGCTCAGCGGCAGGGACGAGGGACGCAGCAGCGCCCCGGTGGGCCCTGTCGGCTGACGGGAGGCGGCGTCGCGGCCCGACCGTGCCGACCGTGGTGATGCCGTGGCGCCTCCCCGGTGGCAGTCTGGTCGGGCACGGTTCCCAGGGCCACGGCGTCAGCCGGTACGAGAGGGAGTCCCCGTTGAGCGGCGAGTCGATCCACCGCGACCTGGACGAGCGCGCGGCGGAGGTGTCGGAGCGGGTGGTGGCCTGGCGACGTCACCTGCACCGCCACCCGGAGCTGCCCAACCGCGAGGTGAACACGGCCCGGCTGGTGGCGGACCATCTGCGCGCCCTGGGCCTCGACGAGGTCCGCACGGGCATCGCGGGGCCCGGGGTCGTGGGCGTCCTGCGCGGGGCGGCCCCGGACGGCGGGCGGGTCGTGGCACTGCGGGCGGACATGGACGCGCTGCCGGTCAGGGACCTCTGCGGGGCGGACTTCGCCTCCGAGACGGTGGACGCCGACTACCCGGGCGGCCCGTTCCCCGTGTCCCACGCCTGCGGGCACGACTGCCACACGGCGATGCTCATGGGCGCGGCGACGGTCCTCGCGGGGATCCGCGACCGGCTCCCCGGCACGGTCCTGTTCGTCTTCCAGCCCGCCGAGGAAGGCCCGCCGGTGACGGAGGAGGGCGGGGCACGGGCGATGGTCGAGGCGGGCGCCTTCGCCGACCCGGTGCCGACGATGGCCTTCGGCATGCACGTCACGCCGTATCCGAAGGGGTACGTGGGCTACCGGACCGGCAACCAGTACGGCGCCTCCACCCTGGTCCGCGTCGTCGTCACCGGCAAGCAGGTGCACGGCTCCACCCCCTGGGAGGGGATCGACCCGATGCCGGCGGCCGGCGCGATCCTCACCGGCATCGGCCAGCTGTACCGGCAGGTCTCGGCGTTCGACCCGGTCACCGTGACGATCGGACACGTCGAGGACGTGGGCCGGTTCAACATCATCGGCGAGACGGTGACCCTGTGGGGCACGGTCCGCTGCGCCGTGGAGTCCGACATGGCCGAGGTGCGGCACCGTCTCACGGCGCTGGCCGAGCACTCCGCGGCGGCGTACGGCGCGACGGCCGCAGTGGAGTACCTGCAGCCCGTGCCGCCCGTACACAACAGCGCGCCCTGGGTGGCGGCGGGGCTGCCCACCTTCCGCCGGGTCGTCGGCGCGGACCGCCTGGTGGAGACGGGGGCGACGCTCGGGTACGACGACGTCTCGGAGTTCATCGCCCGGTTCGGCGGCCTGTACGTGATGCTCGGCGTCCAGGACGCCACGCCGGACGCGGCCGGGCGTCCGGTGCCGGTGAAGGGCGGGCGCGGCCTCGTCACCAACCACAATCCGCGCTTCTACGCGGACGACGACACCCTCGTCACCGGCGTCCGCCTCCACGCGCACGTGGCCTACGACCACCTCGCGGGTGTCCTCGTCGCACGGGAGGCGGACCGGGGTACGGACTAGCTGTACGTCGGGAGGTGCCCGCTGCACCAGGTGTTGTTGGCGCTGCCGATGTGCCGGTTGGCGTCCATGTAGATCATTTCCATGAGCTTGGTGCCGGTGGCGGGGCCGACCACGCCGTCCGCCTCGAGGCCCCAATAGGACTGGAACGCCTTCAGGGCCTTCAGGGTGTCCGGGCCGAACTTGCTGTCCGGGTAGGTGTAGATGGTGCTGTTGTCCATCGAGTCGGCGTATCAATCTCCTTGATCCGAAGGGCCGTTGAGCGGGTCACGCCCCGCCCCGACCTCGGTCACGAAGGCCCTGAGCAGGGCCGAGTCGGAGGCGGTGGGCCACACCAGGCCGTACTCCAGGGGCGGGACGTCCCGCAGGGGGACGTAGGCGATGCCGGGCCGGGGGTGGTACCGGGCGCCACGGGCCGCGCCGGGGGAGGCTCCGCGGCCGGCCGTCACATGGGAGAGGACCTCCTGCCAGGTGGCGGCGGCCGGTCCCCGGCCGACGGGGGCGCCGGACGGGGTGCGGCGGGGATAGTGGTGGTCGGCCCAGTGGTCGGGGGTGGCACCGCCGGGGGCGATCAGGTCGAGGCCCGCGAGGTCCTCCGGGCCGAGGGAGGCGCGGCCGGCCAGCGGGTGACCGGCGGGCAGGAGCAGGACCCGCTCGTCGGTGACGAGGACGGGACCGGTGGTGAGGTCCGGTTCGTGTACGGGGAAGGCGGCGTACTGGACGTCGAGGGTCCCGTCCCGGAGGGCGCGGACCCCGCCGTCGAGGGGGACCTCGTGGACGGTGATCTCGCAGCCGGGGTGGCGGGCGAGCAGGGTGTCGGCGGCGGCCGTGAGCAGTTCGGCGCCCCAGGGAGTGCCGAAGCCAACGCGCAGCCGACCCTGGACGCCGCGCCCGGCGGCGGCGGCGCGTTCGAGGGCCGCCCCCATCTGCCGGTACGCGGGCAGGAGGTCCTCGTACAGGGCGTGACCGACGGGGGTGAGCCGGACGCTGCGGCTGGTGCGGGCGAAGAGGGGGGTGCCGACGCGCCGCTCCAGCTTCTTCACGGTCTGGCTGATCCGGCCGGTGGAGACACCGAGGCGCTCGGCGGTGCGCCCGAAGTGGAGTTCCTCGGCGAGCGTGAGGAACGCCTCCAGTTCGTACCGTTCGAGCACCGGCTCCGCCCTTCCCCGTATCCGCTGATCGTTGAGCGTGGCTCAACGCCGGTTTCATGATGACACCTTGATCCGGTGGGCTCGCGGCGAGGAGCCTTGAGGCGTCCCCCTCCCCCGTACGGAAGAGCCTCCGTGGCCCCACGCCCTCTCGCCCCCGCTGCCGCCCGCCCCCTGAACGTCCCGCTCCTCGCCGTCGCGGGGGCGGTCACCGTCGCCAACATCTACTTCCCGCAGCCGCTGCTCGCCGCCGTGGCGCACGGCCTGGACGTGTCGGAGCGGACGGCGGGGCTGATCGCCTCGGCCGCGCAGATCGGCTACGCGCTCGGCATCCTGCTGCTCGTGCCGCTCGCCGACTCCGCGCGGCTGCGCCGCCTCACCTCGGTGCTGCTCGCGCTGACCAGTACCGCCCTGCTCGTCGCCGCGGCGGCGCCCGACGTCCTGACGCTGACGCTCGCGACGCTCGCGCTCTCCACCACCACGGTGCTGCCGCAGATCCTCACCCCGGTGGCGGCGGTGCTCGCCGGACCGGGCAGGCGGGGCCGGGTCGTGGGCCTGGTGGGCCTCGGCCTGACCCTCGGCTCGACCCTGTCCCGTACGGTGTCGGGCGCCGTGACCGACGCGAGCGGGAGCTGGCGCGTCGCCTACGGTGTCGCGGCCGTGGCCACGGCCGCGCTGCTCCCGGTCCTGCCCCGCCGGCTGCCCGAGCGTCTCGGGCCGCCGGGGCACACCCGCTACGCCGGGCTGCTGGCCGGGCTCCCGCGGCTCCTCGCGGTCCACCGCGAGCTGCGGACCTCCGCGCTGGTCGGCGCCTGTGTGTTCGCCGCGTTCAGCGTCTTCTGGTCCGTCCTCGCCTTCCACCTGGCCGCGCCGCCGCTCGGCTACGGGCCGGGGGCGGCGGGTCTCTTCGGGCTGCTGACCCTGCCGGCGGCGCTGCTGTCGGCGGCCGCCGGGCCGCTGGCCGACCGGTACGGGGCCTCGGCGGTGAACGCCGGAGGTCTGGGCTGCGCGGGAGTCGGTCTCGCTCTGGCGGGGCTCGCCCCGTCCTCCCCCTCGGCCCTGGTGGCGGGCGCGAACCTCCTCGTGGTCGGGGTCAGCTCGTGCCAGGTGGCGAACCAGGCCCGGATCTTCGGGATCGGCCGGGCGGTGGCGGCCCGCGTCAACACGGTCTTCATGCTCGCCACGTTCGCCGGCGGGGCGCTCGGCTCCCTCGCCGGGTCCTGGCTGTACGGGGCGCACGGCTGGCCCGCCGCGCTCCTCGCGGCGGGGGCGTGCGTCGCCGCCGCCGGGCTCGCGGTGGTGGCCGCGGCTCGACCGGTGGTCCCGAGTTGCGTCCGGGACGCCACACGGGAGGCTGGGGGTATCCGTCCGCGCATCCCGCAGGGAGAGTCATGATGCTGGACCTCACCGCCCTCGCCGACGAGCACCTGGCCGCGGCCCGTACGGCACCGCACGGGCGCAGCGCCCACCGGATCATGCACGACGGCGTGCTGCGGCAGACCGTCATCGCCCTGACCTCGGGCACCTCCCTGGACGAGCACAACGCGCCCCCGGCCGCGAGCCTCCAGGTGCTGCGGGGCCGGGTGAACCTGACGGCGGCGGGGTGGGCGGAGGAGCTGCCGGCGGGCACGCTGCGGATGATCCCGAAGGAACGGCACGGGCTGACGGCCCTGGAGGACGCGGTGGTGCTGCTGACCGCGGTGAACGACTAGGTGTATTGAGCACGAGCGTTGCGGAGCCGGCGCGGGCACGAATATGCGATGCCGTGACGGGCCGCGGCCGGGCAGACTCGCCCCATGGCAGACACGAGGGCGTTCCAGGACGAGATGAGCCGCTGGGCGGCGGGCGGTTCCGACGGGGAGGCGGCCAGGGGCCTGGCCGTGGACCTGGGGTTGCGGACGGCGGTGCTCCTGGAGGGACCGAGTGACGTCGCGGCCGTCGCGGCGCTGGCCGCGACGCGCGGCCGGGACCTCGCCGCGGACGGCGTGTGCGTGGTGGCGATGGGCGGGGCGATGAGCGTCGCCCGGTACGCGGAACTGCTCGGGCCGCCCGGTCTCGACCTGCGCCTGACGGGTCTGTGCGACGAACGCGAGCAGGGCTACTACGAGCGGGGGCTGCGCCGGGCCGGTGCGCCCGACCGTGACTTCTTCGTCTGCGTGGCGGACCTGGAGGACGAGCTCATCCGGACGCTGGGTCCGGAGAGGGTCGAGGAGATCATCCGGGTGGAGGGCGACCTGCGCCCCTGGCAGACCTTCCTGAGCCAGCCCGCCCAGCACGGGCGGCCCCGGTCCCAGCAGCTGCGGCGCTTCCTCGGCACGAAGAAGGGCCGCAAGATCCGCTACGGCACGCTGCTGGTGGACGCACTCGGCGGCGCGCGGGCGCCGTCGCCCCTGGAGGGCCTGCTGGCGGGGCTGTGATCCCCGTCAGCCGTCCGTCGTGACCAGGACCAGCGGGGTTCCGCCGCAGGGCCGGAGCCGGAGGCCGTCCGCCCGGTGCCCCGCGGGCGGTCCGGCGAGGACGGCGGCGAAGTCGGCGCCCCTGGTGAGCGATCCGGTGAGATGGGCCGGATCGGTGGAGGCGGCGACGCGGCCCCGCGCGTTGACGAGCCGGGCCGGGGCGGGAAGCCGCTGGAGCACCGGAAGCACGGCCGCCTCGAAGTGGCGCAGGTAGACGTCGGCGGCGGCGACGCCCGCGAACCGGCCGCCGAGGTCGACCGGCGCGGAGAGCGTGAGGCTGTACTCGTCGGAGCACAGGTAGTCCACGTAGGGCCCGGCGACGGCCCGTCGCCCGGTCTCGCGCGGCAGGGTGTACCAGTCCCAGTGCGTGTAGTCGGAGTAGGCGGAGTGCTCCGGGTCGAGGTCGAGCACCAGCGGCCGGACGGCTCCGCCGGGGCCCCGCTGCCACCACTCCAGCCAGCCGGGTACGTCGGCCAGGAGACCCGGCGCGGCGACGAAGCCGACACCGGAGACGAGGGGGTGTGCGGCGAGCCGGGCGCGCAGGCCGGGGCGGAGGGCCTCCAGGTCGGCGGCGACGGGCGCGCGGCCGGCAGCGGAGACGTCGGCGAGCAGCGCGCCGGTGTCGGCACCGGTCCCGGCGACGGCGGCGAAGACCTCTTCGAGGGACTCCTGGACCCGGCGCACGACCTCCCCGACCGGATCCTCGCCCCCGGACCGGCTCACGGCCTCGCTCACGGGGGCCCCGTACCGGGCCGGGTCGACGGTCGCGGCCGCCCGGTCCGTGTCAGTGACGGCCCCCGCGGGGCCCGCGAGCCCGGTGCTCCTGCCCATGCGTGTCCTCCTCGGGACGAGGCTCGGTTGCGCGGACGGGGTGGCCGAGGCGCAGCGCGATCAGCCGCCCCACTGACTCCCGTACGCACGTCTCGGCGAGCGTTCTGGCCCGCTCGTCGGCCTCATCCTGCACGGCGGAGATCACGGCGCGGTGACGATCCGACACATCGCCCAGATGCGCGGGGTCGTCGAGGACGAGACAGAGGAGCGCGCCCAGGTCCGTCTGCAGGGCGATCTCCTCGCGGGTGAGGCGCGCGGACTGGGCCGCGGCGGCCAGCTCGACGTGGAAGCGGCCGTAGAGCCTGCTGCGGGTCGCCGGGTCCGCGGCGGCGGCGAGTTCCTCGACCGTGCGGATGAGGGTGTGCAGGTCTCCGGGCTGGGTGCGGCGGGCCGCGAGCAGGGCGGCGGCGCCGGAGACGGCGGCCCAGTGGTCGCCGAGGTCGCGGAGTTCCTCGGTGGACCAGTCGGCGAGGCGGGCGCGCAGCCGCTCCTCGGGCGGGTCGTCGGGCAGCGTGACGAAGCTGCCGCCGCCCCGGCCCCTGCGGGTGGTGACGAGTCCCTGGTGCCGCAGGGCCATGAGGGCCTCCCGCAGCGTGACGGTGGAGACGCCCAGCTGTCCGGCGAGTTCGGTCTCGCCGGGCAGCTGTTCCCCGTCGGCGAGGAGTCCGAGCTCGATGGCGTCGCCGATGCGGCGGACGACGGTGTCGACCCGGGCGCGGGTGTCGACGGGGGTGAAGACGGCCCTGCGGGCGGCGCCCGTCCCGGCCGCGCCTCCGCCGTCGTCCGGCCTGCCGTTCGGTCTCACGGTTAACCACCTCGCGCGTCGGGCGTTGACTCAGGCTTTACCTTAAAGGGGTCTTGAGATTTGAACTATGACTTCATATGTTTACGCCCACGCCCGAGCAACGCTCCACCGCACCAGAAAGGTTCCCGCCCATGGAGGGAATGGCGATCCGGCTGACGGGACTGCGCAAGACCTACGGACGGACCGAGGCCGTGGCAGGGGTGGACCTGGACATCGCCGACGGCGAGTTCTTCTCGATGCTCGGCCCCTCGGGCTCCGGGAAGACGACCGTGCTGCGGATGATCGCAGGCTTCGAGGCGCCGACCGCCGGCACCGTGGAGCTGGCGGGCCGCGACGTCACCCGGCTCGCCCCCTTCGAGCGGGACGTGCACACCGTCTTCCAGGACTACGCGCTCTTCCCGCACATGACGGTCGAACAGAACGTCGCCTACGGCCTCAAGGTCCGCGGCGTGCCCCGCGCCGAGCGCCTGGTGCGCGCCCGGGCCGCCCTCGTCCAGGTCGGCCTCGACGGGCTCGGCCGGCGCCGGCCCGCCGAGCTCTCCGGCGGCCAGCGCCAGCGGGTCGCCCTCGCCCGCGCGCTCGTCGGCCGCCCCCGCGTGCTCCTCCTCGACGAACCCCTCGGGGCGCTCGACCTCAAGCTCCGCGAACGGATGCAGGTCGAACTCAAGGCGATCCAGCGCGAGGTCGGCATCACCTTCGTGTTCGTCACCCACGACCAGGAGGAGGCCCTGACGATGAGCGACCGCATCGCCGTCTTCCACCAGGGCCGGATCGAACAGGTCGCCGCCCCCGCCGAGATCTACGAGCACCCCGCGACCCCGTTCGTCGCCGGATTCGTCGGCACCTCCAACCTGCTGCGCGGAGACGCCGCGCGCCGGGTGGTCGGGGCGCCCGGCACGTACAGCATCCGGCCGGAGAAGATCCGGATCCTCTCCGACCACAAGGCGCCCGGCGACCCCGGTCACGCCACCGTCGCCGGCACGGTCGCGGAGGTCGTCTACCTCGGCGACTCCACCCGCTTCCTGGTCGACCTCGACGGCGGCGGCCGGCTCACCGCGCTCCAGCAGAACCTGGAGACCTCCTCCGCCGACCTCGCCGCCTTCCGGGGCGCCCGGATCGGCCTCCAGTGGCACCCGAGCCACGCCGTGCGCGTCCCGGAGACCCCAGAGGTTCCGGAGTCCCCGCACGTCACCACGACCCCGTAGGTCACGGAGACCCGTACGTCCCGAAGCCCTCGCAAGCGACCAGGCCCCTCCCCGTCCCGTCCCCCTCACGCAACGGAGAACCACGTGCGCCCGCACCGCTCCTTCCTGACCGCAGCCGCCCTCTCCGGGCTGCTCCTCGTCACCGCCTGCGGATCGGCCGACCCGGCGGGTTCCGGGAAGTCCGGCGGCCTCAACCCGCCCGACCTGAAGGCGCCGACCGCGCTCGGCGAGACCGAGGGCGAGGTCAACCTCGTCGCCTGGGCCGGATACGTCGAGGACGGTTCCAACGACCCGAAGGTCGACTGGGTCAGCGCCTTCGAGAAGCAGACCGGCTGCCAGGTCAACACCAAGACCGCCGCCACCTCCGACGAGATGGTCTCGCTGATGAAGACCGGCGCGTACGACGCCGTCTCGGCCTCCGGCGACGCCTCCCTCCGCCTGATCGCCTCCGGCGACGCCGCCCCCGTGAACACCGCGCTCGTCCCGAATTACGCCGACGTCTTCGCCGGGCTCAAGAACAAGGAGTGGAACTCCGTCAAGGGCGTCGCCTACGGCATCCCGCACGGCCGCGGCGCCAACCTCCTCATGTACGACACGGACAAGGTGAAGCCCGCCCCCGACTCCTGGTCCGCCGTCTTCGACAAGGCCTCGGCGCACAGCGGCAAGGTCACCGCCTACGACTCCCCGATCTACCTCGCGGACGCGGCCCTGTACCTCGGGGCCACCAAGCCCGAGCTGGGGATCGAGAACCCCTACGCCCTCGACCAGAAGCAGTTCGACGCCTCCGTGGCCCTGCTCAAGGAGCAGAACGCGCACATCGGCGAGTACTGGAGCGACTACCTCAAGGAGATCTCCGCCTTCAAGAGCGGCGACTCGGTCGTCGGCACCAGCTGGCAGGTGATCGCCAACCTCACCCAGGCCGAGGGCGGGAAGGTCGAGGCGGTGCTGCCGAAGGAGGGCTCCACCGGCTGGTCCGACACCTGGATGGTCTCGGCGAAGGCCAAGCACCCCGCCTGCGCCTACAAGTGGCTCGACTGGATCGTGTCGCCGAAGACCAACGCCCAGGTCGCCGAGTACTTCGGCGAGGCCCCGGCCAACGCGAAGTCGTGCGCCGAGACCGCCGACAAGAACCACTGCGCCGTCTTCCACGCCGCCGACGAGGCGTACTGGAAGCGGGTGCACTTCTGGACCACGCCCATCGAGCAGTGCCTGGACGGCCGGACGGACACGCGCTGTGTCCCGTACGCCAAGTGGGTCCAGGCCTGGACCGAGATCAAGGGCTGACCCCGGCGCCATGACCGCACTCTCCCCCGGGCTATCCCCCGATTCCGCGACGCGAGCCGCCGGCCCCGGCCGGAGCGCCGTCCGGCGGTTCGCCGGGGCCCTGCACCGGCGGCCCCGGCTGCGCCTCGCGGCCCTGCTCACCGCCCCGCTGCTGTGGCTGGTCCTCGCCTACCTCGGCTCGCTCGCGGCGCTGTTCCTCTCCGCGTTCTGGTCGACCGACACCTTCACCTCCGAGGTCGTCCGGATCTGGACCTCGCAGAACTTCGAGGAGCTCGTCACCTCCCCCGTCTACCGGACGGTCGCCCTGCGCACGATCGGCGTCGCGCTCGCCGTGACCGCGCTCTGCGCCGTCATCGCCTTCCCGCTCGCCTTCTACACCGCGCGGGTCGCACACCCCCGCCGCCGTCCGCTGTTCGTGGTGGCGATGCTGATGCCGCTGTGGGCCGGCTACCTCGTGAAGGTGTACGCGTGGCGGCTGATCCTCTCCGAAGGGGGGCCGCTGGACTGGGCGCTGCGGCCGTTCGGTCTGAGCGGACCGGGGTACGGGCTCACGGCGACGGTGCTCGTCCTCACGTACCTCTGGCTGCCGTACATGGCGCTGCCGATCCACACCGCGCTCGCCCAGCTCCCCGAGAGCCTGCTGCACGCGTCGGCGGACCTCGGGGCGAGGACCTGGCGGACGTTCGTCTCGGTGGTGCTGCCGCTGGTGCGGCCGGCGGTGGCCGCCGGGTCCGTCTTCACCTTCTCCCTCAGCCTCGGCGACTACATCACCGTGCAGATCGTCGGCGGCAAGACCCAGCTGATCGGCAACCTCGTCTACTCCAACGTCACCCTGAACCTGCCGCTGGCGGCCGCGCTCGGCACCGTACCGGTGGCCGTGATCGTGGTGTACCTGCTCGCGGTGCGGCGCTCCGGTGCGCTGCGCAGCCTGTGACCGGCCGGAAGGACCGCGACCGATGAACCTCTCCCGACCCGCGCGGATCGCGCTGCGCACCGCCGCCGGTCTCGGCTTCGCGGCGATCTACCTGCCGCTGCTGCTCGTGCTGCTCGGCTCGCTCAACCCGGACCGCTCGGCGAGCTGGCCGCCGCCCGGTCTCACGCTCGACTGGTGGGCGGCCGCCTGGGACAACGAGGGCGCCCGCGCCGCGCTGTGGACCTCGGTCCGGGCCGGTGTCGCGGCGACGGCGGTGGCACTCGTGCTGGGCACGCTCATCGCCTTCGCGGTGCAGCGGTACTCCTTCTTCGGACGCGAGGCCGTCTCGTTCGCGGTGGTGCTGCCGATCGCGCTGCCCGGCATCGTCACCGGCATCGCGCTCAACTCGGCCTTCGGGACGGTCCTGGAGCCGCTCGGTGTGGGGCTCGGGATGTTCACGGTGGTCGTCGGCCACGCCACCTTCTGCATCGTGGTCGTCTTCAACAACGTGGTGGCGCGGCTGCGGCGGCTGCCCGGCTCGTACGAGGAGGCGGCGATGGACCTGGGGGCGCACACCTTCCGCGTCTTCTGGGACATCACCTTCCCGCTGCTGCGCTCGGCCCTGGTCGCGGGCGGACTGCTCGCCTTCGCCCTGTCCTTCGACGAGATCGTGGTGACGACCTTCACGGCGGGACCCGGGGTGCAGACCCTGCCGGTGTGGATCTTCAACAACATGACCCGCCCTCAGCAGGCGCCCGTGGTGAACGTGGTGGCGGCGGCGCTCGTGCTGCTCTCCGTGGTCCCGATCTACGCGGCGCAGCGCCTGTCCTCGGACACGCAGGGCGGCGGGCGGGTGTGAGGCGGTCCAGGACGGTGGTACCGCCGCTGTCCTGCTAACTTTCCCGAATGCGCCTTTTGTCCCGTCTTGATGTGCGCGCTCTCGCCCGGCGGGCCGCCGCGCTGCGGCCCCGCCGGCGCGGCGGCCGCACCGTCACCGTGCCGGAGGCCGAGAGCGCCGGACGCGAACGGCTGCGGGACCTGGCCGCGTTGCTCTGCGAGCTCGGCGCCGAACTGCTGCGCGCCGGGGAGCGGACCGCCGAGGTGGAGCGGGTGCTGCACGACGTGGCCGCCCGCTACGGAATGCGGGTGCGCTCCTTCGTGGTCCCCACGGGCCTCTTCGTACGGGTCGGCGGCGGCCCCGACGGGCGGGGCGGCGAGCTGGACTTCGCCCCGGTCGAAGGCCCCGCCCTCCGCCTCGACCAGGTGGAGGCGCTGCAGACGCTGGTCGAGCGGATGCGGGCGCGGGAGGTGCCCTTCGACGAGGCGCGCCACACCATGCGGGAGGTCAGGGACAGGCCCGAGCGCTTCAGCCCGGCCGCCACCGTCCTCGGGTACGTGCTCCTCACCGTCGGCCTCGGCGCGATGCGGCACGCGACCGTCCCGGCCGTCATCGGGTACGCGGTGCTCGGCGCGGGCGTCGGTCTGCTCCGGCTCTTCGGCGACCGGCTCCCGGCGGCCCGCACGGCCCTTCCGGTGATCGCCGCGATCCTGGTCACGGCGGTATCGCTGCGCTGGGCCGGACCGCTCCTGCACGAGAACCCCACCGTCCTGTACATCCCGCCGCTCATCGCCTTCCTGCCGGGCGCCGCCCTGACCCTGGGCGCCATCGAACTCGCCACCGGAGCCGCCCTGTCGGGCATCGCGCGGCTCGCCGGAGCCGTGAACGTCCTGCTGCTCCTGGCCCTCGGCATCCTGGTCGGCACCGAACTCCTGCGGGCCCGCCCGGCGGGCGGCCCCGCGGCCGAGGCGCTCGGCGCCTGGGCGGCGTGGGCCGGGGTGCTGCTGCTGGGCTTCGGCTTCCTGCTGTACTTCTCCGCCCCGCCGCGCGTCACCGGCTGGCTCCTGGGCGCGCTGCTCGTCGAACGCCTGGTGCAGTCGGTGGCCTCCGAGTTCGCCGGGGCGACCTTCGGCGCCTTCGCGGCGGGCATGCTCCTGCCGCCGATGGCGACCTGGATCGAGCGGCGGTCGCACACGCCGGACCAGGTCGTGTTCCTGCCGTGCTTCTGGCTCCTCGTCCCCGGCGCGGTCGGCCTCACCAGCGTCTCGGAGATCATCGTCCAGGGCGACACGGCGGGCGGTCTCGACAGTCTCGTGACGATGGTCGTCACGGTGGCGTCGATCGCCCTTGGCGTACTGGTGGGCGCCGGGCTCCAGCGACGGCCCCGGCTGAGCCTCGGCGAACCCGTGCCCACGACGCCGGCCACGGCTCCGGCTCCGGCTCCGGCTCCGGGGGACGAGGCGCCGGAGGTCAGAGGGTCGGACTGAGGGCTCCGGCGGCGGACCTCCCGTCAGGGCCCGTGGCTCCGGCGGCGAGGGCGCTGCCGCGGAGCCACTCGGGCCAGCCGAGGTTCCAGTCGCCGAAGCCGTTGTCGAAGGGCGTCATCGGCTGTCCGTACCCGTGGACGACCCGTACGAGGTCCCCTTCGCGCACGGTGCTGAAGAGCCAGGCGGCGTCCTCGGTGCTCATCCCCGTACAGCCGTGGCTGACGTCCTCGCTGCCCTGGGCGTCGAGCGACCAGGGGGCGGCGTGCAGGTACTCGCCGCTCCAGGTCACCCGGGTGGCCCAGCGCACCTTGAGGTCGTAGAAGTCCTTGGCGCCGCGGGTGATGCCGATGGAGTCGCCGCGCATGCGGACCAGGGGCTCCTTGCCGAGGACCACCTTGATGCCGCTCCTCGTGCGGTACCCGGCCTTCCCCGTGGTGACCGGGAGCGCCCGCAGCAGCTCCCCGTCGCGGAACACCGTCATCTCGTGGGCCGACACGTCGGTGACGGCCTCGATCCGGGGCCCGGTGGTGAACGTGAGGGGGCGTGAGGGGCCACCGTAGAGACCGCCGCCGAGGCGGGCGCCGTCGAGGCCGCTGTGCACGCGGACCGTGGCCCGTGCGGGCCAGTACGTGCGCGGCCGGTAGTGGAGGGTGCGGTCGTCGACCCAGTGCCAGGCGCCCTCGACATGGGGTTCGACCCGGACGTCGAGCGCCCGTTCCACGGCGCGGCGGGCGTACGGGGCGTCCTCCGGAACGGGCAGGCTGAGCTCGGCGGTAACCGGCCGCCCCACCCCGTACGTGCCGCCGTCCTCCGGCCCGAAGGTGGCGGTGAGCCTCTCCCCGGCCGGCACCGGGCCGGTCCGGAAGTCGAGGCGGGCGCGGCGCGGGCTGCCGGGCCGCACCCCGTCGACGACGAGTCGGGCCGCGTAGCGGGCGCCGGCCGGCAGGGGGGCGGCACTGGTCCACCGGGTGCGGTCCGCGCTCTGCGCTCCGGCGATCCGCCGGCCCCGCTGGTCCGTGACGTTGACGTCGGCGAGCACGCCGGGGGTGCGGAGCACGAGCTCCACGGGCCCGGAGGCCTCCGGGTCCAGCGTGAACGGGCGGCCCGTCAGGACGCGGTCGCCGCCGAGCACGACCGCGTGGGGAGGGGCGGAGCACAGGCCGTCGGCGGCGGCGCAGCCGTCGACCGAGACGACGGCACCGACGACCTGGGAGGCGGCGCCCCACCGCTCGCGTGCGGCGTCCCGGTCCGGGGACTGGGCGGCGGTGCTGACGAGCACGGCACCGACAGCCAGGGAGAGCGCCCCCCACCCTCGTGCGGATCGGCGTGACGTCACGTCGGACACCCTCCCCTTCATGCGGCGGCGTCGGCGGGCGGTGCCGACCGCAGCATCAAAACGGATGAGAGGAGAAAAAGATGATCAAGGCGCCGGGCGTGGCGGCGGAGTCGGGGGCGAGACGACTCGAATGGGCGAGCGGGCGGCCCGAGGGGGCCGGGTGCCCGGGGAGCGGTTCAGCGGGGCGGCTCCGGGAGTTCCTCGCCCGTCTCCAGAAGGGACTTGAGGCTGGAGATCAAGGCGGGCCAGCCCTCGCCGATCAGGTCCTTGATGATCCCGTCGGGCGCCAGGCCGCCATGGGTGACCGTGAGCTTGACGGTGTCGCCGGACGGCTCGATCACGAAGGTCACCCGGGACCGCGGCTCGCGGGCGAGGCGCTCGTACGCCTCCTGTTCGAGACGCACGGCGTCGGCCCAGTCCTTGGTGAAGGTGTGCCAGGTGTACGAGAGGAGGCGGCCGGGCCTGGCCTCGAGGACCACCTGATCCGGGTCCACGGTCCTGCGGCCGGCCTCGTCCCAGACCATGGCCGCGCCCGGGGTCCACGTCGTCTCGAAGGACACGCCCCAGTAGCGGCGGGTGAGCTCCGGCTCGGTGAGGGCCTGCCACAGCTCATCGGGGGTGGTCCGGATGTAGGTGGTGTAGACGAACGTGTCACTGTCCATCGCGCTGCCCCTCGGATCTGCTCCCCCGCGGCCGGCCCCCCTCCAGCCTAGACAGGCGCCGGACGGACGTGCCAGCGAAGGGCCGCCGTCCGGCAGGGGCGGCCTGCCACACCGGTTGAATAGGTGCGGAGGAAACTATTCAACGTGCTGCTAGCGTGTCCAGATGTCCCTCAAGCACGCCGTCCTCGCAGCTCTCCTGGAGGGCGAGGCCTCCGGATACGACCTGGCCAAGATCTTCGACGTGTCCGTCGCCAACTTCTGGGCCGCCACCCCGCAGCAGCTCTACCGCGAGCTGGAGCGGCTCGCCGAGGCCGGTCTCATCACGGCCCGCGTGGTGGAGCAGGAACGGCGCCCCAACAAGCGGATGTTCAGCCTCACGGAGCCGGGCCGCCAGGATCTGGTCGCCTACACGTCGGCGCCGCCTCGTCCGAGCGCCGTCCGTGACGAACTGCTGGTCCAGGTCCAGGCCTGCGACGAGGGCGACACCGAGGCCGTCCGGGGGTTCGTCGCCCTGCGGATGGAGACGGCCCGGGCGAAGCTGGCCCGGTACGAGCGGCTGCGGGAGTGGATGCTCGCCGGACGGGACGAGGAGACGTACCTGGGCGAGGCGGAGCGCGTCGGCCCCTACCTCACGCTCATGCGCGGCCGCTTCTTCGAGGAGGAGAACCTGCGCTGGGGCGAGCGGGCCCTCGCGGTGCTCGACCGGCGCGCCGCGGCGCGCTCCACGGCTCCTGAGGCGGTACGCCAAGGATGACGCCGGGCCTACCGTGCGGTAACGTCACCGGCCGGCCGCCGGAGGCACCGGTGGCGCCGTGGGAACGGATCGGGGCGGGCCTGAAATGAACGTCGGTGACCTCGTCGAGGACTTCACCCTTCCGGACGAGACGGGCGCCCCGCGCTCGCTGACCGGCCTGCTGGACGAAGGCCCGGTCGTCCTCTTCTTCTACCCGGCGGCCCTCACGCCGGGCTGCACCGCCGAAGCCTGTCACTTCCGGGACCTCGCCGCCGAGTTCCGCGCCGTCGGGGCCCTGCCCGTCGGCATCAGCACCGACGGGGTGGAGCGTCAGCAGGAGTTCGCCGAGCGGCACTCGCTCGGCTACCCCCTGCTGTCCGACCCGGACGGCGCCGTCCGGGAGCGGTTCGGCGTGAGGCGCGGGTTCTCGCTGGCGCCGACGAAGCGGGTCACCTTCGTGATCGGCCAGGACCGGCGGATCCGGGAGGTCGTCCGCAGCGAACTGCGGATGAGCGCCCACGCGGACCGCGCCCTCGCCGCCCTGCGCGGAGCCTGACCGGGGCGGCGGTCACGGCATCGACGGTCCGCGGTCCCCATCCGAACACGGCGCCGCGGGGTGCGCACGCGCAGCCGCCACGACGTGCGGGTGTGCGGGGGCTGGGTGAGACTCACTCCAACGCCGGGCTCCTCGGCCCGCGCGGGAACGGAGTGTGCAGGAAATGGACGACTACCCCCTCCTCAACGTGTTCTGGACCATGATGTGGTTCTTCCTCTGGATCATGTGGCTCTTCCTGCTGTTCAAGGTGATCACCGACATCTTCCGGGACCACGACCTCAACGGCTGGGCCAAGGCGGGCTGGCTGATCTTCTGCATCCTGCTCCCCTTCCTCGGTGTGTTCGTCTACGTGATCGCCCGCGGCAAGGGCATGAGCCGGCGTGACGTCAAGCAGGCCAAGCAGAGCGAGGCCGCGTTCCAGGACTACATCCGCAAGGCCGCGGGATCGCAGGGCGGCGGCAGCGCCACCGACGAACTGGCCCGGCTCGCCGACCTCAAGGCGAAGGGCGCCATCACGCCCGAGGAGTTCGAGAAGGCCAAGGCCAAGGTCCTCTCCTGAGACCACGGAGACGGCGGGCCGCGGGCCCGGAGAAGGGCGGGCGCGCTGACGGGCTCACGGGTTCCCTGCTGCGAGAGGTGGCGGCGGAACCCGCGAGGCTCCCGGAGGCGCTCGCCTCCTTCGCGCTGCGCCACCTCGGTCCGGGCGCCGGGCCCTCCGTCGAACGCCTCCGTGCCGCTCATCCCGACGCAGACCCGGCGACGCTGCGCTCCCTCGTCGTCAGCCGCGGACGCCGCCGGGTCGTCACGGAAGGGGCCTTCGTGGGGGGCCCGTTCCTCGTCCTCATCCCCGTCGCGTTCTGCGGAGCCCTGCTCTCCCAGGTGCGTACGGTGCTCGAACTCGCCGCCGCCGAGGGACGGGACCCCGCCGACCCGGAGCGGGCCGCCGAGCTGCTCGTCCTGCAGGGGGTGTACGAGGACACCGCGAGCGCCCGGGCCGCCCTGGAGACCCGCCCCGCCACGCCCCGCACCCGGCCCGCACGGGGCCGGACCGCCACCCTCTGGGACCTGGTCATGAGGATGGCGCGGCTCCTCGGCCTGCTGACACCCTCCGGCGAGGAGCGGTCGGGCCGGCCTGCACGCATCGGACAGTGGGTGCTCGTGGTCTGCGTGTTCCTGGTCGGCCTGGTGGCACCGCTGGTCTGGCTGCCCTACATGGCCGTCTCGTACAACCGCGCCACGACGCGCATGATGGACCGGGCCGTCGTCTTCTACGTGGGCTCACGGGACCTGCGCTCACCCCGCCGCCGGGTCGACCCGTCCATGGTCGCGGCGGGGCTGCGCGCGACGGCGTCGCTGCTGCTCCCGCTGGTCGGCCTGCTCGTGGTCGCCGCCACGGACACCCGGATCGGGGGCGGTCAGTGGCCGGTGGCCGGGATCGTCGTCGTGAGCAGCTGCCTGCTCACGGGCGGCTGGTGGCTGTGGCGGCGCCATCGGCGCCGGAGCGAGCCACCCCCTTAATACGCACATCAGATACCTCTTTGATACGGTCAGCTCGTGAGGCTGACGAAGTTCACCGACCTGGCGCTCCGTGCCGTGATGCGCCTGGCGGTCACCGCACCGGAGGAGTCCGTCACCACCCGCGAGGTGGCGGAGTCGATGGACGTGCCCTACGCGCACATGGCGAAGGTGGTCACGCGGCTCCAGCACCTCGGCGTGGTCGAGGCGCGCCGCGGCCGCGGCGGCGGACTGGCCCTGACGGCTCTGGGCCGGCGCTCTTCGGTGGGCTGGCTGACCAGGACCCTGGAGGGCGAGGAGGAGGTCGTCGCCTGCGAGGGCGATCCCCCGTGCCCGCTGCGCACCGCGTGCCGCCTGCGCGGAGCCCTGCGCGAGGCGCAGGGGGCCTTCTACCGCGCCCTCGACCCGCTGACCGTGGCGGACCTCGTGTCCTCGCCGACCGGACCCCTGCTCCTGACCCTCAGCCCGCGTCCCTCGCACTCCCCCTGATCGCGCCGGCTCCCGCCGGGAGCTTCCGCGCACCTTTAAATACGTAGATCATCTACCAGATTGAGAGTTCCCATGCTGTCCGAGCAGGCCGTACCGGTCGTCCGCGCCACCCTGCCCGCCGTCGGCGGCGCCCTCGACGAGATCACCGAGCGTTTCTACGGGCGGCTCTTCGCCGCCCGTCCGGAACTCCTCCGCGACCTGTTCAACCGGGGCAACCAGGCCAACGGCGAGCAGCGGAAGGCGCTCGCCGGCTCGATAGCCGCCTTCGCCGTCGCCCTGCTGGAGAACCCGGACAGCCGTCCGGACGCCATGCTGGCGCGGATCGCGCACAAGCACGCCTCGCTCGGCGTCACCTCCGAGCAGTACAAGACCGTGCACGAGCACCTCTTCGCCGCGATCGTGGAGGTCCTCGGCGACGCCGTGACCCCCGAGGTCGCGCAGGCCTGGGACGAGGTCTACTGGCTGATGGCGAACGCGCTCGTCTCCGTGGAGGCCCGTCTCTACCAGGAGGCCGGCGTGCCCGAGGGCCAGGTCTGGCGGACCATGGAGATCGCCGAGCGGCGCGAGGAGACGCCCGAGACGGCGTCCTTCGTCCTGCGTCCCGCCGACGGGACCGCCACGGCCTCGTTCCGGCCGGGCCAGTACGTGAGCGTCCGGGTCGCCCTGCCCGACGGCGCCCGGCAGATCCGCCAGTACAGCCTGTCCTCCGCTCCCGGCCGCCCGCAGTGGCGGATCACGGTGAAGCGCGTCGACGGCGACCCGGCGGGCGAGGTGTCCTCCTGGCTGCACGCCCACGCCCGCGCGGGCGACACCGTCGAGGTCTCGGCCCCGTTCGGCGACCTGGTCCTGCCCGAGGGCGACGGCCCCCTGCTGCTCGCCTCCGCCGGCATCGGCAGCACTCCGATGCTGGCGATGCTCGACCACCTGGCCGCCACCGGATCGACCCGGCCGGTCGTCGTGGTCCACGCCGACCGCGCCCCCGCCTCTCACGCGCACGCCGAGGAGCTGCGCCGCCTCGTGGACGCGCTGCCGCAGGGTGCGCTGCACCTCTGGTACGAGGAGCCGGGGGACTCCGGGGCCCGGCCGGGCCGGGCGGACGTCACGCTCATCGACCTGCCGGCGGGGACCCTCGCGTATCTGTGCGGGCCGCTCCCCTTCCTTCGCGCGGTGCGAGGGGACCTGCTCGGCCGGGGCACCGCCGCCGCCGACATCCACTACGAGGTGTTCGGCCCCGACCTGTGGCTCGGCTCCGAGAGCTGACCCACCCTCACCGCTCTGCGCATCTCCCCTGCTTCATGCCCTTCGATCCCCAAGCACCATGGCGCCGCAGCCACGGATATTGCATAGTGAGGTGCCATATCAACCTCGCAATCAGCGGGTCGCAGGAATGGGACGGAAGCGATGGGATCGTTCGGAGCAGCAGGGGGCAGCCGGGGCGCGCAGCGGCCGGTGCGCGGGATCGCCCTCGACATCGGCAGCTCCCGGACCCGCGCCTGGGCGCCGGGAGCGGGCGTCTTCGCGGACGTGCCGAGCGGTCCGGTGCGGCGCGGCCGGGTGACCGACACCGACTCCCAGCTCCGCCTGCTCCGGCGCCTGACGGCCTCCGCGCCGGGTGACGGCGGCCACGACACGGTCGTGATGCTGACCCATCCGGTCCTGGCGGGCCCGGAGGAGCGGGCGGCGGCGAAGCGGGTCGTGGACGCTCTCGGCCCGGTGCGGGTCATCGCCGTGGACAGCGCCCGCGCGGCGGCCGCCCATGCCGCCCCGTCCGGCGGGGGCCCGCTCCTCGTCGTCGACCTCGGCGCCCAGCTGACGGAGGTCACCCTCGTGGTGGACGGCCTCGTCGAGGACGCCCGGCTGGCCGAGGTGGGCCTGGACGACCTGTCGGCCTCGGGGAACGCGCCGGACGCGATCGCCGCGACGACCGCCGACATGGTGAGCGACATGTGGCGGCACGACGGCACCGGCGCCGTGCGCGGGGCGCTGCGCCGGGGCGTCCTGGTGACCGGCGGTGGCGCGCTGCGGCTCGACGTCACGGGGCGTCTCGCGCACCTGCTGCGTGCCCGGCTGCGCCTCGCGAACGATCCCTCCACCAGCGTCGTGCGCGGCGCCGGCCTGATGCTGGCCTCGGCCCTCCGCCATCCGGCCGGAGCCCTGCCGCGCGGCTGACGGCAGGGAGTGGCCGGGTCGCGGCGGAGGGCGCGCTCGCCGGGACTCCGGGGCGCGGGCCCCGCGAGCTCTACGGTGGCACCGCCCACGGGGAGCGATGGGGCGGCCCCGGCGAGGAGGGCGCGAGGGTGCGACAGGTGGTGCGGACCATGGGGTCCCCCTTCGATCGTCCCTGGTCGGAAGCCGGCGGGTGATCGTCTTCGTCGGCTCGGGAAGATCACTGCCCGCCGTTCGGGCCACCATGCCGGGCCTCACTCGAACGAGTCGAACGCGCCGGGGTGCGCGCCCCGCATGCGCCGCCCGCGTGCCGCGTGAGGGGGCTGGAGGCCTGAAACGGGCGGGGGGCGGGGAACGACAGAGCCCCGGTTGGACGGGGGATTCCAACCGGGGCCGATCGCCGTGACGGACGAAGAGCGGTCACCTCTGGGGGGGGACCTTGGGGACCGGACCCCTTCGCAGTCACATACATAGCAACGGTCGACCTTGCCCGAATGTTCCGAGGAATCCGGAGTGGGCGATGTGAGTCACCTCACCCGGTTTCAGCAGGTCCGCTCAGTCCCGCTCGGGGCGGTAGACCTCGCCGGGCTCGGCCTTCCCGGGAGCGAGGAGCTCGGGCACCGTCACGAACGTGAAGCCGCGACGCTTCAGCTCGTCGATGATCGACGGCACGGCCGGCACGGTTCCGTCGTAGATGTCGTGGAGCAGGATGATCCCGTCGCGGTGCGCGTTCTCCAGGACGCGCTGCCGTATGAGCGCCGAGTCGGTGGTGGAGTAGTCCTTGGCCGTGATGCTCCACAGGACCTGGGCGAGTCCGAGTTCGCGGCTGACGTCGGACACCGTGCCGTCCGTGCGGCCCTGCGGCGGGCGCATGAGGGTGGGCCTGTGCCCGGTGATCTTCTCTATCGCGTCCTGGGTGCGGGCCAGCTCCTCGCGGACCTCGGACTCGTCGAGGTCGGTCAGGATCCGGTGCGACCAGGTGTGGTTGGCGACCTCGTGCCCCTCGGAAGCGATGCGCCTGACGACGTCCGGGTAGCGGTCGACGTGCTTGCTGCCGAGGAGGAAGAAGGTGGCGGGCACCTGCTTCTCCTTGAGGACGTCGAGGAGGTGGGGAGTGTCCTCGCCCGGCCCCGCGTCGAAGGTCAGGGCTATGCACTTCACCTCGGCGCAGTCCACGCGCCGGGCCCCGTCGCCGGCCTTGTCGTCCGATCCGGCCTCCGCCCGGGCCTCCTGCGGGGTGAGGGGATCGACTCCGCAGGCCCCCAGCGTCAGCATCAGCGACGCGGCGGCGAGGAAGGCGGTGGTCACCGTCCGCGTTCGGCCAGGCCTGGATCGGAACATGGTGAACCCGCTTTCCCCGTGAATGTCTTCGATACGGCCGCCATCACCGCTGGTCAGGGCGGTGTGCACAACCGGAAGGCACTCTACACACGGTGTATACGGGGGGTGTCGGCGGGGTCCACCGACGGGTCCCGGGCACACGAGAACCCCGGGCGGCGCCCGTCCGCGCCACCCGGAGCCGCTGTGCGTCCCGGTCAGCGGGACCCGAGCAGGAGCCGGGCCTCGGTCTCCTGGTCGCCGGAGACGGCCTGCAGCGACTGGATGTCGAAGCCGGCGGCGAGCACCTTCTCGACCTCGTCGACGGCGTGGTAGCCGCCGGTGAGCGTGGCTCCGACCGGGGCGGTCAGGTGCGTGGGGCGCGCCTCCTCGTGCCGCCCTCCGGCCGTGTCGAACGTGGCGGTCCAGACGGTGGGGGTCGGCCCTGTGACCGCCTCGGGGCCCGGCGTCGCCATGTCCTCCCGCTGGTAGTACCGGCCGAGGACGTCGAACACGGCCTGGGCGTCCTCCTTGCCGCAGTCGCTGAGATGCACGTTGACGTCGGTGTCGATGTTCAGGTCGTACACGTCGCTCATCTCCTCGCGGCCCCCGGGCCGCTCGTGTGCCACGCGCTCCTCCTGCCGGGCGCTCGTCGTGCCACGTCTCCAGCATCCCTCGCGGGACGCCACCCCGCGAGGGCCGTCGACGGTGGTCAGCCGCCTTCGGTGATCCGCCGGACGGTGTCGGCCTCCGACGCGCTCTTGTCGGGCCTGTGCCGTACGACCCGCGCGAAGCGGAGCGTGACACCGGCCGGGTAGCGCGTCGACGCCTGGAGCCCGTCGTACGCGATCTCGACGACGAGCTCGGGCCGCACGCGCACGGTGAACCCGTCGTCCGACACGGCGAGTTCACCGAGTCGCTCGGTCTGCCAGCGCAGCATCTCGTCCGTGAGCCCCTTGAACGTCTTGCCGAGCATGACGAAGCCTCCGTCGGCAGCCCGCGCGCCGAGGTGGAGGTTGGAGAGCAGCCCGGTTCTGCGGCCGTGACCTCGCTCCACGGCGAGCACCACCAGATCGACCGTGTGGACGGGCTTCACCTTCAGCCAGCTGCGCCCCCGGCGGCCCGCCGCGTAGGGCGCTTCCAGTGCCTTGACGAGCACGCCTTCGTGGCCCCGGGCCAGGGTGTCCGCGTAGAACCGCTCGGCGGCCTCGGTCTGTGCGGGGTCGGCCGGATCGGTGACGACGGTCCGGCGCACCCGCTGGGACTCCGGCAGCAGACCGGCGAGGACGGAGTGGCGCTCCGGGCCGGGCCGGTCGATCAGTGACTCCCCCTCCACCGCGAGGACGTCGAAGAAGACCGCCGTGAGGGGAAGGGCGGCCCGCGCACCGGCCACATCGGCACGGGAGCCGACCCGGCCGGCGATCGACTGGAAGGAGACGGGGCGCCCCGTTCCGGGGTCGAGCGCGATCATCTCGCCGTCCAGGATGAACGCGTCCGCCGCGACGGCTCGCGCGGTCGCCACCACCTCGGGAAGGCGATCGGTGATGTCGTCCAGCGAGCGGGTGTACGCCCGGACGTCGTCGCCGCGCCGGTGCACCTGGACGCGGATCCCGTCGAGCTTCTCCTCGACGGCGCAGGCCCCGAGGGCGGCGACGGCCTCGGCGACCGAGGCCGCCGTGTGCGCGAGCATGGGCTGCACGGGGCTTCCGACGCGCAGGGTGAACCGGTTCAGCGCGCCGGCTCCCTCCGCCAGCACGGCCTGGGCCACCGGAGGCAGCGAGCCCTCCAGCATCACGGCGCGCCGCAGGTCACCGGCCGGCACCCCCGCTGCCCGGGCGACACCTTCCAGGGCGACGGCGTCGAGGGCCCCTTGGCGCACCTCGCCCGAAAGCAACCTCAGCAGCAGTTCCTGCTCCTCACGGGTCGCGGCGGCCAGCAGCGCGCGGACGAGCCGGGTCCGCTCGGCACGCGCTCCGGCTCCGGACACGGCGGCGAGCTCCGCCATCGCCTCGTCGACCCGCGCGAGCGTCAGTCCGGGTCGCTCCGCGGGCGGAACCGCGGGCGGGACGACGTCCTTGAGGATGCTCCACCCGACCCCGATCCGTCCCTGCGGCAGCCGCCCGGAGAGATAGGCGATGACGAGCGGGCTCTCCTCGGACCCGGCCTCGGCGAACAGCCCGGCCAGCAGAGCGATCTTCCCGGAGCGCGCGGAGACGGCGGCGACCTCCCGGGACACTTCGGCCACACGCGCCAGCAGCATGGGCCCATCCTCCCCACACCCCGCTCCGACCGCACGCCGGAGCCGCACGTCCGAGCCGCACGTCCGAGCCTCACCTCCGAGCTGAACGTCAAAGCCTCACCTCCGAGCTGAACGTCAGGGCCCCACACCTGAGCCGGACGTCAGGGCCGCACATCCGAGCTGCCCATCCGACGACCACGTCAGGTCCCCACGTCAGGGCCAGCCCGCGGGCCGCTTCGGCCGCCGGGGGCGTGTCGCTCCCGTCGCCCTCCCCCGACGGAAGCGCTCCAGGACTCTGACGCGCACCGTCCGGCCCGGCGGACGGCTGACGCCCGCGGACCACCCGGCCGGAAGCGGCACCGAATCGGCCGTGTCCACCGGTTCGGCAGGAACAGCCACCGGCTCCGCAGCGACAGCCACCAGCTCGGCAGGTACCGCCTCCCGAACGGCAAGCGCCTCAGCACCGCCCCCTGTCACCCACGTCTCACCGGGGTGGGGTGCCTGCCGCTCCGCGCGTGCCTCGTCCAGGGCGAGGGCCAGGCTCAGGCGGTGCCAGAGGATCTCGTCCGGGTCGTCGGCCAGCGTCAGGCGCTCGGCGATCTCGCGCGCGACCGGCGACACCGGCATCCCGGGCGGCGGTGGCGGCCTCAGCCGGTCCAGGTGCGTGCGCTCGTACGGATCGTCGACGACCTCGGCGAGCTGGACCGGGTCGAGGAGGGAGGCGATGGCGGCGGCCCGCGCCCACGGATCCTCGGTGGCCCGGAGCAACAGACCGAGCCGCCGCGTCCGCCAGTTCCTCGGCCGCCGGTCCACGTGTTCGGCGAGGCGCTCGCGGAGCTCCTGCGGAAGCCGCCCGACGAGGAGGTCCGGACAGGTGAGGCCGAACTCGACGACCTCCTGCGCCAGATACATCCACACCACCATCCGGTAGCGGTTCAGCGAGAACCGCACCGGACTCAGGTGGCCCGTCCTGGCCAGCCGGGTGAACCGGTCGGCGGTGATCCCTAGGAGGGCGGCCGCCTCCCTCGTACCGACCGCGCGCACCCGCTCGCGCAGGCCGGCCGGGAAGTCCGGCGCGGCCCTGAGGCGGTCGAGCTCGCTCCGCTCGATCCGCCTCCGGTCCCCCTCACCGGCCGGCACGGTCCTCACCACGCCGAGCTGAACCGCGAGCCGGAACTCGCCACGCCTCAGCTCCAGTTCCTGCGCGGCCCGCCCCGCTGTCACCGTACGCGCTCCCTCGTCCACCGCCATGACGCGGCCCTCCCCCTGTGTCCGTGTTCCCCTCGACTCGTGAGCCTCTCGGACCCACGAAGAAGAACGTAACGCAGAGTGACGACACTCGCACGGCCTGTGGACGGAGACCTGTGGACAACCGTCCCGGCCGCCGGCGCCGTCAGAGCACGCGCCGTCAGAGCACGCCGCCGCCCGGGATCCCGGGCTGTCGTGCCGCCACCCCCAGGTGTTCGCCGACCCGGTTCACCAGCAGCGTCATCTCGTACGCCACCTGGCCGACGTCCGCCTCGGCAGCACTCAGGACGCACAGGCAGCTGCCCTCGCCCGCCGCCGTCACGAAGAGCAGCGCGTCGTCGAACTCCACCATGGTCTGCCGTGCCCGGCCAGCGCGGAAATGCCGGCCGGAGCCCCGTGCGAGGCTGTGCAGCCCGGAGGAGACCGCGGCGAGGTGCTCGGCGTCCTCGCGGACGAGTCCGCTGCTCGCGCCCGTCACCAGACCGTCGTTCGACAGCACCAGCGCGTGCCGTATGTAGCCGACCCGCTGGGTCAGGTCGTCCAGGAGCCAGTCAAGTCCCTTGTCCAATGCCATCAGTGGTCCTCCCCCTAGCCGGTGCGGCCCCTCGGCCCGGACCCTGGTGGTCCGCGATCCGTGGTGGTCCGTACCGTCGTGGTCCGCGTATCGCCGCAAGCCTTACGCACTGTCGTGGACAGGGCAAGCACTGCACCACGCCTGCGCGTGCCGCAGGATGGGTGCATGACGAGGATGACCGAGGATCAGTGGCGGGCCTTCGTGTCCGAGGGAACCCGTACGGGCAAACTGGCGACCGTGCGCGACGACGGCAGTCCGCACGTCGTACCGGTCTGGTTCCTGCTCGACGGCGACGACCTGGTGTTCAACACCGGCAAGGACACGGTGAAGGGCCGCAACCTCGCCCGTGACGGCCGGGTGTCCCTGTGCGTCGACGACGACACCCCGCCCTTCGCCTATGTCTCGCTGCGCGGACGCGCCGAACTCAGCGAGGATCCGGCCGAGTTGCGGCACTGGGCAGCCCGGATCGGCGGTCGCTACATGGGAGCGGACCGGGCGGAGGAGTTCGGGGAGCGCAACGCCGTCCCCGGTGAACTCCTCGTCAGGGTGCGGATCGAGAAGGTGGTCGCCGAGGCGGGCATCGCCGACTGAGACCCGGCCGGGCCGCCTCGGGGAGCCCCCTCGCCACTGGCCTGCCCCCCCGGCCGGTCGCCTCGGCGAGACCCCCTCGCGGCCTGCCGGCCCCGCCGGGCCGCCCAAGTCCTCGGCGCGCCCCTCAGCCGACCGAGTCCAAGAGGCGCGCGGTGTGCATCCGCCCGGCGTACTCGACCAGGCGGATCAGCACTTCCTTGCCCGAATCGCGGTCGCGCGCGTCGCACAGCACGACGGGCGTGCCGCGGTCCAGGTCGAGGGCCCGGGACACGTCGTGCGCCCCGTACGTACGCGCGCCCGTGAAGCAGTTGACCGCGACCACGAACGGGATCTTCCGGTGCTCGAAGTAGTCGACCGCCGGGAAACAGTCCTCCAGGCGGCGGGTGTCGGCGAGGACGACGGCCCCCAGGGCGCCCTGCGACAGCTCGTCCCAGAGGAACCAGAAGCGGTCCTGCCCGGGCGTGCCGAAGAGGTAGAGGGAGAGCCCTGAGCGGATCGTGATGCGTCCGAAGTCCATGGCGACGGTGGTGGTCGTCTTCTGGTCGACGCCCCCGGTGTCGTCGACCAGTTCGCCCGCCCTGCTGAGCTGTTCCTCGGTCCGCAGGGGCCGGATCTCGCTGACCGCGCCGACGAGGGTGGTCTTGCCCACCCCGAACCCGCCGGCGACCAGGATCTTCAGGGCGAGGGCGGAGGTGTCCGCGTCGTCGCCGGCGCCGCTGCTCTCAGAGCGCTCGTAGGCCATCGATTACTTCCCTCAGGATTCTTTCGTCAGGGAGCTGGGCAGGGGGAACGGGGCGGCTGACCCGCACGAAACCCGATTCGAGGAGGTCGCCGAGGAGGACGCGGACGACACCGACGGGCAGGTCGGCGTCGGCGGCGAGTTCGGCCACCGACTGCGTCTCGGCCCGGCACAACGTGAGCAGGGACCGGTGCTCGGGGCCGAGGAGCGCCTCCTCGGCCGGTCCGGGCGGCTCGTCGTCCACGACGACGAGGGCGATGAGGTCGAACCGTACGTTGCTGGGCCCCGGCTTGGTCCGTCCACCGGTCATCGCGTACGGACGCACGAGCGGTCCGGCCTCCGCGTCGTACCACTGACTGCCCGGTACGGACCGGCCGTCGCCGCTGCTGTCGTCGTCCATGGCTCTCTCCGGGTCAGCCGACGGCGGGCGGGGTCACCGTGAGCCGCGGCGGGGTGTGCAGGTGCTCGCCGACGCGCTTGACGAGCCGGGCCATCTCGTAGGCGATGAGGCCGATGTCCGCGCCGGCGGAGCTGAGGACGGCGAGACAGGAGCCGTCGCCCGCCGCGGCGACGAAGAGGAAGCCGTCGTCCATCTCGACCATCGTCTGACGGACCCCGCCGGTGTGGAACTGGCGTCCTGCGCCCTTCGCGAGGCTCTGGAAGCCGGAGGCGATGGCGGCCAGATGCTCGGCGTCCTCACGGCTGAGCCCGCTGGAGGCGCCCACGGCGAGTCCGTCGTTCGAGAGGACCACGGTGTGGCGGACCTCGCGGACGCGCGTGACGAGGTCGTCGAGGAGCCAGTCCAGTTCGCCGGACCGGTGGTGCGAGGTCCGTTCGTGGTCGATCATGCGTCGTCTCCTTCGGAGCGAGGGTCGAGGGGGGCGGTGCCGTGGCCGGGGTCGTGGGCCGTGCGGGTGCCGAAGCCCGTGCCGAGGGGGCGCCTGGTGCCCGGGACGGCGCCACCGCCCCGCTGCCATCCGTCCTGGTAGGCCGTCATGCGGTCCCGGACCAGCTCGGGGGTCCGTGCGTCCGGGGTGCCGGTCGGGACGGCTACGGTCACCGGCGTCGGAGCCGGTGCCTGGCGCAGCTGCGGGACGAGGCTCGCCTGCCGTACGCGACGGGGCAGTTCGACCGCGACGTCGGCTTCGGCGTCGGCGTCGCCTCGACCGGTGGGTACGTCGGGTCCCGCGGGTCCCCCCTGGCGAGCGGAGCCGCCGGGACCCGCCCGGTCGGCCGGCGCGACGGGCGGCTGAACCCCGGACGGCGTCGGTACGGAGACACCGCGGCGGCGCAGTTCGGTGACCCCGGCGGGTGTGGGTCCGGTCCCGGCACTCGACCCGGTCCCGGCGGGTGTGGCTCCGGTCCCGGCGACAGGCCCGGTCCCGGCACCTGCCCCGTCCCCGGCACCCGGCCCGGATCCGGGCTCCGGACGGGCGGCGAGGGCAGGCACGACGGTCGGGCGGGCGAGCGGCTGCGGCCGGGCGGCGGGCAGCGACCGGGGCGGGACCGGGGGCCGCGCTCCGTCCGTCTGCCGGGGGAGGTTCCCGGGCCGTGCCCCCGCGGGTGGCTGCGAAGCGGCCGGGCGTCCGGGCGCACCGACCACGCCCGACACGCCCGCCGCACCACCCCCAGTCGATGCCCCCGACGCACCCGGCGCGCCCAACGCACCGGACCGGGCCGGATCTCCGGGGCGCGCGGGGCCCGTCACCCCAGCCGGGCCGACCTGGGGAGGCAGCGGCGGCACCTGGGGCCGGCCGAAACGGCGGGCCTCGGCGCGGTGCGCCTCCTCCCGCTCCCGCGCCGCCCGCTCGTCGGCGGAACGCGGTGCCGCGCCGTTCCCGCCGCCGGGGCCGGCTCCGGACTCCGTGCGCGGACGGGGGTTCCCCACGCTCGGCGTTCTCTCCTGCGCGGTGTCGGCCGGTGCCGTTCCGCGGCCGGCCGGCAGCGCCCCCTGGAGCACATCCGTCGGGAGCAGGACGACGGCGGTCGTGCCGCCGTACGGGGAGGTCCGCAGATGGACCTGGATGTCGTGCCGCGACGAGAGGCGGCTGACCACGAACAGGCCGAGCCGGTCGCTGTCGAAGAGGTCGAGGGCCTCGGACTGCGCGATGCGGGCGTTCGCCTCGGCGAGGGTCTCCTTGCCCATGCCGAGCCCGCGGTCCTCGATCTCCAGGGCGTAGCCGTTGCCGACGGGTTCACCGCTGACCCGCACCTTCGTGTGGGGCGGGGAGAACTGGGCGGCGTTCTCGATGAGCTCGGCGAGGAGGTGGGTGAGGTCCGCGACGGCTCCGCCCACGACGGCCGTCTCGGGGAGCCGGCGTACCTCCACGCGCGCGTAGTCCTCGATCTCGGAGACGGCGGCGCGGACGACGTTGGTGAGGGGGACGGGCATGCGCCAGGCGCGGCCGGGCGCGGCTCCGGAGAGGATGATCAGGCTCTCGGCGTGGCGCCGCATGCGGGTGGTGAGGTGGTCGAGCCGGAACAGGTCGCCGAGCTCGTTGGGGTCGTCGGCGCGCCTCTCCATGCTGTCCAGGAGGTTGAGCTGCCGGTGGACGAGGACCTGGCTGCGGCGGGCGAGGTTGACGAAGACCCCGGAGATCCCGCTGGCGAGTTCGGCGCGTTCGACGGCGGCGGAGAGCGCCGCGCGGTGGACGGTGGTGAGGGCCTCGCCGACCTGGCCGATCTCGTCCTGGGAGACGGGCCCGGGCGGGGCCTCGGTCCTGACGTCGATCTCCTCGCCCGCGCGGAGCCGGCGCATGGCCGAGGGAAGTTTGCGGCGTGCGATGCCGAGGGCGGTGTTGCGGAGGCTGACGAGCTCGACGACGAGGCCGCGGCCGATGCGTACCGAGATGACGAGCGAGGCGGCGACGGCCGCGAGGCCGAGTACGACCGCCGCGCCACCCGTGGTGAGGGCGCCGCCGGTGAACGGATCGGTGCGGTCGGCGGCCGCGCCGCGCGCGTCGGTCTCGATCGCGGTCAGTCCGCCGAGTACGGCGGCGAGGGTGTCGTCCCACTCGGCGGAGGTGACCGCCTGGGCGGCGGGGCGGCCTGAGGTCGCGGCGCTGACGCGGTCCTCGTTCCGGGTGAGGCGGGCGTGGTCGCCGCCGGCGGAGAGCCGGGCCCAGGCGGCGCGTTCGGCGGCGGGCAGGTCGTCGGTGGCCGAGGCGAGGAGGGTGCGGCGGGTCTCTACGGCCCCGGAGAAGTCCCGGAGCCGGTCCGCGGTGAGCCGGCCGGTGAGGTGGGCGGAGGTGAGGAGGGCGTCCTCGCGGGACAGCATCTCGCCGGCCCGGCCGAATTCGAGGAGTACGCGCGCGTCGGCCCCTTGCCCGGCGTCCTGGATGCCGGTGAGGGCGCCGCCGACGGCGAAGGCGGCGGAGATGGTGTCCGTGTACTCCTCGTAGACCTGGTCCCAGTCGGCGCGCCCGTCGACCGCGGCGGTACGGAGCCGGGCGAGGCCCTCGACCCTGCCGACGAAGGCGCTCACCCGGCCGCCCACGTCGCCGGGCAGGTCCCCGGTGTCGCCCACGGTGTGCGAGCCGTCCAGACGCAGCCGGTCGACGGCCCCGTCCGTCCGGCGGATCCGGTCCCTGAGCTCGGCGGCCCCAGCGGCGCCCGGCGCCGCGACCTGGCGTACGGCGGCGCGCCGTTCGGCCTGGAGGGCGGCGAGGGCCGCCGTCACGGGTTCGCCGATCTCGGCGTCGACGCGCTGGAGCCGGCGGAGCCCGGCGACGTCCTGTGCGGTGGTGACGGTGGCGAAGCCCCAGAGGGCGAGGAGCGACACGACCGGGACCATCAGGAGCGAGACGATCTTGGCGCGGACCGTACGCGGGCGCAGTCCGTGGAAGGTGGGGCGGACTCGGTCCGCGTCGGGGGCGTGCGGCCCCCTGGCGGCCCCGGCTCGCCCGTGGGCGTCGCCGCGAACGGGACGGTCGGTGCCTCGCCCGTGGGCATCACTGCGCAGGGGACGGTCGGTGCCTGCGGCGGAGGGCCCGTCCGGGTCCTGGGCGACCCTGCCCGCACGGCCCGCGGTGGGGAAGGCCTCGGGGGTCCGCTCCCCCGGCTCGTCGGCGGGCGGGCCCGCGTGTGCGCGCCGCCCGCGCGCGGCCGCCGGTCGCGGTGTGTCCGCCTCGGCGTCCTTGGTCTTGCGGGGAGTTCGCATGGCCTCCTCGTTCCGCTGTGTCTGTCTCTGGTGCGGTGGGTCGTCCGTCGGGGGTCGGGTCAGGGACGTACGGGTGCTTCCGAGGTGCGGAAGCCGGGGGGTGCGACGTCGACGGCGCGCTCGTCCGGTTCGGTCAGGCGTCCCGCGGAGGCGTAGGCGGCGCGTTCCCCGGCCGTCGGGGAGAGGGCGACGAAGGCGGAGGTGATGAAGAGGTACGAGCCGAGGCCGACGGCGAGCGGGAAGATGAACTGCATGAGCGACGCTCCCGGGAGAGCGGCGGCGGAGGGGACGACGTCGACCCGCACGGCGAGCATGCCGGTGTAGTGCATGCTGCTGACGGCCGCGCCCATCACGAGCGAGGCGGCGGCCACGGCGGCGGGCCGGTGGATGTTGAGCGCGGCCCAGAGCGCGGCCGTGGCGGCGACGACGGCGATCAGCACCGAGAGTCCGACGAGCAGCGGGTCGTACCGCACCTGGCCGTGGAGCCGGAGCGCGGCCATGCCCAGGTAGTGCATGCACGCCACGCCGATGCCCGTGGTCAGTCCGCCGACGAGGAGCGAGCGGACCGGATCGCGTCCGTAGCCGACGGCGAAGACTCCGACGCCGACGACGGCCATCGCGCCGACGAGGCTGAGGAGGGTGAGCGGCACGTCGTACCGGATGTCGGTGCCCGTCACGCCGAATCCGAGCATCGCGACGAAGTGCATCGTCCAGATGCCGGTTCCGATGGCGGAGGCCGCGGTGAGCAGCCAGTTGCGTCGTGACCGGCCGGTCGCGTCGAGCGCTCGTACGGTGCAGCGCAGCCCGAGGGCGGCACCGATGCAGGCCATCGCGTACGACAGCACGGGTGTCAGCCAGCCGAAGGTGGCGTGGTCCAGGTGTCCCATGGCTCAGGGACGGTAGTGCGCATCGGGGGGCGCACCGGGGGCGCATTTCGAAAGCTGCCGGAATATGACAGAGAGACGATCCCGAACGATCACGCCGGGCTCGAACGTGGACACAGAAGGTTCACCCCTCCGTGTGAGGAATCGTGGGCGGATTCGTACGCGATCATGAGTCCATGAGCGATGACCCCACACACGTACGAGAGTTCTTCGGCGCCCGCGCCGCCGACTGGGACAGCCGGTTCCCCGACGACGGCGCCGCGTATGCCGCCGCCGTCGGCGAGCTCGGCCTGCGCCCCGGTGACGCCGTGCTCGACGCCGGCTGCGGGACCGGCCGGGCGCTGCCGCCGCTCCGTGCCGCCGTCGGCCCTGCCGGCACGGTGATCGGGGCCGATCTCACGCCCGAGATGATCGGCGAGGCCGTGGCCGCGGGACGTGCCGGTGAGACCGGCGGGACACTGCTGCTCACCGACGTCGGCCGGCTGCCGGTGCGCGACGGCGCGCTCGACGCCGTCTTCGGGGCCGGACTCATCTCGCACCTCGCGGAACCCGTCGACGGCCTGCGGGAACTCGCCCGGGTGGTACGGCCCGGGGGCCGCCTGGCGCTCTTCCACCCGATCGGGCGGGCCGCCCTCGCGGCCCGTCACGGCCGGCAGATCACGCCGGACGACCTGCGCGCCGAGCCCCGCCTGCGCCCTCTGCTCGCCGAGGCCGGGTGGCGGCTCGTCAGCTACGTCGACGAGGACACCCGCTACCTGGCCCTCGCCGTCCGCGAGGGGTGACCGCGGCGTAGTTCCGACCCGACCGTCATCCGCCCCCGGAGCGATCTCCGTCTCGGCCATCACGGATACCAACGCACCCTTCTTTACCGGCACTTCACTGTCTACCGTGGAGTTGCCGGGCAGTCGTGCCCGGGAGAGGCGGCGGACCGTGGCACGAGTTCCGGAAACACTGCGCAGACTCCTCCCCTCCGGCCGGAGGGCCTCGGAGACCGCCGCGCCGGCGCCACCGCGCCCCCGGCAGGGCCACAACCTCTTCGAGGCGGCCGCCGAGTACGTGGCCGCCTGCGCCGAGGACGATCCCGCGCGGGCGGAGGAGGCGGCGAGCCGGGTCTCCCCCGGCATGCTCTCCTTCGGCGTCAACGAGCTCGCCTGCCGTGCGCTGCTCACCCTCGCCCGGGAACGGAACCAGTCCCCCCGCACGGTGGCCCGCTCGCTGCTCGGCCTCCCGGACCGGGGGGGGGGGCGGCGCGCGCCCCCCCCCCCCCACCAGCAGACCAGAGGCAAGAGGGAGGAAAGCAGGGGGGAGGGCGCAAAAGAGAGGGAGACGCACGAGAAAGAGGAGGAGAGCGCGC
>NZ_JBHWFF010000038.1:0-487 GCF_042733785.1 Streptomyces sp. NPDC059695 | reverse complement strand
GGGGCCCGCCACCCCCCCCCCGGGCAAGCCCCCACCCCCCCCCCCCGGGGCCCCCCCGGCCCCCGCCCCCCCCCCCCCGGGGGGCGCCCCCCCCCGCCCCCCGACACCTGACGGGCGCGCGAGCGCCGTCGGGGTTCCCCGGGCGGGGACCCTCGACGTCCGGGTTACCCACTGGTACGGTGCGCCGACGACCGGATGGGGAGGATGCCGTGACCGGGACGGACCCGATCGCCGAGGCCGACGCCGACGCGCTGTTTGTGCTGACCGCGGCGCTGCTGACGCCCGGGCGCTTCCCGAGCGTGCTCGGTGACGACTACCCGGCGGCCTGTGCCGCCCTGGGTCTCCAGCCGTACGCCGAGGGGTACGGGCTCGTGTTCGGCCAGGACGGGGAAGGGGCCCGCTGGACGGTCGTCATCGACGACGTGTCGCTCGTCGCCGTGGCCATCTCCTCCTGGGACTGCGGCATGGCCTACGACCTCTCCCCGGA
>NZ_JBHWFF010000037.1:40283-60969 GCF_042733785.1 Streptomyces sp. NPDC059695 | reverse complement strand
CGCCCGGTTACATTCCGAACCCGGAAGCTAAGCCTTTCAGCGCCGATGGTACTGCAGGGGGGACCCTGTGGGAGAGTAGGACGCCGCCGAACAATCATTGTGGGAAAGCCCCGCACCTTCTGGTGCGGGGCTTTTCTGCGTTTACGGCACGGTGCGCTCTCCCTTTCGGGGGAGGCGCCTCGTGCCGTGCTCAGAGGCGGCCGGCGGCCTTCAGGGCGAGGTAGGCGTCTGCCAGGGCGGGGGCGAGAGCGTCAGGGGTGGCGTCGACGACCGTGACGCCGTGGCGCCGGAGCTGATCCGCCGTGCGGGCGCGCTGCGACTGGGTCTGGGTGGCCGCCGCTGCCTCGTAGACGCCTTCGATCGTGCCGCGGGCCCCGGCCATGCGCGTCACGTGGGGATCGGCCACGGAGGCGAGCAGGACGGTGTGGCGCTGGGCGAGCTGCGGGAGCACCGGGAGGAGGCCCTCCTCGATCGGAGCCGCGTCGAGGCTGGTCAGGAGGACGATCAGTGAGCGGCGCGGCGCGCGGGCCAGAGCCGTCGCGGCCAGCCCGCGGGCATCGGTCTCCACCAGCTCGGGTTCGAGCGGGGCGAGGGCGTTGACGACCGCCGGCAGGACGTCACCGGCGGAGCGGCCCTGCACCTGGGCGCGGAGCCTGCGGTCGTAGGCCAGGAGGTCCACACGGTCACCCGCACGGGACGCGAGTGCGGTGAGGAGGAGCGCGGCGTCCATGGAGGCGTCCAGGCGCGGGACGTCGCCGACGCGGCCGGCCGAGGTGCGGCCGGTGTCGAGGACGATCAGGATGTGGCGGTCGCGCTCGGGGCGCCAGGTGCGGACGGCGACGGCGCTCTGGCGGGCCGTGGCGCGCCAGTCGATCGAGCGGGTGTCGTCCCCGGGGACGTACTCGCGGAGGCTGTCGAACTCCGTGCCCTCGCCGCGGGTGAGCACGCTGGTGCGGCCGTCGAGCTCGCGGAGGCGGGCCAGGCGTGACGGCAGGTGCTTGCGGCTCGTGAAGGGCGGCAGGACGCGGACGGTCCAGGGCACCTCGTGGTGGCCCTGACGGGCCGCGAGGCCGAGGGGGCCGAAGGAACGGACCGTGATCCGTGCCGCCCGGCGGTCGCCGCGGCGGGTCGGGTGCAGGTGCGTGGCGAGGCGGCGGCGTTCGCCGGCCGGGACGGTCAACCGGCTGCGGGAGAAGGCCTGTTCGGTGCCGGGCAGCCAGCTGCTGGGCGGCCAGGCGTCGCGGAGCTGGGCGCGCAGGCGGCGACGGGACGGATTCGTGACGGTGAGCTGGACCTCGGCCTCGTCACCGAGTCGAACGGATGTGTCACCACTTCGGGTGAATTGGAGCGTTCGTACTGGCGCCGCCAGGGCGTAGTCGCACAGAATTGCGAGGGAGAGGGGCGCGTTCACCGCGAGCATCCCCGCCCAGCTGGGGGCGAGGATGCCGACGGGGAGCGATCCGAGGGCGGCGAGCAGCGCGGTTCGTCCGGTGAGGGCCATGGGGCGCCGTTCTCAGCGGGGTACGGGGACGTGGGCGAGGATTGAGTTGATGACGGAGTCGGGGGTGACCCCCTCCATCTCGGCCTCGGGCCGCAGGTGGATGCGATGACGCAGGGTGGGGAGAGCGAGGGCCTTCACATCGTCCGGGGTGACGTAGTCCCGGCCGGTGAGCCAGGCCCAGGCGCGGGCGGTGGAGAGCAGAGCGGTGGCACCTCGGGGGGAGACCCCGAGGGTGAGTGAGGGGGATTCACGCGTGGCACGACAGATATCGACGACATAGCCGGCGATCTCGGCGGAGACCGAGACCTTCGCGACGGCGTTCCGGGCTGCTTCGAGCTCGGCGGGGCCCGCGACGGGGCGCACGCCGGCGGCCTTCAGGTCGCGGGGGTCGAAGCCCTCGGCGTGACGGGTGAGCACATGGATCTCGTCCGCGCGTGAGGGCAGAGGGACCGTCAGCTTCAGCAGGAATCGGTCCAGTTGAGCCTCGGGGAGCGGGTAGGTGCCCTCGTACTCGACGGGGTTCTGGGTCGCGGCGACCAGGAACGGTTCCGGCAGGGCGCGCGGGGTGCCGTCGACCGTGACCTGACGTTCCTCCATCGCCTCCAGCAGGGAGGACTGGGTCTTCGGGGGCGTGCGGTTGATCTCGTCGGCGAGCAGCAGGTTGGTGAAGACCGGGCCGGGCTGGAAGGAGAACTCGGCGGTGCGGGTGTCGTAGACCAGGGAGCCGGTGACGTCGCTCGGCATCAGGTCGGGGGTGAACTGGACGCGCTTGGTGTCGAGTTCGAGTGCGGCCGCGAGCGTGCGGACCAGGAGGGTCTTGGCGACTCCGGGGACGCCTTCGAGAAGGACGTGGCCCCGGCAGAGCAGGGCGACGACGAGACCGGTGACGGCGGGGTCCTGGCCGACCACGGCCTTCGCGATCTCGGTGCGCAGGGCCTCCAGGGAGGCGCGGGCGCTGTCCGAGTCCGTGGCGGTCTCGGGGGTCGGGGCGCTCATGAGGTGCGTACCTCTCTTTCGAGGGCGTCGAGTTGGTCCGCCAGGCGGATGAGAGCGGCGTCGTCGGCGGGAGCCGGGCCGAAGAGGAGGTTCCCGGGGTCCGCGGTGGTCTCGGGGAGACGGGCGGAGAGTGCGGGGAGGAGGCGGTCGGGGGAGTGGGCGTCCTGGACGGGGACGCCGAGCAGGGGGGCGAGCCGGGTGCGGGTCGCGGTGCGCAGGACGGAGGAGGCGCGGTCGCGGGCGTTCGCCTTGCGGTAGAGGCGGGCGCGGCCCTCGGTGGCCTCGGAGGCGCGGAGCGCGACAGGGAGGTGCTCGGTGACCAACGGGCCGAGGCGGCGGCTGCGCCAGAGGGCGGCGAGCACGGCCGCGAGGGCGAGTTGGAGTGTGCCCCACAGCCAGCCGGAGGGGATGAGCGCGAGGAAGTTGCCCGTGGTGCCGTCGGCGGGAGTGTCGTCGGTCGCCGAGGCGTCCGAGAGGGAGGGGAGGTACCAGACGAGATGGGGCCGGGAACCGAGGAGTTGCAGGGCCAGCGAGGCGTTGCCCCGTTGGTCCAGGCGGGAGTTGTAGAGGATGTCGGGCGATCCGAGGAGGACCGTGTCTCCGGTGCCGCTTCCGGTGTCGGGGAGGCGGAGCAGGGTCGGGAGTCCGTCGGCGCGGTAGCAGGCCTCGGCGGTCGTGCCGGGGGAGGTCTCGTAGCGCTCGCCGCCGAGGTCGACGCTGCCGGCGCGGGTGGCGGCGGGCAGGGTGCAGGCGGGCGCGCGTTCCCTCACCGGGGCGCTCGGGGCGCCGGCGACCCCCGGGGCGAGGGTGGAGAGGGAGGCCGAGCCGGCCCCGACGAGGACCGTGCGGCCGGTGGAGCCTTCCATGGCCGAGCGGAGGGCGGCCTGCTGTGTGTCCGTCAGCAGGTCGGGGGTGGTGACCAGGAGGGTCGTTCCGGTGTCCGCGGGCGCGGTGGCCTCGGCGAGGGTGGTGGCGAGGGTGACGGTGACGCCGCGGGCCTTGAGGAGTTCGGCGACGGCTCGGCTGCCGTGGGGTTCGGCGGAGCGCGGGTCCAGGGCGCCGTGGCTGTCGGCGGAGCGGATCGTCGCCAGGGCGAGGCCGCCGGCCAGGACCAGGGCGAGGACGAGGGCCGCGCCGCGGACGCGGGTCCACACCTGGCGCGCGGTGGGAGCGGTCGAGGTGGTGCCGGTGACCGGTCGGCTCATGCGGGCGTCCCCGTGGAGGCGGTGTCGAGGGTGGGCCTGGTGCGCTCCAGGGCCACGTCCAGTTCCTCCAGGCGGCGGTACGCGGCCTCGTCGGCGGTGCGGCCGCCGTACGTGACGTCGTCGAAGGTGCGGGCCGCGAGGCGCAGGTCGTCCGCGTGGGACGGGAGGGAGCGGCCGGCTTCGGCGGCGGCCTCGTCGGCGGTGCGGCCGGGGCGGGGATCGAGGAGGGTGCGCTCTTCGAGGGAGCGGACGACGGCCCGCATCCGTTCCTGGACGGCCGCGTTCCAGCGGCCGGCGGAGGCGTGGCGTGCGGCGGCCGTCCGGTGGTCGCGGGCGGTGCGGGGGCCGTCGGCGAAGAGCGAGTCGCCGGCGCTGCCGGGGGCCCGGTGCGGGGTGCCGAGGCGCCACCAGAGGGCGCCGATCAGGGCGGCCGCGACCACGACGATCACGACGAGGCCGACGACGCCGCCCGGGGTGGCCCCCGAAGCGGCGCCGAAGAGGCCGTCGAGCCACTCCCAGAAGCGGTCGAGGCCGCGCTGGAGGAGGTTCGGGTCGTTCTGGTGGTACCTCGGATCGGACAGCTCCCGCTCCGCCGCCTCGCGGGCGGGGACGCGGGAGATGTCCAGCGGTGCGTCGCCGCCGGCGCGCAGCAGGGCCAGTGCCGCGGCCGTTCCCCCCGTGACCGTCACCGCATCAGCCCCCGACGGGGTCGGTGCCCGGTGTGGAGCCGTAGCCGGGGAGGCCCGCGGCCCGGGCCAGTTCGAGGTCCAGGGCTTCGCGGCGGATGCGCTGGTCCACGTAGAGGAGGACGGTCACGCCCGCCGAGATCGGGTAGGTGATGGCGCTGGTGATCACGCCGCCGATGCCCGTGACGATCAGGAACGGCCAGCCGAAGGTGGTGGAGGTGCCGGCGAGGAGGTTGGTGAAGCTCTCGCCGTCGACCGCGAAGCCGATGATCGTGAACGGGATCGCGATGATCATGGCGAAGAGGAAGATCAGCAGCTGCGTCAGCATGGTGATGCCGAAGATCCGCCACCACGCGCCCTGCACGAGCTTGGCCGAGCGCTTCAGCGACGGGACGACACCCCGGCGTTCCAGCATCAGGGCGGGCGAGGCGAGGCTGAAGCGGATCACCAGCCAGACGGCCACCACGATCGCTCCGAGACCTCCGAGGAAGGTGAGGGCGACGCCGATGGCGCCGCCGATCAGGAGTCCGGGGAGCAGGCCGACGGTCACGACGGCCGAGGCCATCGCCGCGATCAGCAGGGTCAGGCCCAGCAGCTGCAGCAGGCGCGGGCGGGCCTCCTGCCAGGCGGAGCCCAGCGAGACCGGGCGGCCGAGGATCGCACGGCTGATGACGACGGTCAGCAGGGCGGCGCTCACCAGCGAGGCCATCATCGTCACGAGGAGGGCCGGTCCCAGGCCGATCAGGGAGGTCTGGGCCGCGTCGAGCGACTGCTCCAGCTGCTCGGCGGGGGTGGCGTCGGCGTTGAGTTCCGGGGCCGCGGGCACGAGGTACCGCTCGGCCAGGATGTTGGCGATCTGGGAGATCACCGCGACCGTGACGCTGATGGTGAGGACCGTGCGCCAGTAGGTGCGGAGGGTCTTCACCGCGCCGTCGAGGATCTCGCCCATGCCCAGCGGGCGCAGCGGGACGATGCCGGGCTGCGCGGCCGGGGGCCTGCCCCAGTTGGCGTTCGGGGGCGGGGTGCCCCAGTTCTGGCCGGGGCCGGGAGGCGGGGTCCGGTCGGTCGGCGGGGACCACTGGCCGGCGGGCGGCTGGTCCTTCGACCACTGGGCGGAGCCGTTCGCGTCGGCAGGGGCGGAGGGGCCGGGAATCCGGGAGCCCTCCGGGCCGTCGGAGGGGGCGGATCCGGGCGAGGTCCAGCCCGGAGTGTCGTTCACGGTCGTCCACCTCGGAGGAATGGTCGCGGTGCCGGATCGGCGAACCGGCTCGGTCACGGCGGCCGACACCTGACGCGGCGACGGGCCGGGTGCCATCGTGCCACGCGGGGCCCGCCCGTGGGCCGGGCCCGTTGATCTCCTTCGTACGTTCGTCCGGACGGCACGCGCCGGGCGTCCCTGTGGCGGCGCGAGCGTCGAACCGGCGGGGATCATCACCCGTGCGCAGTGCGGGCAGTGCCGTTCCCGATCGGGGCCGTGGAACTGCTCCTGTGGGCAGGTCGGGCGTTCGCGTCAAGAGGTCCGGCTCTCCCCATGGGCTGCGCGAGGCGCCGCGGGGTACGGTTCTGCGCGACCACGGGGGACACGGGGGTGACATCCGTGACTGACATCAGCACCTACGGACACGGGCAGTGACCGACGGTTGATCAAGGACGTCTCCGCAGGTCAGTGAGGTATCTCACCAGCCGCCTTAGGACTGATACGGAAATGGGATGATGTCGATATGAAGGGACGCGTTCTTGTCGTCGACGACGACACCGCACTGGCCGAGATGCTCGGCATCGTGCTGCGGGGTGAAGGGTTCGAGCCGTCGTTCGTCGCGGACGGTGACAAGGCGCTTGCCGCTTTCAGAGAGGCCAAGCCCGACCTGGTGCTGCTGGACCTGATGCTGCCCGGAAGGGACGGCATCGAGGTGTGCCGGCTCATCAGGGCCGAGTCAGGTGTGCCGATCGTCATGCTCACGGCCAAGAGCGACACGGTCGACGTGGTCGTGGGCCTGGAGTCCGGCGCCGACGACTACATCGTGAAGCCGTTCAAGCCGAAGGAGCTCGTCGCCCGCATCAGGGCGCGGCTGCGGAGGTCCGAGGAGCCGGCTCCCGAGCAGCTCACCATCGGCGACCTCGTCATCGACGTGGCCGGGCACTCCGTGAAGCGGGACGGCCAGTCCATCGCCCTGACGCCGCTGGAGTTCGACCTGCTGGTCGCGCTGGCGCGCAAGCCGTGGCAGGTCTTCACCCGCGAGGTCCTCCTGGAGCAGGTCTGGGGCTACCGGCACGCGGCCGACACCCGGCTGGTGAACGTGCACGTCCAGCGGCTGCGCTCGAAGGTCGAGAAGGACCCCGAGCGCCCGGAGATCGTGGTGACCGTCCGAGGCGTCGGCTACAAGGCGGGACCGAGCTGACATGAGCGCAGGCAGTGCTGCTCCGAAGCCCGGGGACCCGGGAGTCCGTACGGGGCGGACTGCCGGACCGGGGCGGGGGGGCTCGCGTTTCGGCCGTCTGCTGCGTGGCGGACGGCTCTTCCGGGACGGGGTGCGCGGCGGACCGGTCCTCCGGCTCTTCGCGCGCTGGGTCCGCCGGCCGCTGCTGCCCGCCGTGCGGCTGTGGCGGCGGAACATCCAGCTCAGGATCGTCGCGGGCACCCTGCTGATGTCCCTCGGAGTGGTGCTGCTGCTCGGCATCGTCGTCATCGGACAGGTCCGCAACGGCCTGCTCGACGCCAAGGAGAGGGCCGCCCAGAGCCAGGCCGCCGGAGGGTTCTCCGCCGCCCAGGACCGGGCGGCGACCACGCCCTCGGCGCCCGGACAGCAGGACGGCGGACGGGCCGGCGCCTCCGTGAACTGGCGCTCCACGCTGGTCGAGCAGCTCGCCAGCGGCGGTCAGAGCGCGTTCAACGTGGTCGCGCTCTCCCTCGACACCGGTGACACCGCGAGCCGTGGCGCCCGCGCCTCCGGCGAGGTCGACCCGACCACGAGCATCCCCGTCGAGCTGCGGCACTCGGTCGCCCTGGGCACCGGGACCTACCAGAAGTTCACGCGGATCCACTACACCAGCGGCAAGGCGTCCGAGCCCGGCCTGGTGATCGGCAAGCGGCTCAACGACGCCGACGGCGACCAGTACGAGCTGTACTACCTCTTCCCGCTGACCCAGGAGGAGGACTCCCTCACCCTGGTCAAGACCACCCTCGCGACGGCAGGGCTCTTCGTCTGCGTCCTGCTCGGCGCCATCGCCTGGCTCATGGTGCGCCAGGTCGTCACGCCCGTACGGATGGCCGCGGGGATCGCCGAACGGCTCTCGGCCGGGCGGCTCCAGGAACGCATGAAGGTCACCGGCGAGGACGACATCGCGCGCCTCGGCGAGGCCTTCAACAAGATGGCCTCCAACCTCCAGCTCAAGATCCAGCAGCTGGAGGAGCTGTCGCGGATGCAGCGGCGGTTCGTCTCCGACGTCTCGCACGAGCTGCGCACGCCGCTGACCACCGTCCGGATGGCCGCCGACGTCATCCACGAGGCCCGCGTCGACTTCGATCCGATCACCGCACGCTCCGCCGAACTCCTCGGCGACCAGCTCGACCGTTTCGAGTCGCTGCTCTCCGACCTCCTGGAGATCAGCCGCTTCGACGCGGGCGCGGCGGCGCTGGAGGCCGAGCCGATCGACCTGCGCCAGGTCGTCCGCCGGGTCATCGGCGGCGCCGAACCCCTCGCCGAGCGCAAGGGCACCCGGATCGTGGTCCTCGGGGACCAGCAGCCCGTGGTGGCCGAGGCGGACGCCCGCCGGGTCGAGCGGGTGCTGCGGAACCTCGTGGTCAACGCCGTCGAGCACGGCGAGGGCCGGGACGTGATCGTGAAGCTCGCCGCCGCGGGCGGGGCGGTCGCCGTCGCCGTCCGCGACTACGGCGTCGGACTCAAGCCGGGCGAGGCCACCCGGGTCTTCAACCGCTTCTGGCGCGCCGACCCCGCACGCGCGCGCACCACCGGCGGCACGGGCCTCGGCCTGTCGATCGCCGTCGAGGACGCGCGGCTGCACGGCGGCTGGCTCCAGGCCTGGGGCGAGCCGGGCGGCGGCTCCCAGTTCCGGCTGACCCTTCCGCGCACCGCGGACGAGCCGCTGCGGGGCTCCCCGATCCCCCTGGAGCCCGAGGACTCACGGCGCAACCGCGAGCAGGCGGCCGCCGGACGCGACCAGGAGAGCGGCCGGCTCACCTCGGTGCCGGCGCAGCCCGTCGGGGACCGGCCGGTACTCGCCGTACCGCCGAGACTGCCCGCGTCACCGGGGGCGACCGTCGACCCGACGGCGCTGCCCGGCAGCGGCGCACGGGTCGTGCCGAGGGCGGCGACGGACGGTGACGGCGGCGGGGCGGGCCCGGCGACATCCGGCGGGAACGGGCAACTGGAGCGGGAGGACGGGACACGTGGGCGCTGACTCCCGAGCGGAGCACGCGGGGCGGGGACGGAGCACACGCGCGATGGTGCTGGCCGCCTGCGGCGGGCTCCTCGTGACCGGGTGCGCGACCATGCCCGACAGCGGGGACGTACAGCCGGTGAGGGGGGCCGGCACGGGCGACTCGCAGGTGCGGGTCTACGCGGTGGCCCCCCGGGAGAACGCGGACCCGGACGAGATCGTCGACGGCTTCCTGGAAGCCATGACCAGTGACGACCCCGGCTTCTCCACCGCCCGCAAGTACCTCACGAAGAAGGCCGCGCAGAGCTGGAGGCCGGAGCAGAGCATCACCGTGCTCACCACGGCGCCCGACCGCGAGCAGGCCGACCACAACGCCGACCCCGAGAACCAGGGGCGCGCCTTCCCGCTCCTCGGCCGCAAGATCGCGACCGTGGACGCCCGGCACGCCTACCAGCCGGTGAGTCCCGCCGAGTACACGCAGTCGATCCACGTCGTGCAGCAGCCGACGCCGAACGGCAAGGGCAAGGAGTGGCGCATCGACAGCCTCCCGCCCGGCCTGGTCCTCGGCGAGTCCGACTTCCTGCGCAACTACCGGTCGGTCAACAAGTACTACTTCGCCTCCGGGGAGGACTGGGTCGTCGCCGACCCCGTCTACATCCGGCAGCGGCAGGACCCCGTCACCCGGATGGATCCGGTGACGCAGACGGTCAAGGCGCTCCTCGAAGGCCCGACGAACTGGCTGAAGCCGGCCGTCGACTCGCAGTTCCCCTCCGGTACGGAGCTGAAGAGCGGCGTCACCACCCTGACCACGGACGACCAGTCCACCCTGCGGGTGCCGCTCAACCGCAAGGCGGACCGGGCCAGCGGCGAGGCGTGCCGGCGGATGGCCGCGCAGCTGCTGTTCACCCTGCGCGACCTGACCTCCGTCAACGTGGAGCAGGTCGAACTCCTCGGTTCGGGCGGGCAGTCGCTGTGCCGGCTGGGCCGCGGGCAGGCGGTCGAGTTCGCCGCCGTGCGGAACACCGACCGCGACGAGAACCCGTACTTCGTCGACGAGCAGGGCAGGCTGATGATGCTCCTCGTCGGCGCCAAGGAGACGAACGCGCCGATGGAGGTGCCGGGCCCGTTCGGCAAGGGCACGGTGCCGCTCCGCTCGGTCGCCGTCGACCGGGGCGAGACCCGGGCCGCCGGGGTCGGGCAGACCGGCCGCGAGCTGTACGTCGCCTCCATCAGCGCCGAGCAGGATCCGCTGCCGCCGGTCCTGACCAGCCGCGCCGCCAAGCCGGCCGACCGGCTGTCCGCGCCCAGCTGGGACGGCAGGGGCGATCTGTGGGTCGCCGACCGGGACCCCGCCGCGCCCCAGCTGTGGATGGTGCCGGACGGCACCGGTCACCCCGTCAAGGTCCGCACGCCGTGGCTGGGGGACGACGCCCGCATCGACTCCCTGAGGGTCTCCGCGGACGGTGTACGGATCGCCCTGGTGGTCACGCGCGGCGAGCGCACGACCCTGCAGATCGGGCGGATCCAGCGGCAGAACACGGGCGAGGAGCCCGTCGTGTCCGTCCTGGACCTCCAGCCCGCCGCGCCCCGGATGGAGTCGGTCACGGCCGTCTCCTGGGCGGGGCCGAGCCGCCTCGTCGTGGTCGGCAAGGAAGCGGGCGGCGTCCAGCAGATCCGCTACCTCCAGACCGACGGATCGACCTCGCCGACCTCGGTGCTCCCCGGTCTGAACGGGGTGACCTCGGTGGCGGCTCCGCACACGGACCGGGCGCCGGTGGTGGCCGACTCCGGCAACGACGGCATCGTCCGGCTGGCGCCGGGGACGAACTGGCAGCCGGTGGCGAAGAAGGGCTTCTCGCCGGTCTATCCGGGATAGCCCGCCGGGAGGCGCCCACCTGACGTACTCCGGGGGGTTCCGCGGGTTTTCCACAGGGGTGGCCGGGCGGGTCCCGGAGGCGCACAGTGGAGCCATGCGGGGGTGGTGGCGCGAGATCGCGGGACTGGTGCTGCCGGTCGCCTGCGGAGGCTGCGGCAGACCGCGGGCGGAGGTGTGCGCGGTCTGCGCGGACGCGCTCGCGGGGACGGCGCCGCGCCGGGTCAGGCCCGCGCCCGAGCCCGCGGGGCTCCCCGTGGTGCACGCCGCCGCGCCGTACGCCGACGCCGTACGGGAGCTGCTCCTCGCCCACAAGGAGCGCGGAGCGCTGCCGCTGGCCGGACCCCTGGGCGGCGCCCTCGCCGGGGCCGTGGAGGCCGCTGCCGGGCCCTGGACGGGCTCGGAGGACCGCCCCCTGCTCCTCGTACCGGTGCCGTCCTCGCGGCGCTCCGTACGGGCGCGTGGCCACGATCCGACGCGGCGGATCGCGCTGGCCGCGGCGGCCCGGCTGCGGCGCGCGGGGAGGCCCGCGCGGGTCGTGCCCGTGCTGCGGCAGCGGCGCCAGGTGGCGGACCAGGCGGGGCTGGGGGCGCGCGGACGCCTCGCGAACCTGTCCGGGGCGCTGGAGGTCGCGCCGGGCGGCGCGCGGCTCCTGACGGCGGGAAGGGTGATCGTCGTGGACGACCTGATGACCACGGGCGCCTCGCTCGCGGAGGCGGCGCGCGCCCTCGGAGCCGTACACCGGCCGTTCATTCCTGGAATACCGCACGGTTTACCGGCCGGTTCGGCGCAGCGCGGAATCGAACAGCGGGCGGCGGCTGTGATCGCATCCTCTCCCGCTTCGTTCGAAATAAACCGGAACTCGTCGGAAACTTGGATCGTTGCAGGTGGTGAGAGGTGAAAGCACCCGTCCGGAGGTATGTCGCGGTACCGGGTGCCGACACCCGTCCGAAGGGGCTATGTTCGGTTGTGAGGAATGGCGAATGCCATCGCCTCACCAGGAATATGGTTGCGCCTACAGGACAGGAGTTCAGGGCGAATTAACCTCTTGTCGATGGGGTGGAGATCTCATCGGCGGGGCAGGAGGAGGGCGAAGTCGCCAAGTCCGAGCTCCGGTGACCGACCGGAGCTGGTGCAAAGGGAGATGCCCTGCGGCCAAGGAGCCGACCAGGGCGATCCGGGAACGGAGTTCTGCGTGGACATCGTCGTCAAGGGCCGCAAGACCGAGGTGCCCGAGCGGTTCCGCAAGCACGTGGCCGAGAAGCTGAAGCTGGAGAAGATCCAGAAGCTCGACGGCAAGGTGATCAGCCTCGACGTCGAGGTGTCCAAGGAGCACAACCCGCGGCAGGCCGACCGGTCCGACCGCGTGGAGATCACCCTCCACTCCCGAGGCCCGGTGATCCGGGCCGAAGCCGCGGCTGGCGACCCGTACGCAGCGCTCGACCTCGCCAGCGACAAGCTCGAGGCACGACTGCGCAAGCAGCACGACAAGCGGTACACCCGCCGTGGGAACGGCCGGCTGTCCGCCGCGGAGGTCGGGGAAGTGGTGCCCGGCGCCGCCAAGCTCAACGGAGACGGCCAACTGGCCGTCGACGAGACCGACAAGGTGCCCACCACGATGATGGGCTCCATCGAGGTCCAGGGCGAAGGCCCGCTCGTGGTCCGCGAGAAGACCCACGGGGCCGCACCGATGACGCTCGACCAGGCGCTCTACGAGATGGAGCTGGTCGGGCACGACTTCTATCTCTTCGTCGACTCCGACACCAAGCAGCCGAGCGTCGTCTACCGGCGACACGCCTACGACTACGGCGTCATCCACCTGGAGAGCGACCCGCTCGCCGAGGGCGGCGGCGCCGGCGGTGCGCTCGGCGGCTGATCCGTCGCCGCATCACCGCCTCCGAAACTGAGGTGTCCCTCTCGGTGCCCCTGGAGCGCACTTCGCGCCCCCAGGGGCACCCCCGTGCCCCCGTGGAACACCCCGCGGCCGCCGGGGCATGAAATCATGGCGTGCACGCCAACCGGTGCCGAACGCGTACGGGTTGGAGGACCGGAAACGAATTCAGGCCACGGCCTTCAGGGGGAGGAACGATGGCGGACAGCTTCGGGCCGGTGCTCAGCGGGCGCGAGCACGGTGGTGCGGTCCCGGGAGGATCGGAATCGGACAGCGGTGCATTCCGCAAGGAGCCGATCCGGGTCCTCGTCGTGGACGACCACGCCCTCTTCCGTCGCGGACTCGAGATCGTCCTCGCCCAGGAAGAGGACATTCAGGTGGTCGGCGAGGCGGGTGACGGGGCCGAGGCCGTCGACAAGGCCGCCGACCTGCTCCCCGACATCGTTCTGATGGACGTGCGGATGCCCCGGCGCGGCGGCATCGAGGCGTGCACCTCCATCAAGGAGGTGGCCCCCAGCGCGAAGATCATCATGCTGACGATCAGCGACGAGGAGGCCGACCTCTACGAGGCGATCAAGGCGGGCGCCACCGGCTACCTCCTCAAGGAGATCTCCACCGACGAGGTCGCCACGGCGATCCGCGCGGTCGCCGACGGCCAGTCGCAGATCAGCCCGTCGATGGCGTCCAAGCTGCTCACCGAGTTCAAGTCGATGATCCAGCGCACCGACGAGCGCCGGCTCGTGCCCGCGCCCCGGCTGACCGACCGCGAGCTGGAGGTCCTCAAGCTCGTCGCGACCGGGATGAACAACCGGGACATCGCCAAGGAACTCTTCATCTCCGAGAACACGGTGAAGAACCACGTCCGGAACATCCTGGAGAAGCTGCAGCTGCACTCCCGGATGGAGGCCGTGGTCTACGCGATGCGGGAGAAGATCCTGGAGATCCGCTGACCTTCGGGCGCGGGGCGTCCTGCCGGGGGTCCGGGGGTCGCCCCCCGGGGGATGCAGCATCTCCGAGAACACGGTGAAGAACCACGTGCGGAACATCCTGGAGAAGCTGCAGCTGCACTCTCGGATGGAGGCCGTGGTCTACGCGATGCGGGAGAAGATCCTGGAGATCCGCTGACCCTCAGGCGAGGGACTTGACCAGCTCGGGCGCCAGCTCCGGGCGGTCCACGCGCTCCACCGTCACCGCGTCGCAGCCCACCCACGCGGCCGCCTCGCGCAGCGCCCGCGCCACCGCGGGCACCGCCTTGGGGCCGTCCAGCGAGACCTGCTTCGCCACCAGCGTCCGGCCCTCCCGGGCCGGGTCCACCCGGCCGACCAGTCGGCCGCCCGCCAGCACCGGCATCGCGAAGTAGCCGTGGACCCGCTTCTGCTTCGGCACGTACGCCTCCAGGCGGTGCGTGAAGCCGAAGATCCGCTCCGTGCGCGCCCGCTCCCAGATCAGCGAGTCGAACGGCGAGAGCAGCGTCGTGCGGTGCCGGCCGCGCGGCTCGGCTGCCAGCGCTGCCGGATCCGCCCAGGCGGGCTTCCCCCAGCCCGCGACCGTCACCGGCACCAGACCCGAGGCCTCCACCGCCGCGTCGAACTGCTCGCCCTTGATGCGGTGGTAGTCCGCGATGTCCGCGCGCGTGCCCACGCCGAGAGCCTCGCCCGCCTGCCGCACCAGGCGCCGCACGCACTCGGCGTCGTCCAGGTCGTCATGGAGGAGCGCCCGCGGGATCGCCCGCTCGGCCAGGTCGTACACCCGCTTCCAGCCGCGCCGCTCGGTGACGACCACCTCGCCGTACATCAGCGCCCGCTCGACGGCGATCTTGGAGTCGGACCAGTCCCACCACTCGCCCTTGTTCTTCGCGCCGCCCAGCTCGGTCGCCGTCAGCGGCCCCTGGTCGCGCAGCTGGTCGATCACCTTGTCGTACGCCCCGGCCGACAGCTCGTGGCCCCAGTGCGGGCGGTCGCGGTAGGCGCGCCGCCGGAACGCGAAGTGCGGCCACTCCTCGACCGGCAGGACGCAGGCGGCGTGCGACCAGTACTCGAAGGCGTGGGAACCCGTCCAGTACGCGTCCTCCACCGCCGGGCGGCCCACGGCGCCCAGCCGGGCGTACGGAATGAGCTCGTGCGAGCGGGCGAGGACCGAGATGGTGTCGAGCTGGACCTGGCCCAGCGACCGGAGGACCCCGCGCACTCCGGCCCTGCGGTCGGGCGCGCCCAGGAACCCCTGGGCACGCAGGGCGATCCTGCGGGCTTCGTCGGCGGACAGTTCGGCGGCGGGGCGCGGCGCAGTCGTCATGGACCGCACCCTAGGCCCCGGCACTGACACCGGGCCCGGTGTCAGTCGCCGGTGGAGCGCTCCGGGGCGGGGAGGTACGGCAGGGGGCTGGGCAGGCCGAAGTCGGAGGGCAGCAGGGCGCCGACCCAGGCGTCGCGGAGTGTGCCCTTGTTGGCGAGCCCGGCCCGCTGCACGCCCTCGACGACGAATCCGGCCCGCTCGGCCACCGCGCGCGAGGCGGCGTTCCCGGCCTCGGCGCGCCAGATCAGGCGGGTGCAGCCCAGGCCGGTGAAGGCCCAGTGGGCGAGCGCGCGGACGATCTCCGTCATGTGTCCGGCGCCGCGGTGCTCCTTCGCCAGCCAGTAGCCGATCTCCCAGGCGCCCTGGCCGCGGCTGGTCAGAGCGGCCGCGGCGAGCAGCGGTCCGCCTTCCACGGGTTCGGCGGCGAAGGCGTACTCGGTGTCGTCGCGCCAGCCGTCCGGGACCAGCCGGTGGACGAAGAGCTCGGCGTCCTCCCGCTTGTACGGGGAGGGCACGACGGTCCAGCGCTGGATGTCGGGGTCCTGGCAGATCTCGTACACCGCGTCGGCGTCCTCGGGGACGAAGGCGCGCAGCCGCAGGCGGTCTGTGGTGAGGATGATGGGATCCATGCCGGGATTGTGGTGACCGCGGGCGCCGGAAGCGAACACTTTTCGGGTGGGGCGGCACCTTCCGCCCACCTCGTGCGTTCTCTTTGCGGGCGGACGTACGGCTCGGGCACTGCGGGCCTCCCTGCGCGAGGGCGGTCTCGCTTACGATGGCCGTTGCGGTGGGGACCACCTGCCGTGCCCGCGCTCGCGTCCATCACAAGACCCAGTGCCAGGCCCGACCGGCAAGGAGACCAGCCTCAGTGTCCGTCTTCAACAAGCTCATGCGTGCAGGCGAAGGCAAGATCCTGCGCAAACTGCACCGCATCGCGGACCAGGTCAACTCCATCGAAGAGGACTTCGTCAACCTCTCCGACGCCGACCTGCGGGCGCTCACCGAGGAGTACAAGCAGCGGTACGCCGACGGCGAGAGCCTCGACGACCTGATGCCCGAGGCCTTCGCGACCGTCCGCGAGGCCGCCAAGCGCGTCCTCGGCCAGCGCCACTACGACGTCCAGCTGATGGGCGGCGCCGCCCTGCACCTCGGCCACGTCGCCGAGATGAAGACCGGTGAGGGCAAGACCCTCGTCGGTACCCTCCCGGCGTACCTCAACGCGCTCTCCGGCAAGGGCGTGCACCTGATCACGGTCAACGACTACCTGGCCGAGCGCGACTCCGAGCTCATGGGCCGGGTCCACAAGTTCCTCGGCCTGACCGTCGGCTGCATCCTGGCCAACATGACGCCGGCCCAGCGCCGCGAGCAGTACGGCTGCGACATCACGTACGGCACGAACAACGAGTTCGGCTTCGACTACCTGCGCGACAACATGGCGTGGTCCCAGGACGAGCTCGTCCAGCGCGGCCACAACTTCGCCTGTGTCGACGAGGTCGACTCCATCCTCGTCGACGAGGCCCGTACGCCGCTGATCATCTCCGGCCCCGCCGACCAGGCGACCAAGTGGTACGGCGACTTCGCCAAGCTCGTCACGCGTCTGAGCAAGGGCGAGCCCGGCAACCCGCTCAAGGGCATCGAGGAGACCGGCGACTACGAGGTCGACGAGAAGAAGCGCACCGTCGCGATCCACGAGGCGGGCGTCGCCAAGGTCGAGGACTGGCTGGGCATCGACAACCTCTACGAGTCGGTCAACACCCCTCTCGTCGGCTACCTGAACAACGCCATCAAGGCGAAGGAGCTGTTCAAGAAGGACAAGGACTACGTCGTCATGGACGGCGAAGTCATGATCGTCGACGAGCACACCGGCCGTATCCTCGCCGGCCGCCGCTACAACGAGGGCATGCACCAGGCGATCGAGGCGAAGGAAGGGGTGGCGATCAAGGACGAGAACCAGACGCTCGCCACGATCACCCTCCAGAACTTCTTCCGCCTCTACTCGAAGCTGTCCGGCATGACCGGTACGGCCATGACCGAGGCCGCCGAGTTCCACCAGATCTACAAGCTCGGCGTCGTCCCGATCCCGACGAACCGGCCGATGATCCGCAAGGACCAGTCGGACCTGATCTACCGGACCGAGGTCGCCAAGTTCGCCGCCGTCGTCGACGACATCGCGGAGAAGCACGAGAAGGGTCAGCCGATCCTCGTCGGCACGACCTCCGTCGAGAAGTCCGAGTACCTCTCGCAGCAGCTCTCCAAGCGCGGCATCCAGCACGAGGTCCTCAACGCCAAGCACCACGAGCGCGAGGCCAGCATCGTCGCCCAGGCCGGCCGCCGCGGCGCCGTCACGGTCGCCACGAACATGGCCGGCCGCGGTACGGACATCAAGCTCGGCGGCAACCCGGACGACCTCGCCGAGGCCGAGCTGCGCCAGGCGGGCCTGGACCCGGTGGAGCACGTCGAGGAGTGGGCCGCGGCCCTGCCCGGCGCCCTGGAGCGTGCCGAGAAGGCCGTGAAGGCGGAGTTCGAGGAGGTCAAGGACCTCGGCGGTCTGTACGTCCTCGGCACCGAGCGCCACGAGTCGCGCCGGATCGACAACCAGCTGCGCGGTCGTTCCGGCCGTCAGGGCGACCCGGGCGAGTCCCGCTTCTACCTGTCGCTCGGTGACGACCTGATGCGTCTGTTCAAGGCGCAGATGGTCGAGCGCGTGATGGCCATGGCCAACGTTCCGGACGACGTCCCGATCGAGAACAAGATGGTCACCCGCGCCATCGCCTCCGCGCAGTCCCAGGTCGAGACCCAGAACTTCGAGACCCGTAAGAACGTCCTGAAGTACGACGAGGTCCTCAACCGGCAGCGCGAGGTCATCTACGGCGAGCGCCGCCGCGTCCTGGAGGGCGAGGACCTGCACGAGCAGGTGCAGCACTTCATGGACGACACGATCGACGACTACATCCGCCAGGAGACGGCCGAGGGCTTCGCGGAGGAGTGGGACCTCGACCGTCTGTGGAACGCCTTCAAGCAGCTCTACCCGGTGAAGGTGACCGTGGACGAGCTGGAGGACGCGGCCGGGGACCGGGCGGGCATCACCGCCGAGTTCATCGCCGAGTCCATCAAGGACGACATCCACGAGCAGTACGAGACGCGCGAGAAGCAGCTCGGCTCGGACATCATGCGTGAGCTGGAGCGGCGCGTGGTCCTCTCGGTCCTCGACCGCAAGTGGCGCGAGCACCTCTACGAGATGGACTACCTCCAGGAGGGCATCGGCCTGCGCGCGATGGCGCAGAAGGACCCGCTGGTCGAGTACCAGCGCGAGGGCTTCGACATGTTCACCGCCATGATGGAGGGCATCAAGGAGGAGTCCGTCGGCTACCTGTTCAACCTGGAGGTCCAGGTCGAGCAGCAGGTCGAGGAGGTCCCCGTGCAGGCGTCCGCGCCGTCGCTGGACAAGCAGGACGCCGTTCCGGCGGCCGCCGGGCGTCCGGAGATCCGCGCGAAGGGGCTCGACGCCCCGCAGCGGCCGGACCGGCTGCACTTCTCCGCGCCGACCGTGGACGGGGACGGCGGTGTCGTCGAGGGCGACTTCGCCTCCGACGACGCGGACTCGGGCGACGGGCTGACCCGTGCCGAGCGGCGCAAGGCGCAGAAGAACGCGGGCGGCGGGCGTCGCCGCAAGAAGTGACGCGTCGGAACTGACGTGAAGGGGGGGTCGGTCGCCCGGTGGCGGCCGGCCCCTTCGTCATGGGTGGCGGGCGGCCGTGCCGAGGCCGTCCAGCTCCACGGCGGCGCAGCGCCAGCGCTGGTCCTCGCCGCGCTCCAGACGGAACGCCATGGCCCGCAGCCGGGCGCCGGTGGCGATGGTCGCGAAGGCTTCGAGAGCCGCCTGGGGCGCGTGCACCTGGACCGAGCAGCGCCGCAGGACCGGGCGGGGGCCGTGCGAGCGCAGGGGGGTCTGCGGGGCGAGCCGGACGAGCTGCTCGTACGCGTCGCCGACGGTGTGGCCGAGCATCCAGTGCACGGGGCGCTCCCCGCTGAGCACGGCGAGCAGGCGCTCGGCGAAGACGGTGTGCGGGGGGAGGGTGCGGGGCGCGGTGCGGGCGGGGCCGCCCTGGGCCGGGGTGCGGGGACGGGTCGCGTCCGTGCCGCGGGGGCGGGCACCGGCGGAGCCGCGCGGACGGGTGCCGGCCGGGCCGCCGGGGGCCGTGCGGGAGCGGGGCCGGGGGAGCGGGGAGGGCGTGGCGGTGAGCGTGGCGTTCATGACGGACCCCTGTCGTTGCGTAACCGCGTGGTACCAGCGAGTAACTTCCGTTGGGGATCTTGTACGGGGGGACTTCGCGGCCCCGCAAGGCGGTCGCGGCCGCGGGGCGGCGCCGAAACCGGATCACCTATCCGGGTGACGCGGTCGGAAATCGGTTCTTCGGCGGCTCGGCGGGCGGCCGTCGGCGGTGGACGGACGGCGAGTCCGGCCCGCCACCCCGAAGGGGGACTCCGCACGTATCCTGAGGGCCTCTCCGTCTACGAAAGCGGCCAGCCATGCGCGTCTACGTCCCCCTGACCCTCCCCGGTCTCGCACAGGCGCACAAGGCGGGCGAGCTGGCCCCCGGCCCCCTGACCGCCTACGCCGTCACCCCCGCGCTGCGCGAGTGGTACGTCTCCGACGACATCGAGGAGCTGGAGTACGCGGCGCTCAACCGGGCCGCCTCCGCCTCCCTGCGCCTCCTCGCCGGCGACCCCGAGGCGCCCCGGCGCCGGATCGTCGTCGCCGTCGACGTGGCCGACAAGGACGCGACCGTCGACCCCGACCGCGGGCTCGACGCCGGTTCGGTCGGCGAGGTCCGCATCGCCGGAGCCGTACCGCTGACCAGGGCCGCGGCCGTGCACGCCGACGCGGACGACGCCGAGGCCGACGTCACGGCGGCGGCGGGCGCGCTGGGCGCGGCGGACCAGGGCGACGACGACGCCCAGTTCGTCGTGGACGGCGCCGAGGACCACGAGCTCCTGTGGTTCGGCGTGCAGGAGATCCCCTCCCTGCTCGGCTGAGCCGCCGGGTACCGTCTCTCTCCATGGGGAAGCACGGAAAGCACCTGGTCTGGGACTGGAACGGCACACTGCTCGACGACATCGGCGCGGTGATCGGCGCGACGAACGCGTCCTTCGCCGAGCTCGGGCTCGAACCGATCACGCTGGAGCGGTACCGCGAGCTGTACACGGTGCCGGTGCCGAAGTTCTACGAGCGCCTGATGGGACGCCTGCCGACGGACGACGAATGGACCGTCATGGACGGGGCCTTCCACCGGCACTACTGGGAGCGCGCCGAGTCCTGCGGGCTCACCACCGGCGCCGCGGAGCTGCTCGCCGCACGGCAGGCGTCCGGGTTCACGCAGTCGCTGCTGTCGCTCGCGCCGCACGCCGAGCTGATACCGCTCGTGCGGCGGCACGGGATCGCCGAGCGGTTCGTCCGCATGGACGGGCGCGTGGACGCCTCGACGGACGGGAAGTCCGGGCACATGGTGCGGCACCTGGCCGCGCTGGCCATCCCCGCCGAGCGGGTGGTCGTCATCGGTGACGCGGCGGACGACGCCGTGGCCGCGGCGCACGTGGGGGCGCGGGCGGTGCTGTACACCGGCGGGTCGCACAGCCGGGCCTCGCTGGAGCGCGTCGGGGTGCCGGTGGTCGACTCGCTCGCCGAGGCCGTCGCCGTGGCGGAGGAACTGGTCCAGTAGCGTCCCGGGGCCCCGGGGGGGGGGGGGGGGCGCCCCCCCCGCCCCCGCGCCCCCCCGCCCCCCCCCCCCCCCCCCCGGCCGCGGCCGAGTACCCCAAACACACCCGCGCGGGGGGGGGGCGCGG
>NZ_JBHWFF010000037.1:6535-40273 GCF_042733785.1 Streptomyces sp. NPDC059695 | reverse complement strand
GGCGGCCGGTGGACCAGCCGCGCGCCGTGGCGCGCGGGGTGGGGCAGGAGGGGGCGAAGTCCGCGCCGGGGGCCGGGTCCCCGGCCGCGCGGCCGCCCGCGGACCGGGCCCCGCGCGCGTCAGCCCTTCGCGCGGAGGACCTTCAGGAACTCACGCATCCAGGTCGGGTGGTCCGGCCAGGCGCGCGACGAGACCAGCAGGCCGTCCACCACGGCCGCGCTGTCCTGGAAGGTCGCCCCGGCCGCCTGCATGTCGAGTTCCAGCGCCGGGTACGCCGTGACGCGGCGACCCTCCAGGCCGCCGACCGCCGCCGTCAGGAGCGGGCCGTGGCAGATCTGGGCCACCGGCTTGTCCGCGTCGAAGAAGGCCTTGAGGATCTTGCGGAGCTCCGGATCGTTGCGCAGGTACTCCGGGGCGCGGCCGCCCGGGACCACCACCGCCAGGTACGCGCCCGGGTCGACCTCCGAGAAGGCCAGGTCGGCGGGCCAGGTGTACCCCGGCTTCTCCGTGTAGGTGTCGTAGCCCGGCTCGAAGTCGTGGACGACGAAGCGGAGCGTCTTGCGCGCCGGTGCCGCGATGTCGACTTCGTAGCCCTCCTCCAGAAGCCGCTGGTAGGGGTACATCACCTCCAGCGACTCCGCCGCGTCCCCGGTCACGATCAGGATCTTCGCCATGGCTCTCCCAGATCACAGATGGTCGGTCTGCCGTGCTCCGCCCATGCTCGCGCACCGACGGCCCCCGGCGTGGGGGTTTGGCCGGAGGACGCGTGTCGCTGTCCATATCGTCAAACTTCCCCCGCTCTTTTGTACGCATACGGCTCATGACGGTTCGGGGGTCATGAGCGATAGGCTTTTGCCGTGATCAGCGCGATACGCCAGGGGGGCAGTGAAGCCCCCGGCTGCCGCCCGGCACGCGACAGCGGCCGGGCCGACCGTGCGTTCGCCGATCCCTTCCGTCCGGGCGCGCCACGCTCCGTGGCCGATAACGACCTGGGCATCTCTCATCCGGGCATAACGTCGACTGCGACCGGAATCACCGCGTCGAGGCGTTGTGTCCTTTCTTCCACCGACGTCACGCAACGGCGCGCGACAGGAGTCAGAGGACATGCAGACCAAGCTGGACGAAGCCAAGGCCGAGCTGCTCGAGAGGGCCGCTCGGGTAGCTGAGCACAGCCCGGTCGGGGGGCGACTTCCGACGGGCCCGGAGGGCGCGGGCAAGCGCCCGGACCGGGACACGGTGCTCGAGTACCTCCAGCGCTACTACCTGCACACCGCGCCCGAGGACCTCGCCGACCGCGACCCGGTCGACGTGTTCGGCGCCGCGCTCTCTCACTACCGGCTCGCGGAGAACCGCCCGCAGGGCACCGCGAGCGTGCGCGTCCACACCCCGACGGTGGAGGAGAACGGCTGGACCAGCAGCCACTCCGTCGTCGAGGTCGTCACCGACGACATGCCCTTCCTCGTCGACTCGGTCACCAACGAGCTCTCCCGCCAGGGCCGCGGCATCCACGTCGTGATCCACCCGCAGGTCCTCGTCCGCCGTGACGTCGCCGGGAAGCTCATCGAGGTCCTGGCGGCGCAGATCCACGGCGAGCTGCCGCACGACGCGCTCACCGAGTCCTGGATCCACGTCGAGATCGACCGCGAGACCGACAAGGCCGACCTCAAGCAGATCACCAACGACCTGCTGCGCGTCCTGTCCGACGTCCGCGAGACCGTCGAGGACTGGGACAAGATGCGCGACGCGGCCCTGCGCATCGCCGAGGGCCTGCCGGCCGAGCCCACCGCCTCCGACCTGCGGCCCACCGAGGTCGAAGAGGCCCAGGAGCTGCTGCGCTGGCTCTCCGACGACCACTTCACCTTCCTCGGCTACCGCGAGTACGAGCTGGTCAACGGTGACGCCCTGTCCGCCGTGCCCGGCACCGGCCTCGGCATCCTGCGCTCCGACCCGCTGCACGGCGCGGACGACCAGGGCCACCACGCCCACCCCGTGTCGCCGTCCTTCAGCCGGCTGCCCGCCGACGCCCGCGCCAAGGCCCGCGAGCACAAGCTGCTGATCCTGACGAAGGCCAACAGCCGGGCGACCGTGCACCGCCCCTCGTACCTCGACTACGTCGGCGTGAAGAAGTTCGACGCCGACGGCAACGTCATCGGCGAGCGCCGCTTCCTCGGGCTCTTCTCGTCCGCGGCCTACACCGAGTCCGTCCGCCGGGTCCCCGTCGTCAAGCGCAAGGTCCAGGAGGTCCTCGCGGGCGCCGGCTTCTCGCCGAACAGCCACGACGGCCGCGACCTGCTCCAGATCCTGGAGACCTACCCGCGCGACGAGCTCTTCCAGACCCCGGTCGACCAGCTCCAGTCCATCGTGACCAGCGTCCTGTACCTCCAGGAGCGCCGCCGGCTGCGGCTCTACCTGCGCCAGGACGAGTACGGCCGCTACTACTCGGCCCTCGTCTACCTGCCGCGCGACCGCTACACGACCCGCGTCCGGCTGCGGCTCATCGACATCCTGAAGGAGGAGCTCGACGGCACCAGCGTCGACTTCACCGCCTGGAACACCGAGTCGATCCTCTCCCGGCTGCACTTCGTCGTCCGCGTCGAGCCCGGCACCGAGCTGGCCAAGCTCACCGACGCCGACGTCGACCGCATCGAGGCCCGGCTCGTCGAGGCCGCCCGCTCCTGGGCCGACGGCTTCGGCGAGGCGCTCACCGCCGAGTGCGGCGAGGAGCGCGCCGCCGAGCTGCTGCGCCGCTACGGCAACGCCTTCCCCGAGGGCTACAAGGCCGACCACTCGCCGCGCGCGGCCGTCGCCGACCTGGTCCACCTGGAGGCCCTCGCCAGCAGTGGCAAGGACTTCTCGCTCTCCCTGTACGAGCCGGTCGTCGCCGGCCCCGGCGAGCGCCGCTTCAAGATCTACAAGACGGGTGAGCAGATCTCCCTCTCCGCCGTCCTGCCGGTCCTCAACCGGCTCGGCGTCGAGGTCACCGACGAGCGCCCCTACGAGCTGCGCTGCTCCGACCGCGCCCACGCCTGGATCTACGACTTCGGTCTGCGGATGCCGGTCACCACGGGCAACGGCGGGGACTACCTCGCCGACGACGCCCGCGAGCGCTTCCAGGAGGCCTTCGCGGCCACCTGGACGGGCGAGGCCGAGAACGACAACTTCAACTCGCTCGTCCTGTCCGCCGGCCTCAACTGGCGCGAGGCGATGGTGCTGCGCGCCTACGCCAAGTACCTGCGCCAGGCCGGTTCGACCTTCAGCCAGGACTACATGGAGGACACCCTCCGCAACAACGTCCACACCACCCGGCTGCTGGTCAACCTCTTCGAGGCCCGCATGGCCCCGGAGCGCCAGCGCGCCGGCACCGAGTTGATCGACGCGCTCCTCGAGGAGCTGGACGCCGCCCTCGACCAGGTCGCGAGCCTGGACGAGGACCGGATCCTGCGGTCCTTCCTCACCGTCATCACGGCGACGCTGCGGACCAACTTCTTCCAGACCACGGCGGACGGCACGCCGCACTCGTACGTGTCGATGAAGTTCGACCCGCAGGCCATCCCCGACCTGCCGGCCCCGCGCCCGGCCTTCGAGATCTGGGTGTACTCGCCGCGCGTCGAGGGCGTCCACCTGCGCTTCGGCAAGGTCGCCCGAGGCGGCCTGCGCTGGTCCGACCGCCGTGAGGACTTCCGTACGGAGATCCTCGGCCTGGTCAAGGCGCAGATGGTGAAGAACACCGTCATCGTGCCGGTCGGCGCCAAGGGCGGCTTCGTCGCCAAGCAGCTCCCGGACCCGTCCGTGGACCGCGACGCCTGGATGGCCGAGGGCATCGCCTCGTACAAGACGTTCATCTCGGCGCTCCTCGACATCACCGACAACCTGGTCGCGGGCGAGGTCGTGCCGCCGGTCGACGTGGTCCGCCACGACGAGGACGACACGTACCTCGTGGTCGCCGCCGACAAGGGCACCGCCACCTTCTCCGACATCGCCAACGGCGTCGCGGAGTCGTACGGCTTCTGGCTCGGCGACGCCTTCGCCTCCGGCGGCTCGGCCGGCTACGACCACAAGGGCATGGGCATCACCGCCCGCGGCGCCTGGGAGTCCGTCAAGCGGCACTTCCGCGAGCTGGGCCACGACACCCAGACCGAGGACTTCACCGTCGTCGGCGTCGGCGACATGTCCGGCGACGTCTTCGGCAACGGCATGCTGCTCTCCGAGCACATCCGCCTGGTCGCCGCCTTCGACCACCGGCACATCTTCATCGACCCGAACCCGGACGCGGCCGCCTCGTACGCCGAGCGCCGCCGGCTCTTCGACCTGCCGCGGTCCTCGTGGGCGGACTACGACACCTCGCTGCTCTCGGCGGGCGGCGGCATCCACCCCCGTACCGCCAAGTCGATCCCGGTCAACGCGCAGATCCGGGCCGCCCTCGGCATCGAGGCCGGCGTCACCAAGATGACCCCGGCCGACCTGATGAAGACGATCCTCCAGTCGCCCGTCGACCTGCTGTGGAACGGCGGCATCGGCACGTACGTGAAGTCCTCCGCCGAGTCCAACGCCGACGTCGGCGACAAGGCCAACGACGCCATCCGCGTCGACGGCCAGGACGTCCGCGCCCAGGTCATCGGCGAGGGCGGCAACCTCGGCGCGACCCAGCTGGGCCGCATCGAGTTCGCCCGCACCGGCGGTCCCGCGGGCGAGGGCGGCAAGGTCAACACCGACGCCATCGACAACAGCGCCGGCGTCGACACCTCCGACCACGAGGTCAACATCAAGATCCTGCTCAACGGGCTCGTCGCCGAGGGCGACATGACCGTCAAGCAGCGCAACAAGATCCTCGCCGAGATGACGGACGAGGTCGGCGCGCTCGTCCTGCGCAACAACTACGCGCAGAACACCGCCCTGGCCAACGCCGTCGCCCAGTCGCCGTCCCTGCTCCACGCCCACCAGCGGTTCATGCGCCGCCTGGGCCGCGACGGGGCCCTCGACCGGTCCCTGGAGTTCCTGCCCAACGACCGGCAGATCCGCGACCTCCTCAACAACAGCAAGGGCCTGAGCCAGCCCGAGCTCGCCGTCCTCCTCGCCTACACCAAGATCACGGTGGCCGACGAGCTGATCGGTACGGAGCTGCCGGACGACCCGTACCTGCGCGGGCTGCTCCACGCCTACTTCCCGACGCTGCTGCGCGAGAAGTTCACCGAGGCCGTCGACGGCCACGCGCTGCGCCGCGAGATCATCACCACGGTGCTGGTCAACGACACCGTCAACACCGGTGGCTCGACCTTCCTGCACCGCCTCCGCGAGGAGACCGGCGCGTCGATCGAGGAGATCGTCCGCGCGCAGACCGCCGCCCGGATCGTCTTCCGCCTCGGCCAGGTCTGGGACGCCGTCGAGGCCCTCGACAACCGGGTCCCGGCCGACGTCCAGACCCGGATGCGCCTGCACTCCCGCCGGCTCGTCGAGCGCGGCACGCGCTGGCTGCTCAACAACCGGCCGCAGCCGCTCCAGCTCACCGAGACCATCGAGTTCTTCGGCGACCGCGTCGAGGAGGTCTGGGCCCAGCTGCCGCAGCTGCTGCGCGGCTCGGACCTGGAGTGGTACCAGTCGATCCTGCAGGAGCTGACCGAGGTCGGCGTGCCGGAGGAGCTCGCGCTGCGGGTCGCCGGCTTCTCCTCCGCCTTCCCGACGCTCGACATCGTCGCGATCGCGGACCGCACGGGCAAGGAGCCGCTCGCGGTCGCCGAGGTCTACTACGACCTGGCCGACCGGCTGCGGATCACCGACCTCATGGACCGCATCATCGAGCTGCCGCGCAGCGACCGGTGGCAGTCGATGGCCCGCGCCTCGATCCGCGAGGACCTCTTCGCGGCGCACGCGGCGCTGACCGCCGACGTCCTGACGGTCGGCAACGGCACGACGAGCCCCGAGGAGCGGTTCAAGGCCTGGGAGGAGAAGAACGCGGCGATCCTGGGCCGCGCGCGGACGACCCTGGAGGAGATCCAGGGCTCGGACACCTTCGACCTGGCGAACCTGTCGGTGGCCATGCGGACGATGCGCACGCTGCTCCGTTCGCACAGCTGACCGTGTGCGTGAGGAAGGGCCCCGCCGGATCTCCGGCGGGGCCCTTCCCCGTGTCCGGGAGGGTTCAGGCGGAGGGCGGACCGCCCGTCGTCGAGGTCCACAGGCGGCGGGCGGCGAGCAGGGAGGCCGCGAGGAGCAGGCCGTTGCGGAGCACCATGACGGTCAGTCCCGCGGGGGTGCCGGCGACGACCTCGTCGTAGAGGACGGGGTAGGCGAGGGAGCTGAGGGCGGCGGCCGGGAGGAGCAGCAGGGCGACCGGGCGCATCACGGTGTGGCGGGAGGTCAGGCAGACGGCGGCGAGGCCGAGCAGCCAGATCATGTACTGGGGGCTGATCACCCGGCTGGTGACGGTGAAGAGCAGGACGGCGGCGAGGGCCGCGTCGAGCGGGGTGGCGGGGGTCCAGCGGTGCGCCGTGAGGCGCCACAGGAGCAGCCAGCCGAAGGCGATGACGGTGAGCAGCAGGGCGAGGTGCCCGAGGCTGGAGACGTACGGGCCGGCGTACTCGAAGGCGCCGTAGCGGAACTCGACCCGGCCCGGCCAGGCGCCGGTGGCGTGGGCCACGGCGAGGGCGGTGCCGCCCAGGGACTCGATCTGGATGCCGCGGCTGCCCTGCTGGCGCAGGAAGCCCAGGGAGTCGGAGAAGAAGAGTGCGAGGGTGGCGAGGAGCGCGAGGGCGGTGACGGCGGCGGCGGTCCAGGCCTCGCGGGTGGTACGGCCCCGGGGCGTGCCGATCAGGGCGAGCGCCGGCCACACCTTGACCATCGCGCCGATCCCGGCGAGCGCTCCGCCGAGCTGGTGGCCGGCGGTGGAGCGGGCGCCCAGGGCGAGGAGCGCGAGGACGGCCAGGGCGGTGGTCTGGACGTCGTAGCGGGCGAGCGGGAGGTGGAGGAGGAGCGGGAGGCCGCCGACCCAGACCCAGGCGCCGTGGGTGAGGCGGGCGCTGTCGGCGCGGGCGAGGGCGAGCGTGACGACGGCGTCGGCGAGGAGCGTGAGGGTGACGAACGCCTGGAAGTAGCTGAGCCAGGGGAGGACGCCCGGCGACATGATCACCAGCCCCGCGCCGGGCGGGTACTGCCAGGTGACGTCGCTGGGCGGGAAGGTGCCCTCGGCGAACTTCCCGTACCAGTGCTGGTAGAGGGCGACCTCGCGGCCCACCCCGCCGATCCCGAGGTCGTCGCGGGCGAGGAGCAGGAGCATCCCGGCCCGGGTGAGGAGCCACACCACGCCGAGGGCGAGGTGGGGGCCGCGGCCGACGGTGACGAAGGTGGCGGAGGTGAAGGTGTCGGAGTCGAAGGGAGACCTGGTGAGGGAGGGGGCCTCGCTCCGGGACGGGGTCGGCGGCCGGACGGGGTCGGGCTGCGGGTGATCGTGCGTCATCTCACCGCACTTTAGCCCTCAATGTCTTATTTGTTCGTTTCCTTCGCGCCCGGCCGGGCCGTGAACTCCTCGTACGCCGCGACCACCTCCTTCGCCGGGCCGTCCATCCGCAGCGTTCCCGACTCCAGCCACAGCGCCCGCTCGCAGGTCTCCGTGATGGTCGAGTTCGAGTGGCTGACCAGGAAGACCGTCCCCGCCTGAGCCCGCAGCTCGTCGATGCGCCGCTGGCTGCGGCGCCGGAAGCGCGCGTCGCCGGTCGACAGGGCCTCGTCGATCAGCAGCACGTCGTGGCTCTTGGCGGCGGCGATCGAGAACCGCAGCCGGGCGCCCATCCCGGAGGAGTACGTCCGCATCGGGCGGGAGATGGCGTCGTCCTTCTCGTTGATCCCGGAGAAGTCGACGATGTCGTCGTAGCGCTCGCGGACCTCCGTGCGGCTCATGCCCATCGCGAGCCCGCCCAGGATCACGTTCCGCTCGCCCGTCAGGTCGTCCATCAGGGCCGCGTTGACCCCGAGGAGCGAGGGCTGCCCGTGGGTGTAGATCGATCCCCGGTCGACGGGCTGAAGACCCGCGACGGCCTTCAGGAGGGTGGATTTCCCACTTCCGTTCGAACCGATCAGGCCAATCGCCTCGCCCCGGTGCGCGACGAAACTGACGCCCTTCACGGCGTGCACCCGGCGGGCGGCCGGAGCCGGCCGGCGGCGCACGATCCGGCCCAGGGCGGCGGTGGCACCGCCCCGGCCGCCCGGGTGCCCGCCGTGCACGGTGTACGTGACGTGGACCCCGTCGGCGATGACGGTGGGGGGAGCGGGTGTCTCAGCCACGGCCGTACGTCTCCTCAGCCTTCCAGAACCAGATGAAACCGCCCGCGAAGGCCAGGACGGCCCAGCCGGCGGCGAGCGCCCACACGTGCGGCGGCAGCTGCGCCGCCGTGAAGCTCCCGATCAGCGCGAAGCGCATGAGGTCGATGTAGACCGCGGCCGGGTTGCACTGGAGCGCCAGCACGACGGCCTCCGGGAAGCGCCCGCTGCCCGCCAGGTTCTGGATGGAGAACATGGCGCCCGAGGCGTACATCCAGGTGCGGAGCACGAACGGCATCAGCTGGCTGACATCCGGGGTGCGGGCCGCGACCCGGGCCAGCGCCAGCGCCACGCCCGTGCTGAACAGCGCCTGGAGGAACAGCGCCGGGACGGCGAGCAGCCAGCTCCAGGTCGGGAACTCGCCGAAGCAGGCCAGCAGCACGACGAGCGCGGCGAGCGAGAACAGCAGCTGCTGGAGCTGCTGGACCGAGAGCGAGATCGGCAGGCTGGCGCGCGGGAAGTGCAGGGCGCGGACCAGGCCCAGGTTGCCGCTGATCGCCCGGGTGCCGGCCAGCGCCGTGTTGGCCGTGAAGGTCCACACGAAGATGCCGGTCACCAGGAAGGGGATGTAGTCGGGCACGCCGTTCTTCGCGTTCATGATGACGCCGAAGATCAGGTAGTACACGGCGGCGTTGAGCAGCGGGGTCATCACCTGCCAGACCTGGCCCAGGCGCGCCTGGCTGAACTGGGCGGTGAGCCGGGCGGTCGCGAAGGCGGCGATGAAGTCGCGGCGGGACCAGAGCTCCCGCACGTAGACGCGGAGCGAGGGGCGGGCACCGCTGACGCTCAGGCCGTGGCGGCGGGCGAGGGCACCGAGGTCCTCCGCGGGGGCGTCCCGCCGCACGGGCGGGGCGAGGGTCGTGGTCACAGGCGGGTGCTTTCGACGGGGGTGCGGGGCGCGTGCTGTCGTCGACGATGGAACGGGTCCGTATCGTCGCTACGGGGAGGTTAGGGCGGCGTACGTCGGAACGCAACCGTCTCGTCGTGACGGCTCCGGGGCATCGCCGTTCGTTAGGATGCCGTTCATGACCGCCCCGACCCCCCGCCGGACCCCCGCCGGAGCAGCCGTGCTCCGCGAGGACGTGACCGAGGCCATCCGCGCCGCCGTCTTCGAGGAGCTCGCGGCCGTCGGCTACGCCCGGATGTCCATCGAGGGCATCGCGCGCCGCGCGGGAGTCGGCAAGACCGCCGTCTACCGGCGCTGGAAGTCCAAGCTCTCCCTCGTCCTCGACCTCGTCGGCGCCTTCGCCGCCCAGGGCCTGCCGGCACCCGCCAGCGGCTCCCTGTACGGGGACGTGCGCGCCCTCCTCGAAGTGGCCTCGCACGCCCTGCGCCACCCGGTCGCCTCGCAGGTCATCCCGGACCTGCTCGTGGAGGCCGCCCGGCACCCCGAGATCGCCGAGACGGTGAAGGCCGTGCTCCTCGACGGACAGCAGGGCGTCATGACGCAGGTCGTCCGCGAGGCCGTCGCGCGCGGCGAACTCCCCGAGGGCACCGACCCCGGCAAGGCCCTCGACCTGGCCGTCGGCCCGCTCTACTGGCGCCTCGTCGTCGTCCGTACGCCGCTGCCCAAGGGGTACGTCGACGAGCTCGCGCGCTCGGCGGTCGCGGCGCTCAAGGCCTGACGGCGGCGGGCGCCCTCGCTCTCGGTCCTCGGGCGGCGGGCGGCCCTCGCGGTCGGGCCGCCCTCGCCGTCGGGCCGGAGCGGCCGCTTCACGGCCCCCGCCGTGCCCGAGGCCCCCGGCGGTCACTTCACCGCGCCCGCCATCACGCCCGACGCGAACTGCCGCTGGAACGCGAAGAACACCACCAGCGGCACCACCATCGACACGAACGCCCCCGGCGCCAGCACGTCCACGTTGTTGCCGAACTGGCGGACCTGCTGCTGGAGCGCCACCGTGATCGGCGGCGACTGCGAGTCCGCGAAGATCAGCGCGATCAGCATGTCGTTCCACACCCACAGGAACTGGAAGATCCCCAGCGAGGCGATCGCCGGGCCGCCGAGCGGCAGCACCACGCGCGTGAAGAGACGGATCTCGCCCGCCCCGTCCAGCCGCGCCGCCTCCAGGAGCTCGCGCGGGATCTCCGCGAAGAAGTTCCGCAGCAGGAAGATCGCGAACGGCAGGCCGAACGCCGTGTGGAAGAGCACCACCCCGAGGGTCGTCTCGAAGAGCCCGACCGCGCCGAAGAGCTTCGACACCGGGATCAGGGCGACCTGCACCGGCACCACGAGGAGCGCGACCACACCCAGGAACCACCAGTCCCGCCCCGGGAACTCCAGCCACGCGAAGGCGTAACCGGCGAGCGAGCCGATGACCAGGACGAGCAGCGTGGCCGGGACCGTGATCAGGACGGTGGAGAACAGCGAGCCGGTGATCGTGTCGTTCGCGAGGAGGTGGGAGTAGTTCTCGGTGGTCAGCCGCGCCGGGGCGGTGAACACCTGCCACCAGCCGCTCGCCGCGATGTCGGAGGGCGAGCGGAGCGAGGACACCAGCAGCCCGACGGTCGGCAGCAGCCAGAACAGGCCCGCGACGAGGAGGAAGACCCGGACGGCGCCCCCCGCCGCACGGGCCGCGAGGCGGGAGACGAGGACCCTCATCGGCGGGACTCCCTTCGGATGCGGCGGATGTTGACCACCATCACCGGCAGCACGAGGAGCAGCAGGACGACCGAGATGGCCGAGCCCACCCCCAGATCCGCGTCCGTGCCGAAGGACGAGCGGTACAGCTGGAGCGCCAGCACGTTCGCGTCGTCCTGCGCGGAGCCCGGCGCGATGACGAAGACCAGGTCGAAGACCTTGAGCACGTTGATCATCAGCGTGACGAGGACGACCACGAGGACCGGTGCGAGGAGCGGGACGGTGATCCGCCGGAACACCTGCCACTCGTTCGCCCCGTCCATCCGCGCCGCCTCCAGGAGTTCACGCGGTACGGCCGCGAGCCCGGCGCCGATCAGGACCATCGCGAACCCGGCCCACATCCACACGTACGCCCCGATCACGGCCGGGGTGACGAGCGTCGGGCCCAGCCACTCCACGCCGTTGTACTGCTCGCGGAAGTTGCTCGCGGGAAGCCGGAGCAGCGCTCCGTCGGCGCGGTCGGCGGGCAGGGCGAAGCTGCCGTCGGCCGCCGCCGTGGCCGTGGCGACGACCTTCCCGTCCCGCACCGCCTCGATCCGCAGCCCCTTCAGTCCCCGCTCCTCCGGGTCGACCACGTTGGGCTTCCCGCCGCCGCCCCGGGTGAAGTCCAGCCACGCCGTTCCGGTGACGTCCGTGCCGGTGCCGGTCGGCGCGTGCGCCGGGCGGGCGTCCTGCGGCATGCGCCCCGGCGCCACCCCGACCAGCGGCAGCAGCACCGGCACCCCCGCCCGTACCGGCTCCTTCGTGACGTACGCGCCGCCGCCGGCCGCCTTCAGCGGGTGCACGGGCAGCGGCCGGGCCCGCGGGAAGCCGGAGGACTCGGCGAAGGTGTCGTGGACCCCGACCCAGACGGCGTTGGCGACCCCTCGGTCCGGGTCCTGCTCGTAGACCAGCCGGAAGATGATCCCGGCGGCGAGCATCGAGATCGCCATCGGCATGAAGACGACCAGCTTGAACGCCGTCCCCCAGCGCACCCGCTCGGTGAGCACGGCGAAGACCAGGCCGAGCGCGGTGGCCACCGCCGGGGCCACCACGAGCCAGATCAGGTTGTTGCGGACGGCCGTGCGGAGCGAGTCGTCCGTGACGAGCGCGAGGTAGTTGTCGAGACCGACGAAGGAGTCGCCGGAGCGGTCGAAGAGCGAGCGCCGGACGGAGTACCCGATCGGGTAGACGACGAGCGCGCCGAGCAGGAGCAGGGCGGGGAGCAGGAACCCCGCCGCCACGGTCCTGCTCCTGGCGGTGGTCCGCGGCATCGGGGGGCCTCAGCCCTTCGCGGCGGACCGGTACGCCTTCGCCGCGTCCGCCTCCAGGCGCGCCTGGGTCCCGGCGACGTCCTTCGGGTTCTTCAGGAAGTCCTGGAGCGCCTTCCACTCGCCCTTGCCCGGCGTACCGCCGAAGGACTGCGGCATCTGGTCCGACATGTCGAAGCGGAAGTCGTCACCGGCACCGATGAGCGCCTTGGCGATCGCGCGCTGCACGTCGTTCGGGTACGCGGCCGGGTCCAGGTTCTTGTTGGGGGAGAGGAAGCCGCCCTCGGCCGCCCAGATCTTCGCCGCGTCCGGGGAGGCGAGGAAGGCGAGCAGCGCCTGCGCGCCCTTGGTGTCCTTCAGGGCCACGGCCGCGTCCCCGGCGGTCACCACCGGCGAGGTGCCGGCGTCGCCGACCTTCGGGAACGGGAACACCTTCGCGTCCTTCCCGATCTCCGCCTTGGTCTGGGCGATGTTGACCGCGGCGAAGTCGCCCTCGAAGACCATCGCCCCCTTGGGCTGGTCGCCGCCCGTGAAGGTCTGCGTGACCGAGGCCGGGTACTCCGTCTGCAGCGCGCCGCTCGCACCGCCCGCGATCAGCGACGGCTTGCCGAAGAGCTCGGCGAGCGTCTTCAGGGCGGCGGTGACGGACGGATCCGTCCACTTGATCTCGTGCTTCGCCAGCTGGTCGTACTTCGCCGGGCCGGCCTGGGAGAGGTAGACGTTCTCGAACCAGTCGGTGAGGGTCCAGCCGTCCGCGCCGCCGACCGAGACCGGGGTCACGCCGGAGGCCGAGATCGTCTCGGCGGTGCCGAGGAAGTCCTTCCAGGTCTTCGGCTCGGAGGCGCCCGCGTTCTCGAAGACGGCGGTGTTGTACCAGACCAGGGACTTGTTGGCGGCCTTGAAGTACACCCCGTACTGGGTGCCGTCCACCGCGCCCAGCTCCCGCCAGCCGCGCGAGTAGTTCGCCGCCAGCTGCGCCTTCGCCTCCGGCCCGGCCGGCTTCAGCCACTTCTGGGCGGCGGCCTGCTGGATCGCGCCCACCTGCGGAAGCATCGCCACGTCGGGAGGGGAGCCGCCGGCGATCTTCGTGCCGAGGAAGTTCACGATCGGGTCCTGCGCGGGCACGAACGTGACGGTCGCGCCCGTCCGCTTCTCGAACTCCTTCAGGACCTTGGTGAAGTTCTCCTGCTCGGGGCCCGTCCAGACGGCGGCGACCTCGATCTTCTCGCCCTTGAGGGAGAGCGTGCGGTCCGGTGCGGGCTCTCCCTTGTCCTTGTCGGACCCGCCGCCGCAGCCCGCGAGGGCGACCGCGGCCAGCGCCGTGAGCGCCGTGACACCCACAACGGCCTTGCGTGGACGAAGAGTTGTACGCATCGCTGCCCCGTCTCTCCCGTGCGTTTCGCTGTCCGTCCGACAGGTCTACGCCGGGCCGCGGAGCCCCGCAATACCGCCTTCGGCGTCAAGAGGACGATCGTGACGTCCTCGTGACGTCCCGTCAGCCGTGCACGGCCGGGGTGAGCGGGGGCACGGGCGTCGCCTCGACCGAGCGCGCCGCCCGGTCCAGCGCGCTCGCCAGGAGGGCCAGGTCCGTCGGGCCGTTGCCCAGCTCACGGACGGGGCGACGGGTGGGCGGATCACCCATCCGCTCCCACTCCAGCGGGACGACCGTCGGGCGCAGCGTCGCCGTCCGGGGGATCCGGCCCGTCACGCGACCCGCCTGGAAGGGGGTGACCCGGCCGTCCGGATGCCCGAGGCGTCCCCGCCCGGCCGACGGCACGTCCGGGCCGGCCGTCACCGGGGGCGCGTCGAGCACGATCCGCAGCCGGGCCCCGTGGGCCAGCTCCGTGTCGGACGTGCGGTCCGGGCGCGCCGAGGTCGCGACGAGGTGCACCCCGAGCCGCTCGCCGTGCCGCGCGACGGCCTCCAGGGCCCGTACGACGGAGCCGGCGGCCGGCCGGCCGGGGGCACCGAGCGCGGGGGCGACCAGGGCGTCGAAGTCGTCGACGAGGACGACGAGCCGCGGCAGCTGGCCGGTGCCCGTGGCCCTCGCGGGAGCCTGCTCCCCGGAGGCGGGGCGCGGAATCCGGCCACCGGTCACGTCGTCGCCGGTGCGGAGGGTGCGGCTGCTCGGCCGGTCGTCGAGGCCCCCGCCGTCCCGCCGGGGCAGCCGCCCACTGGGCGTGTCGGCCAGGAAGCCGTCTCCGCCGGGCCGGCCGACGCGCCCGCCGGTGCGGTCGGTGGGGTCACCGGTCCGCTGGACGCGCCCACTGGTGCCGTCGTGGAGTCCGCCGGTCCGGGGGAGGCGCCCGCCGGGGCCGTCCTGGAGGTCGCCGGTGCTCGGGTACGGGACGCGGGCGCTCGTGCGGCCGGTGAGGTCGTCCGCGCCGGGGTGGGGGACCCGGCCGCTCGCGCGCCCGGTGAGGTCCTCACCGCCGGGGTGGGGGATGCGGGCGCCGGTGCGGCCGGTGAGGTCCTCCGCGCCCGGGTACGGGACCCGTCCGCTCGCGCGGCCCGGGACGTCGCCCGCGCCCGTGTGCGGGGCTCGGTCGTCCGGTGGGGGCGTGGAGTCGCCGTCGCCCGTGCGGAGGGTGCGGCTGCTCGGGCGGGTGCCGAGCTCGCCCGCGCCCGGATACGGGACCCGCCCGCTCGCGCGCCCGGGCACGTCCTCCGCGCCCGGGTACGGGACCCGTCCGCTCGCGCGCCCGGGCACGTCCTCCGCGCCCGGGTACGGGACCCGGCCGCTCGGGCGGTCGCTCAGGGAGGCGTCCCGTGTGCGGCCGCCGCGGCTGCTCGGGAGCGAGCCGATCGTGCCGTCGCCCGTGCGGAGCGTCCGGCTGCTCGGGCGGTCGGCGAGGTCGCCGGTGTCCGGGACGCGGACGGTCGCGCGGGCACCCTGCGGCATCGACTCCGCCGCGCTCGGGGCGCGCTGCCCGATCATCCGGTCGGCGGCGCGCGCAGCCGACCGGCGGTCGGCGAAGTGACCGTCGCCCAGGAGCTCCGCCCTGCGCTTCAGCTCGGCGCCGAGCGCCTGCGCGAACTCCCGCATCCGCACCGGGTCCGAGGCGACCAGGTGCTCGGTGACGTGCGGCAGCTCCGTACAGACCGCGAGGCCCTCGCCGCGCTCGCCGCCCGCGCCGTCCACGAGGAGCAGGCCGAGGCGGTCCGGGCGGCCGCCCGCCGCGAGCGAGGCGGCGATCGAGCGGAGCAGCTCCGTGCGACCGCTGCCCGCCGGGCCCTCGATCAGGAGGTGCGGCCCCTCCTGGGTGAGGTCCACGGCCAGCGGTCCGCGCGGGCCCGCGCCCAGGACGGCCGTGCCGTCCGCGGCGGAGGCCCAGCGGGCCATCAGCGAGGCGGGGGTGGCCCGGGCGAGCCCGAGCTCGTCGAGCAGACGGGCCGACGGGGGCAGCGCGGCGCTCCTGCCGTGCGGCGCCGCCGCCGTCTCGGGGCGCAGCGGCGCGAGGGCCCGGCCGAAGCGCTCGGCCCAGGCGACGGACACCGCGTCGACGACGCCTACGGTTCCGTGCCCCGCGAGCCGGCCGCCGGCCGTCCGCAGCAGCCGCAGAGCCGTCGCCACGTCACCGCTGAGGAGCGCGGCGGCGCCGCACTCGCGGAAGGCGAGGGACGCGGCGCACGCGGCCTCGTAGGTGGCGGCCACCGGCGAGTCCGGGGTGGCGGAGGGGGCCTCGGCGAGGCACAGGAGGTGGATGCCGGCCGCCGCGCCCACGCCCGCGAGCCGCGCGACGGTCTCGCGCAGCGCCGCCGATCCGGGGTCGCCGTCGACGATCACGACCGTCGTCGGCCCGTCGTGGCGGGCGGCGGCCTCGGCGACGGACGCGCGGTCGGCGCTGGGCCAGCCGGGCCCGAGCGGGCCGTCGTCGAGCCGGCGGGTCAGCTCGGCCGTACGGGCCTGGGCCTGCTCGCGGTCGTAGGCCAGGAGCAGCCGGCAGTCCTGGCCGTGGGCCGGGCGGACGTGCGGGAGCCAGCCGAGCCAGCCCCAGGCGCGGCGCCGCTCCTCCAGGGAGCGGTTCCGGTCGGCGCTGATGAGCACGATCTCCAGGTCGGAGGGGGAGTGCAGGGCGGCGAGCTGGGCCACGACCGAGCGCGCGAGCCCGGTGAGCCGGTCGCCGGGACCCGCCAGGCCGAGGGAGCCGGCCTCGCGGAGGCCGACGGTGACGGGCACGCCGGAGAGGTCGGCGCGGTCCGTCGTGCCGAGCCGGACCACGAGTGCCTCGGGGTGGTCCTGGGCGCGCTCCCAGAGCCGGGGGCCCGGGCCGAGGGCGGTGAGCAGGACGGTGGCCGGGTCGGGCCAGGTGCCGGGAGCCGCCGCGGGGCAGGGGGCGCCGTCCCGGGCGCCGGGGCCGGGGCGGATGCCGGTGTGGGTGTCCGGGGCGGCGGGGGAGGCGTGGACGTCGTCGGCGGGGAGCTCCTCGCGGCCGCCGGCCAGCCGCCGGGCCCACGCGCCGAGCCCGCGCCTGCCGCCGGTGCGCGCGGACGGGCCGGGCGGCGCGTCCCCGCGGCCTCGGGTCCGGCCGGTCTCCCGGGTCCTCGCGTGCGGCTCGCCGTCGTCCGGGCCGGAGTGCGCCTCGCGCGGTTCCCCCGCGTGCGCGTGCCCGCCGTCGGGGACGTCGAGGACCTCGCCGAACGCGATCCCGCGCGCGCCGCCGTGCGTGGCGTCGTCGGACGGTCCCACCCGGTCGGCCGGCTCCGGCAGGTCCGTGCCGTGCGCGACCCGGAGGTGGCCCTCCCCGTCCGGGGCGGTCGCCACCGCGTCCGTACCTCCCGGACCGCCGCCGGGGCCCGTCAGGCGGAGGGCGGACTCGCCGAGGCGCAGCAGGGCGCCCGGACGGAGCGGGACCGGGCGGTCGCCGACGGGCGTGCCGTCGAGCGTCGTCCCGTTCGTCGAGCCGTGGTCGGCGACCGTGACGCGGCCGTCGCCGCCGACGGTCACGGTGCAGTGGGAGCGGGAGACGTCCGGGTCGTCGAGCGGCACGTCGGCGTCGACGGAACGGCCGATTCTGATCGCTCCGCCGTGCAGCAGGTGCACGCCGCCCGCGTCGGGGCCCGCCACCACGTGCAGCCGGGCGGAGGCCGTCTCGTCGGACCGGTCGTCCGGGCCCGGGACCTGGAGGGAGAGGACCGCGCCGTCGACCAGCGGGGGTTCGCCGAGGACGCAGCGCCGCCCGTCGAGCCGCTCCGCGCCCGCGTAGAGCACGGTCGTGCCCGAGGCGGAGGTGTCGGGTCCCGTGACGGCGGCGGCGAGGTTCGAGGCCACGGCGGCGAGGGCCGTCCCGGCGGGGGCCGTGACGAGCACGTCGCAGGTGCGGCCGGCGCCGTGGCCGGCGTACGGCGCGAGGACGGTCAGCCGGATCTGCATCGCCGTCAGCGGTCCCTTCTGCGCGAGATGGCCCGGCAGGGGGGAACCGCCCTGTGTCTCCCCCCACCCGGCACGGACGCGTCGCCCGGTACAGGTCGGCACGGCGGCGCGGGGGCTCCCGACCCCGTCGATACGACGTGCTGCAGGCATCCTCGCACCTGCCACCGACAACACGCCCGCGGGTCGGTCACAAGTGATCTTGAATGGTCGCCGGTGGGCGGGAAATAGCCCGGTTGGACATGCCTTCGGAGCATGCGTGGCAACCGTCGTCCCCCGTGGAGCGTCTTCTTCCGGACAAGTTCAGGACGATTCCCGCCCGCTCCGGGCCCCCGGCGGCACACGGACACGGCATCGGAACCGCCTGTGGACGACCGGCCTGTGACCCGTTCGGCGGCACTAAAGTGGGTCGGACACCCGGACGGGTCACAACAGAGGACAGGAACCCGGGGACACATCGGGAAGCACCCCAGGACCACGATCAGCAGGGAGCGCGTGACGTGCGGCCTATCGGCAGCAAGTACCTGCTCGAGGAGCCGCTCGGACGCGGCGCCACGGGCACCGTCTGGCGAGCCCGCCAGCGGGAGACGGCGGGCGCCGAGGCGGCCGTGCCCGGCCAGCCCGGCGAGACCGTCGCGATCAAGGTCCTCAAGGAGGAGCTGGCCAACGACGCGGACATCGTGATGCGCTTCCTGCGCGAGCGGTCCGTGCTCCTCCGGCTGACCCATCCGAACATCGTGCGCACCCGCGACCTGGTCGTCGAGGGCGATGTCCTCGCCCTCGTCATGGACCTCGTCGAGGGCCCTGACCTGCACCGGTACATCCGGGAGAGCGGCCCGCTCACCCCGGTCGCCGCCGCGCTCCTCACCGCCCAGATCGCCGACGCGCTCGCCGCGAGCCACGCCGACGGCGTCGTCCACCGCGACCTCAAGCCGGCCAACGTCCTGCTCGCCGAGCAGGGCGGTCAGATGCACCCGATGCTGACCGACTTCGGCATCGCGCGCCTCGCCGACTCCCCGGGCCTGACCCGCACCCACGAGTTCGTCGGCACGCCCGCGTACGTGGCGCCGGAGTCCGCCGAGGGCCGCCCGCAGACCTCCGCCGTCGACATCTACGGCGCGGGCATCCTCCTCTACGAGCTCGTCACCGGCCGGCCCCCGTTCGCCGGCGGCACCGCCCTGGAGGTCCTCCACCGGCACCTCAGCGAGGAGCCGCGCCGCCCCTCGACCGTGCCCGGACCGCTCTGGACGGTCATAGAGCGCTGCCTCAGCAAGAACCCGGACCTGCGGCCGAGCGCCGTGAACCTCGCCCGGGGCCTGCGCGCGGTCGCCGCCGGCATCGGCGTGCACGCCACGCCCGCCCAGATCGAGGCCGCGGACGGCGTCGGGGCGCTCCTCGCCCCGGACCCGGCACCCGCGCCGGTCCCGGGGACCCCCGAGGGCCGGACCCCGGGCGCCGCCGACCCGACCCAGGTGCTGCCCACCGGCGCCGCCGGCGCCGCCGCCGGGATGCCCCCGCAGTACGACCCCGCCGCCGCGACCAGCGTCATGCCGACCGGCGGCCCGGGCGCTGCCGCCGACCCGACGGCCGTCATGCCGCCCGTGCCGCAGAACCCTCCGGCCGAGGACCCGCACCCCTGGCAGAGCCAGCTGCGCCAGGTCCGCGACCGCAACGAGCAGACCCAGGTGCAGTACCTGGACCCGAGCGAGGACCCGCTGCGCCGCCGCCCGCAGCGCAGGCCCCAGCAGCCGCAGCAGCAGCCCGGCCCGTACGGTCCGCAGCAGGGGCACCAGGGGCACCAGGGGCACCAGCCGCCGCCGTACCAGCAGCAGCGCCCGGCCCCGGCCCCGCAGCGTCCCGCCGCCCAGCCGTACCAGCAGCAGCCGCAGCAGTACGCGCCCCCGCCGCCCCCTCCGCAGCAGTACGCCCCGCCCCAGCAGCAGTACACGCCGCCGCAGCCGCCGCCCCAGGCCCCGGCGCCGCGCGAGCCGCGCCCGCCGCGCCAGCGCAGCGCGAACCCGGTGCGGATCCCCGGCCTCGGCTGCCTCAAGGGCTGCCTGATCATGATCGTCCTGTTCGTGGTCGCCGGCTGGCTCGTCTGGGAGCTCACCCCGCTCCAGGACTGGGTCGCCCAGGGCAAGGGCTACTGGGAGGCCATCGGCGACGGCATCTCGTCGTTCACCGGCTGGGTCTCCTCGCTCGTCGATTCCACCGGTTCCGGGGGTACTACCGGCGGTACGGGGCAGTAACGCTGCCGATTTGTCGACTTCCGAGGGGTGATTTCCGCTCGGAGGTCGAGACCGGCGGCCGTGGACGCGTAGCTTTGTCGAGAACCGCAGCCGCTGAGGGAGCAGTCTTGGCACGGAACATCGGCAGCCGCTACACCGCCCACCAGATCCTCGGGCGGGGCAGCGCCGGAACGGTGTGGCTCGGCGAGGGGCCCGAAGGGCCCGTCGCCGTCAAACTGCTGCGCGAGGACCTGGCCTCCGACCAGGAGCTCGTCGGCCGCTTCGTCCAGGAGCGGACCGCCCTGCTCGGACTCGACCACCCCCGGGTGGTCAAGGTCCGCGACCTCGTCGTCGACGGCAACGACCTCGCCCTCGTCATGGACCTCGTCCGCGGCACCGACCTGCGCACCCGGCTCGACCGGGAGCGGCGCCTCGCGCCCGAGGCCGCCGTCGCGATCGTCAAGGACGTCGCCGAGGCCCTCGCCGTCGCCCACAAGGCCGGGATCGTCCACCGGGACGTCAAGCCGGAGAACATCCTGCTCGACATGGAGGGCCCGCTCGGCCCCGGCGGCGCCCACCCCGCCCTCCTCACCGACTTCGGCGTCGCCAAGCTGATCGACACCCCCGGCCGCACCAAGGCCACCCGCATCATCGGCACCCCCGACTACCTCGCCCCCGAGATCGTCGAGGGACTCCCGCCGCGCGCCGCCGTCGACATCTACGCCCTCGCGACCGTCCTCTACGAGCTGCTCGCCGGCTTCACCCCGTTCGGCGGCGGCCACCCCGGCGCCGTCCTGCGCCGCCACGTCACCGAGACCGTGGTCCCGCTCCCCGGGATCCCCGAGGAGCTGTGGCAGCTGATCGTCCAGTGCCTCGCCAAGGCCCCCGCCTCCCGGCTGCGCGCCTCCGAGCTCGCCGCCCGCCTGGGGGACGTCCTGCCGCTCCTCAAGGGCATCCCGCCGCTGGACGTCGACGAGCCCGGCGCGGAGCCGGCCCCGGAGCCGTACGAGGAGGACGCCTACGCCACCGGTACGGGCGCGGGGGAGCCCGGCCCGCGCCGGGCCGCCGTCCCGCTCGTCCCCGGCGCCTCCGCCGACTCCAACCGCGACACCCACACCTCCATGCGGGTCCCGGCCCCCGACGAGCTCTCCGGCGGCCCCCTCGGCACCGCCCGGGCCCCGCGGCCCGCCGGCGCGCGCCGTCCCGGCTCGGCCCGCCACAAGGCGGTCCGCAAGCGCCGCATCACCCTCACCGTCGCGGCGGTCGTCGTCGCGGGGGCGCTCGGCGCGGGCGGCTACCTCGCGGTCTCCGGGGACGGCGACGCCCCGCCGCAGGACTCCAAGCAGTCCTCACTGCCGTAGGACCGGCGGCGAGCCGTTACGCTGGACGCGTGGCAGTCGTCGATGTATCCGAAGAGCTGAAGTCCCTCTCCTCGACCATGGGGTCGATCGAGGCCGTCCTGGACCTCGAGAAGCTGAGGGCCGACATCGCCGTGCTCGAAGAGCAGGCCGCGGCCCCGTCCCTGTGGGACGACCCGGAGGCGGCGCAGAAGATCACGAGCAAGCTTTCGCACCTCCAGGCCGAGGTCCGCAAGGCCGAGACCCTGCGCGGCCGGATCGACGACCTCGCGGTGCTCTTCGAGCTCGCCGAGGAGATGGACGACCCGGACACCCTCGCCGAGGCCGAGACGGAGCTGACCTCCGTCCGCAAGGCCCTCGACGAGATGGAGGTCCGCACCCTCCTCTCCGGCGAGTACGACGAGCGCGAGGCCCTGGTCAACATCCGCGCCGAGGCCGGCGGCGTCGACGCCTCCGACTTCGCCGAGCGGCTCCAGCGCATGTACCTGCGCTGGGCGGAGCGCCACGGCTACTCCACGGAGATCTACGAGACCTCGTACGCGGAGGAGGCGGGCATCAAGTCCACCACCTTCGTGGTGAAGGCCCCGTACGCCTACGGCACGCTCTCCGTCGAGCAGGGCACCCACCGGCTCGTCCGGATCTCGCCCTTCGACAACCAGGGCCGCCGCCAGACCTCCTTCGCCGGCGTCGAGATCCTGCCGGTCGTCGAGTCCTCGGACCACGTCGAGATCGAGGAGTCGGACCTGCGCGTCGACGTGTACCGCGCCTCGGGCCCCGGCGGCCAGGGCGTCAACACGACCGACTCGGCCGTGCGCATCACGCACCTCCCGACCGGCATCGTCGTCTCCTGCCAGAACGAGCGCTCGCAGATCCAGAACAAGGCGAGCGCCATGAACGTCCTCCAGGCCAAGCTCCTGGAGCGCCAGCGCCAGGAGGAGCGGGCCCGGATGGACGCCCTCAAGGACAGCGGCAGCTCCTGGGGCAACCAGATGCGTTCGTACGTGCTCCACCCCTACCAGATGGTCAAGGACCTCCGTACGGAGTTCGAGGTCGGCAACCCGCAGGCCGTCCTGGACGGCGAGATCGACGGCTTCCTTGAGGCGGGCATCCGCTGGCGCAAGCAGCAGGACAAGTAGTCCCCTCGGTCGTACGTGCCCGGGCCCCGCACCTCTCGGTGCGGGGCCCGGCGCCGTTCCTGTGCTCCCGCGCGTTCGCTGACGCAAGCGGAAGCGAGGCCGTCGGAGCGCTTTGTCGACAAGGGAACTGCCGTCTCCGGGGCCGGAGTTCCGGCTCACGTCACAGTTGCATCAGCTCATGCCGGACACCTGGTGATCTTTCGGGCATCGCACGCGCAACGACCTTGACGCCTCATCGGAAACTCGGAAGGGTGACGTACTGGCATGCGCTTTTCTGGGACGCGTGTGAACGGGGGCCGGTCCAGTCGTGACGCACCCCCGCTGCGCGAGGTGCCCGAGCGCTGCCCCATGACGAGATGAGCTACTGGGGGTAGCAGCCAGATGACCAACAAGACGCGAATCCGCTTGGTGCGGGTCGCGGCCAGTGCCGTGATCATCGCCGGTGCGTCCCTGACGGCGGCCGGTGCCGCGCAGGCCGTCGGCGACTTCGGAGACTCGAACCAGACGCAGGGTGCCGAGGTCGGCATCCAGTCCGAGGGTGACACCGACGGCGGCAACACGATCCTCGGTGGGATCTCGGGCTCGACGGGCTCCAACGGGACCGAGGGTTCCAACAGCTCTTCCGAGGGCACGTCCGAGGGCACCAACGGTTCGTCCGAGGGCACGAACGGCTCGAACGGTTCGTCCGAGGGCACCTCCGAGGGCACCAACGGTTCGTCCGAGGGCACGTCCGAGGGCACCAACGGTTCTTCCGAGGGCACGAACGGCTCGAACGGTTCGTCCGAGGGCACGAACGGCTCGAACGGTTCGTCCGAGGGCACCAACGGCTCGAACGGTTCTTCCGAGGGGACCAACGGTTCCAACGGTTCTTCCGAGGGCACGAACGGTTCCAACGGTTCGTCCGAGGGCACGAACGGCTCGAACGGTTCCTCTGAGGGCACGAACGGCTCGAACGGTTCCTCTGAGGGCACCAACGGCTCGAACGGTTCCTCTGAGGGCACGAACGGTTCCAACGGTTCTTCCGAGGGCACGAACGGCTCGAACGGTTCTTCCGAGGGCACGAACGGTTCCAACGGTTCGTCCGAGGGCACCAGCGGCTCCGCGACCAGCGGTTCTTCCGAGGGCACCAACGGCTCCGCGACCAGCGGTTCGACGTCGACCACCGGCGGCGGCTCGTCCACCGACGGTGGCACCTGCACCGTCGACCTCGACGGCGCCGAGTGCGTGGACACCCCGAACAACACCGACACCGACCAGGCCGGCTCGCAGCCCGTCCAGCAGGGTCAGGCGAAGGAGGAGCTCGCCGAGACCGGTGCGGCCGAGACCTCGTTCCTGATCATCGGTGCCGCGACCATGATCGCCGGCGGCATCGGCTTCCGGATGCTGCCGCGCCTCGTCGGCGGTGGCCGCGCCGCCGTCTGACGCACCCGCGCGGACGCGTAGCCGCATGACGAAGGGCCGGGGAGTTCGCTCCCCGGCCCTTTCGCGTGGTTCCGGCTCGTGCGGGCTCCGTACGCCCTCCGGTCAGGCCGCCTGGACGGCGGCGAGCAGGGCGATCGCCGCCAGCAGGGCGATCGCCAGCGTCAGCAGCATCGCGGGGGACAGCCCCTGAGGGGTCAGACGCTCCCGGTTCGCGCGGCAGACGGGACAGCGGCCCTCGGCGACCGGGGCCGCGCAATTGGCGCACACCAGTCGGTCGTAGGTCATGCGCTCTCCTCCTCCCGCACTGGGGTACACACCAGGACAACGTCCGGAGGGACCCGGACGTTCCCCCTACCACTGTGCCAGCTCCGCGGCGTTTCGGCGCGCCCCGCCGGATTGCCCGCCTTCGGTCCGGAAGGGCGAAAAGGATAAACGTCGCAAGCCAGGACCGCGACTGCGCGGGTGATCCCCGGTCGCGTAAGGTCACGCACACCTACTCCCGGCCGACCGTGGTGCATCCGTGATCCGATTCGACAATGTCTCCAAGTCCTATCCGAAGCAGAGCCGCCCCGCGCTCCGGGACGTCTCCCTGGAGATCGAGAAGGGGGAGTTCGTCTTCCTCGTCGGTTCCTCCGGCTCCGGAAAGTCGACTTTCCTGCGACTGCTCCTGCGTGAGGAGCGCGCCAGCCAGGGGCAGGTGCACGTCCTCGGCAAGGACCTGGCCCGGCTCTCCAATTGGAAGGTGCCGCAGATGCGGCGCCAGCTGGGCACCGTCTTCCAGGACTTCCGCCTGCTGCCCAACAAGACCGTCGCCGAGAACGTGGCCTTCGCGCAGGAGGTCATCGGCAAACCGCGCGGCGAGATCCGCAAGGCCGTGCCGCAGGTGCTCGACCTGGTCGGACTCGGCGGCAAGGAGGACCGCATGCCGGGCGAGCTCTCCGGCGGTGAGCAGCAGCGCGTCGCCATCGCCCGTGCCTTCGTCAACCGGCCGATGCTGCTGATCGCCGACGAGCCCACCGGCAACCTCGACCCGCAGACCTCCGTCGGCATCATGAAGCTGCTCGACCGGATCAACAGGACAGGGACCACCGTCGTCATGGCGACCCACGACCAGAACATCGTCGACCAGATGCGCAAGCGCGTCATCGAGCTCGAGAAGGGCCGCCTCGTCCGTGACCAGGCGCGCGGCGTCTACGGATACCAGCACTGACGGCGGGGGAACCAGAACACCATGCGCGCTCAGTTCGTGCTCTCCGAGATCGGTGTCGGTCTCCGGCGCAACCTCACGATGACCTTCGCCGTCATCGTCTCCGTGGCCCTCTCGCTCGCGCTGTTCGGCGGCGCGCTGCTCATGCGCGAGCAGGTCAGCACGATGAAGGACTACTGGTACGACAAGGTCAACGTCTCCATCTTCCTCTGCAACAAGGCCGACGCGGCCACGGCGGCCAAGTGCTCCAAGGGCGCGGTCACCGGCCAGCAGAAGAAGCAGATCGAGGCCGATCTGAGGAAGATGGACATCGTCGAGTCCGTCCAGCACGAGTCGGCCGACGAGGCGTTCAAGCACTACAAGGAGCAGTACGGCGACACCGCCATCGCCTCCGTGGTGACGCCGGACCAGATGCAGGAGTCCTTCCGGGTCAAGCTCAAGGACCCGGAGAAGTACAAGGTCGTCGCCACGGCCTTCGCCGGCCGCGACGGCGTCGAGTCGGTGCAGGACCAGCGGAACATCCTGCAGAACCTGTTCGACCTCATGAACGGCATGAACATCGCGGCCCTCGGCGTGATGGGCCTGATGCTGGTCATCGCCCTGATGCTGATCGTCAACACCGTGCGCGTCTCGGCCTTCAGCCGCCGCCGCGAGACCGGCATCATGCGGCTCGTCGGCGCGTCCAGCTTCTACATCCAGATGCCGTTCATCATGGAGGCCGCCTTCGCCGGACTCCTCGGCGGCGGCGTCGCCTGCGTGCTGCTGCTGGTCGGCCGCTACTTCCTCATCGACCACGGCATCGCGCTCGCCGAGAAGATGCAGCTGGTCAACTTCATCGGCTGGGACGCCGTCCTCGCCAAGCTGCCGCTGGTGATCGCCATCGGCCTGCTCATGCCGGCCGTGGCCGCCTTCATCGCGCTGCGCAAGTACCTCAAGGTGTGAGAAGACACCACTGACGGCCGATGGCGTCGTGCGGGCAAAGCCCGTGCGGCGCCATCGCCTTGTCCTAGAGTGGGCGGCATGCCGGCCGGGCCCGCACCCTTCTGTATCCGGCCCCGCGGAGTCGTCCGCGGGGCCGTTCTGACGTTGGTCTTCACCGGGGTCCTCGCCACCGCCGCGGCGACCGGCTCGCTGCCCCGGCAGGAGCGTTCGGGCCCGGAGCGGCCCGCCCGGGCCGCTCCGGCCGGCGAGACCGTCGACCGTGCCGCGCTCAGCCGGGCCGCCGCGGCGGCCATGGCCGACGGGAAGTCGGGCAAGAAGGCCGCCGAGGAGTTCGTCAGCCGCAGCGGGGACCGCTGGGGCGCGGTGTACGACAAGAAGGAGTACGCGGAGTTCGAGCAGGCCCTCGGCGGCGCCTACACCGGGGTCGGCCTCTCCGCCGGGCGGGCCGGGGCGAGCGGGGTGCGGGTGACGCGGGTGCAGCCCGGGGGGCCCGCCGAGCGGGCCGGACTGCGGGCCGGCGACCGGCTCGTGTCCGTCGACGGGCGCCCGGTCGACGGGCTCTCCGTCTCCGAGGTCGTCTCGCTGCTGCGCGGTGACGGCGTTCCCGGCTCGGCCGTCGCCCTCCGGGTCGAGCGCGGCCGCGCCGCCTGGACGCAGACCCTGCGCAGGGCCCGGCTCGCGACGGACCCGGTCACCGTCCGCCGCCTCGACGACGGGGCCGTACTGATCCGGGTCGCCGCCTTCACCAAGGGCGCGGGCACGCGCGTGCGGGACGCCGTGCGGGCCGCCCCGGCCGGGGCGGGGGTCCTCCTGGACCTGCGGGGCAACGCGGGCGGCCTGGTCGCGGAGGCGGCCGTCGCCGCCTCCGCCTTCCTCGACGGCGGGCTCGTCGCCACGTACGACGTGGAGGGGGAGCAGCGGGCCGTGTACGCGGAGGGCGGCGGCGACACCGGCAGGCCCCTGGTGGCGCTGATCGACGGGGGCACGATGAGCGCGGCCGAGCTGCTCACCGGGGCCCTCCAGGACCGGGGCCGGGCGGTCACGGTCGGCTCGCGGACCTTCGGCAAGGGCTCCGTCCAGATGCCGAGCGCCCTGCCGGACGGTTCCGTCGCCGAGCTGACCGTCGGCCACTACCGCACTCCCGCCGGGCACGCCGTCGACGGCCGGGGCATCACGCCGGACCTGGCGGCGGAGGCGGGGGCCGAGGAGCGGGCGAGAACGGTATTGAGTGGCCTCGGAGGGGGCTCGTAGTGCGAAAATGACCGCACTATGGCAAAGGGACTCGTGAACGTGCAGGGCAAGCCTGCCAAGAAGAACCAGGACAAGGCGCCGGAGCGGAAGCTCATCGCGCAGAACAAGAAGGCGCGGCACGACTACCACATCATCGACACCTACGAGTGCGGTGTGGTGCTCATGGGCACCGAGGTGAAGTCGCTGCGCATGGGCCGGGCCTCGCTGGTCGACGGCTTCGTCCAGATCGACAACCACGAGGCGTGGCTGCACAACATCCACGTCCCCGAGTACATGCAGGGCAGCTGGACCAACCACCACGCGAAGCGCAAGCGCAAGCTGCTGCTGCACCGGGCCGAGATCGACAAGCTGGAGTCGAAGTCGCAGGAGACGGGTCACACGATCGTGCCCCTCGCCCTGTACTTCCTGAACGGCCGGGTGAAGTGCGAGATCGCGCTCGCCAAGGGCAAGAAGGAGTACGACAAGCGGCAGACGCTGCGGGAGAAGCAGGACACGCGCGAGACGAACCGGGCGATCGCGGCGGCCAAGCGGAAGCAGCGGGCGGCGCAGAGCGCCTAGCGCCGGTAATACGCTGGCGACGGCACCCGTCGGTCACGTACGATGGGTCCTGCACCCCGACGAGGGTGCGACCTTTGAAAAAACAACATGGGGATGATCGGTTTCGACAGCGGATGTCGAAGCAGTGGGAAGCGTGTCGAGGAAGCGGCAATGATCTCGTAAACCATATGTCGCAACCAATAATCGCCAACACCAAGAGCGATAACTCCCGCTTCGCCCTCGCTGCCTAATTTTAGGTAACGACAAGAAGCCTCTGTGAGGAGCGTCAGCCCGGGGGTGGTCCCGACCCGGATCCTGGCGTCATTCAGGGATCTAAACCTCCTGCCCCGGTCACGGGGGTAGGAGGGAAATCAAACAGTGACTGAGCCCGTTCCGGACTTGTCTGGGTGATCCGGAGGGCTGAGAAACTCGTACCAGACTGCACACGGAGAAGCCCTGATTCCGCACCGTTGGACGCGGGTTCGATTCCCGCCATCTCCACCAACATGCTGCCGCTCGCATGAGCGGCAGCGCTGGTCATCCCATGCATAGACGGCGCCCTCCGCCAGGAGGGCGCCGTTTGTCGTACTTACAGTGATCCGCTGACGGGTTCCTTGTGCTGCCTTAGCGTGGTGATGGCGGGCGGTGAGTGAGGGGGCCTGACATCAAGCGTGCCTACAAGTTCCTTCTGCGCCCGACGGTCCGCCAGGACCGGGCGCTCCTGGACATGCTTGCCGATCACTGTTCCCTCTACAACGGGGCGCTTCAGGAGCGCCGCGATGCCTACCGGCACGCATCCAAAGCCATCAGGTACGGCGATCAGTCCGCGCAGCTCAAAGAGATCCGCGCCTTCGCTCCGGAGACTCAGGGGCGCTGGTCGTTCTCGTCGCAGCAGGCGACGCTGAGGCGGCTGGACAAGGCGTTTCAGGCGTTCTTCCGCCGGGTCAAGGCCGTGCAGGCTCCGGGTTATCCCCGGTTCAAGGGTGTCGGACACTTCGACACTGTCACGTTCCCGAAGGACGGGGACGGCTGTCGTTGGGACTCCACACCCTGCGCATCGCAGACGCGCGTGCGACTGCAGGGCATCGGACACGTTCGTGTGCACCGGCACCGGCCTGTGCGCGGTCGAGTGAAGACGATCAGCGTCAAACGTGAGGGCCGCCGCTGGTTTGTCGTCCTGGCGTGCGACGAGGTGTCTGCCGATGCCCTCCCCGCCACCGGGATGGCCGTCGGTATCGACCTGGGCACGACGCGTTTTCTCACCGAATCCAGCGGGCTGTACGAGCCGAACCCCAAGTTCCGGGCAGTGATCTCGGGCCGATTGGCGGCCGCGCAGCGGTACCTCTCGACCTTTCCGAAGCACCCGAAGCGCCGGACGAAGAGGCACCGGGCAGCTGCCCGGAAGGTGGCCGGACTCCACGCGAAGATCCGCCGTCAGCGCCTGGACCACCACCACAAGACCGCCCTGACGCTCGTGCGGCGGTACGACGTGATCGGGCACGAGATCCTTAACGTGGCCGGGATGACCAGGGCCCCGGCTCCCAAGCCCGCACCTGGACGAACCGGTAGCTTCCTGTCGAACGGTGCCGCCGCGAAGGCCGGGCTCAACCGGGCCATCCTCGACGCGGGTTGGGGGCAGTTTCTCGCGATCTTGGCGCAGAAGGCTGAAAGTGCCGCTCGCCTGGTGATCCCGGTGAACGCCCGCGACACCCCCCGCACGTGCCCGACCGCGATCGGCGGTTGCGGTCACGTGAGCGGGCAGAACCGCATCACCCAAGCGAAGTTCGAGTGCGTCCGGTGCGGCCTGGTGGAGAGCGCCGACCGAGTGGGCGCGCTGAACGTCCTGCACAGGGCCGGGCTGGCCCTCCGCGTCTCGGCGTAGCCGTCGAACGCGGGAAGCCTTCGGGCGGAGTCACCTCCACTCATCCCATGTGGTGCGCTGCCCCACCAGGGTCGGGGCCGGAGTCACCGTGCCCGAGGCACGGGGCCGGCTCGGTCAGTTCTGGGCCCGGTGGCCCACGCCGGTCGTCGTGCACAGGGTCAGGGCCGTTGCCGCCGCCGTCGCCGGGATCAGGAAGCCGAACGCGGCGAAGGGGGCGTGGTCGGCGGCCCAGCCGCCGGTCGCCGAGCCCGCCGCGATGCCCGCCAGGAGGGCCGTCACGGCGAGGCTCATGCCCTCGTTCAGCCGGTCCGGGGGCGTGAGGCGCTGGACCAGGCCCATGCCCGTCACCATCGTCGGGGCCGTGGCCATGCCCGCCACCAGGAGGCCGGCGGCGAGCGCCACCAGGGAGCCGGTCGAGGCGGCGAGCAGCGGCATCGTCATCAGGACGGCCATCGCGGCCAGGCAGGTGCGCAGCCGGGCGGTGCGGCGGGCGCGGCCGTAGAGGAGCCCCGCCGCGAAGGAGCCCGCGGCCTGGAGGGCGAGGACCGGGCCCGCGACGGGGCCGTCCACGTACGCCAGGGTGACCACCTCCATGGAGCCGAAGACCGCGCCCGTGGCGAGGAAGACCGCGAGCAGCGGCGCCATGCCGGGGGTGCGCAGCGGCGAGCCCGCCGGGCCGCGCGGGGCGACCGGCGGCTCGGTGGAACGCTGGGCGGCGAAGAGGAGGACGCCGCCGAGGAAGAGGGCCCCGGCGGTCAGGGTGCCGGCCTCCGGGAAGAGCGCCGAGCAGAGGACGGCGGCGAGCACCGGGCCGAGCATGTAGCAGAGCTCGTCGGCGGCCTGCTCGAAGGCGTTGGCGGAGTGCAGCGCGTCCGGGTCGCCCCGGAGGAGGTGCGCCCAGCGGGCCCGGGACATCCCGCCCGTGTTGGGGGTGGTGGCGGTGAGGGCGGCCGTGAGGAACAGCGCCCAGACCGGGGCCTTCGCGTGGACGCACAGCACCAGGACCACCTGGCCGAGGACCGCGTGGGCCGTGGCCGGGACCGCGATCCTGGCCTGGCCGTACCGGTCGACGAGCCGGGCGATCAGCGGGCCGGTCACGGAGCCCACCGCGAGGCCGGTGGCGGTCACCGCGCCGGCCAGGGCGTACGAGCCGTACGCCGACGAGATCATGATCACGGCGCTCACGCCGAACATGCCCATGGGCAGCCGGGCGATCAGGTTCCCGGCGGTGAAGGCGCGGGCGCCGGGGTGGGAGAAGAGCCGGCGGTAGGGGCCGACGGGGAGCGCGCGGGGCGCGCGGTCGCGGTAGCGGGGGGCGAGGGCCGGGCCCGCCGGGGTGAGGGTGAGGTCCGGTTGCGGCATGGACCAAGGGTGGGTCGGCACGGTCCCGCCGGTCCAACACCTGAGCGGTGGCCATTCACGCACCTGTGTTGTTGAATGCCGCGGTGGCCACCTCCCCGTACGACGTCGACCCCCGCCTTCTGCGTGCCTTCACCGCCGTCGCCGAGGAGCTGCACTTCACCCGCGCCGCAGCCCGCCTGTACGTCGCCCAGCAGGCCCTCAGCCGTGACATCCGGCGCCTGGAGCGGGAGTTGGGCGCCGACCTGTTCGTACGGACCACCCGGCAGGTCGCCCTCACCCCCGACGGCGAACGCCTCCTCCCGTACGCCCGCCGCGTCCTGGCCGCCCACGACGAGCTCACCGAGGCCTTCCGGGCAGCGCCCCGGCCGCTCCTCGTCGACCTCAACAGCCCCGACCTCGTCCAGGAGCGCGTCCTCCTGCGGGCCCGCGAACTCGCCCCGGAACAGGAACTGATGGCCCGCTACGAGAGCGGACTCACCGGAGCCGCGCAGTCCATCCTCGCCGGCCGGATCGACACCTCCTTCGGCCGGTACGGAGGGCTCGACGCCGCCCTCAGGGCGCAGCTCGACACACAGTTCGTCCGGTACGAGCCGATGGCCGTGATCCTCCCCGAGGACCACCCCCTCGCCGGCCTGCCCGAGGTGCCGCTCGCCCGCCTCGCCGGCGAGCGGATCTACGCCGGGGCCGGGAACGACCGCACCCCCGAGTGGACCGACCTCGCCGCCCGCCTCTTCGCCGGCCGCGGCATCGCCGTCGCCCCGCCCGCGCCGCTCGCGATCGGCCACGAGGAGTTCCGCCGGCTCATGGCCAAGCACCGCAACCCGATCCTCGCCGTCGTCGACTTCCCGCCCATGCCCGACCGGGTGATCCGGCCCCTCGTCGACCCCGTCCCCCTCTCGCCCGTGAGCCTGGTGTGGCGCAAGGGGCTCCGCCACCCCGGCCTGGACGCCCTGCGCCGCGCGGCCGCCGAGCTGGGCGCCCGGGAGGGCTGGCTGCGCCGCCCGCCCGGCGCCTGGCTGCCCGAGGGGGAGCCGGGGCTGCCCGCGTGACACCGGGCGGCGGGGCGCTCACAGGGACCATGCGCTCCGGGTGAGAGCAAGGTTCCGTCACCGACACCTCACGGCACCGGCCTGAAACGCGCCCTTCCTAGCGTCGTCCGCGTCAGGTATCCGATGGTGTGGAGGTGCGGGATGGGTGGCCGCTGGATCGAACGCTGGGACCCGGAGGACGAGACCTTCTGGCGGGAGAAGGGGGAACGGATCGCGCGGCGCAACCTGGCCTTCTCCGTCCTCTCCGAGCACATCGGCTTCTCGGTCTGGAGCCTCTGGTCGGTCATGGTCCTCTTCATGGGCCCCCAGTACGGGGTCGACCCCGCCGGAAAGTTCTTCCTCATCGGCACCGCCACCTTCGTCGGCGCGCTGATCCGCGTCCCGTACACCTTCGCCGTCGCCCGCTTCGGCGGCCGCAACTGGACGGTCCTCAGCGCCCTGCTGCTCCTGCTGCCCACCGGCCTCGCCTTCGCGGTGATGCGGCCCGGCACCTCGTACACCACCCTCGTCCTGGTGGCGGCGCTCACCGGCGTCGGCGGCGGCAACTTCGCGTCCTCGATGACCAACATCAACGCCTTCTTCCCGCTGCGGAAGAAGGGCTGGGCGCTCGGCCTCAACGCCGGCGGAGGCAACATCGGCGTGCCCGTCGTGCAGCTCACCGGCCTCCTCGTCATCGGCACCGCGGGCGCCATGCACCCGAGGATCGTGCTCGGCGTCTACCTGCCCCTGATCGTCGTCGCCGCCCTCTGCGCCGCGCTCTTCATGGACAACCTCGCCCCCGTCAGGAACGACACCGGGGCCGCGAAGGAGGCCGTGCGGGCCCGGCACACCTGGATCATGGCCTTCCTCTACGTCGGCACCTTCGGCTCCTTCATCGGCTACAGCTTCGCCTTCGGCCTCGTCCTCCAGACCCAGTTCGGCCGCACCCCGCTCCAGGCCGCCTCGCTCACCTTCGTCGGCCCGCTGCTCGGCTCGCTCATCCGGCCCGTCGGAGGCTCCCTCGCCGACCGGTACGGCGGCGCCCGCATCACCCTGTGGACCTTCGCCGCGATGGCCGCCGCCACCTCGGTCGTGATCTACGCCTCCGTGATCTCCTCGCTCGCCGTCTTCCTCGTTGGCTTCATCGGACTCTTCGTCCTCAGCGGCCTCGGGAACGGCTCCACGTACAAGATGATCCCGGCGATCTTCCTCGCCCAGGGGCACCGCCAGGGCCTCGCCGGAGAGGCCGCCGAGGGCTACGGGCGACGGCTCTCCGGGGCCGCCATGGGCCTCATCGGCGCCGTCGGCGCGCTCGGCGGACTCGGCATCAACCTCGCCTTCCGGCAGTCCTTCCAGACCGCCGGCACCGGCACCGCCGCGTTCGTCGCCTTCCTCGCCTTCTACGCGGCGTGCATGGCCGTCACCTGGGCGGTATACCTTCGGGCCCCGGCCGCCGTCCCCGCGACCGCCGCGGCGGTCACGGAGCCGGAGCCCCGGTCCGGCTACGCCCGGGTGTGACCCCCGGTGCCCGGCGCGGACCGTAACGACCAGGAAATACGCGCGAACCGAGACCGTCACGCGCCCCCGTCAGGCTCAGGCCCCATGGACGAGCAGGAACACGGCCCCCTCGCCGGCTTCACGGTCGGCGTCACCGCGGCACGCCGCGCCGACGAGCTCATCGCGCTGCTCCGGCGGCGCGGGGGGGGGGGCGGCCCCCCCCCCCCCCCGCGGGCGGCGCCACCCCCCCCCCCCCCCCCCCCACCCCCCCCCCCCCCCCCCCAAAAAAACCCCACCCCCGCCCGCCGCCGAGCCCCCC
>NZ_JBHWFF010000037.1:0-6525 GCF_042733785.1 Streptomyces sp. NPDC059695 | reverse complement strand
TGGCTCTCTCTCTGGATGCTGCTTTCTGTTTAGGTCGGCACGGGAGGGGGCGGGTCCGAGGCAGCCGTTCGACGCGGTCGGCGGCGGCGCGGGGGGGGCCGTCGTCCACGGCCCCGCCCTGCGGATCGTGCCGCTCGCCGACGACGCCGAACTCCTCGCCGCCACCAAGGAGCTCATCGGCCACACCCCGGACGTCGTCGTCGCCACCACGGCGATCGGCTTCCGGGGCTGGGTCGAGGCCGCCGAGGGCTGGGGGTACGGGGACGCACTCCTCGGCGTCCTGCGCGGCGTCGAGCTCCTCGCCCGCGGGCCCAAGGTCAAGGGCGCCGTGCGGGCGGCCGGACTCACCGAGTCCTGGTCGCCCTCCTCGGAGTCCATGGCCGAGGTCCTCGACCGGCTCCTCACGGAGGGCGTGGCGGGCCGCCGCATCGCCCTCCAGCTCCACGGAGAGCCGCTGCCGGGGTTCGTCGAGGCGCTCACCGCGGGCGGCGCCGAGGTCGTCGGCGTCCCCGTCTACCGCTGGATGCCGCCCGAGGACCTCGGCCCGCTCGACCGGCTCCTCGACGTGACGCTCGCCCGCGGGCTCGACGCGGTGACCTTCACCAGCGCGCCCGCCGCCGCGTCGCTGTTCGCCCGGGCGGCCGAGCGGGGCGTACGGGACGAACTCCTCGCCGCGCTCCGGCACGACGTGCTCGCCGTGTGCGTCGGTCCCGTGACGGCGCTGCCGCTCCAGGCGCAGGGCATCGACACCCACCAGCCCGAACGCTTCCGGCTCGGGCCGCTCGTCCAGCTCCTCTGCCGTGAGCTTCCCGGGCGCGCCCGGGTCCTGCCCGTCGCGGGCCACCGCGTGGAGTTCCGCGGCCACGCCGTCCTCGTCGACGGCTCCCTGCGGCCCGTCCCGCCCGCCGGGATGGCCCTCCTCGGCCTCCTCACCCGCCGGCCCGGCTGGGTCGTCTCCCGCGCCGACCTCCTCCGGGCGCTCCCGGGCGCGGGCCGCGACGAACACGCCGTGGAGACGGCGATGGCGCGCCTGCGCACGGCGCTGGGCGCGCCGAAGCTGATCCAGACGGTGGTGAAGCGGGGGTACCGGCTGGCGCTGGACGCGTCGCCGTCGGACAAGTACGACGGGTAGGAAGCCGCTTGCGGGCCCGCGCCCGCCCCGTTGTGGGCCTCCGCCCCGCCGTTGGGGGCAATCGTTCCGCTGGGGCGGAACGGGTGGGCACAACGGACGGCGCCCTTGCCGGCGCCAGAGGCTGCTGAGCCCGGACCCGCACCGCCGGTGACGGCACCCGGTGGTGCGGGGCAAGGCGCGGAACGCGGAGGCGCCGCGAGAGGGCGCCGTCCCGTGTGCCCACCCGTCCCTCCCCCAAGGACTTCGTCCAGGGGGGACCCCCAAGCGGGACGATTGCCCACACGGGCAGCGGGCGACGGCCCGCACGGGGCGGGGCACCGCCTCCGCGGAACGCCTGCCCACAACGGGCGCGCACGTGGCGGAGCCCCCGCGACTGACACGGTGGCCCCCGGTGGCGTACGCTCGACGGCTGCCCAGTGCACGTGAGAAGGGGGCCTTAGGTGGCCGCGCAGGAAGCCGTGGACACGGTCGGAGACCGTGAGATCGGTGTCGAGCAGGAACATCTGGATCAGGTCTACCGCCGACTGGAGGAGAAGATCCACGAGGCGGAGTTCCTGATGAACGACGCCGCCCAGCGGGGCCAGGTCGGCACGCCCGGCGCCCTCGCAGAGCGTGACGCCCAGGTCTTCCGGGCCGGCATCCACCTCAACCGGCTCAACAACGAGTTCGAGGACTTCCTCTTCGGCCGGATCGACCTTCTGTACGGGAAGGACGGGAAGAAGGGCCCCGACGGGGCGTACACCTCCGTCGAGCCCGCCGAGGACGCCGTACGGCCCGACAACACGGCCGACATCGGCGAGACCCTCCACATCGGCCGGATCGGGGTCCTCGACTCCGACTACGCCCCGCTCGTCATCGACTGGCGCGCGCCCGCCGCCGCGCCCTTCTACCGGTCCACCCCGGTCGACCCGGGCCGGGTCGTGCGCCGTCGTGTCATCCGCTCCAAGGGCCGCCAGGTCCTCGGCGTCGAGGACGACCTCATGCGCCCCGAGCTCCGGGCCACCCTCGACGGCCGCGAGCTGCCGGTGATCGGCGACGGTGCGCTGATGGCCGCGCTCGGCCAGGCCCGCAGCCACACCATGCGGGACATCGTGTCCTCCATCCAGGCCGAGCAGGACCTCGTCATCCGCGCGCCCGCCGCCTCCGTCACGTACGTCGAGGGCGGGCCGGGCACCGGCAAGACCGCGGTCGCGCTGCACCGCGCGGCCTATCTGCTCTACCAGGACCGGCGGCGGTACGCGGGCGGCATCCTGATCGTCTCCCCGACGCCGCTCCTCGTCTCGTACACCGAGGGCGTCCTGCCCTCCCTCGGCGAGGAGGGCCAGGTCGCGATCCGCGCCGTCGGCTCGCTCGTCGACGGCGCGGAGGCCACCGCGTACGACGAGCCGGCCGTGGCCCGCGTCAAGGGTTCCTCCCGCATGGTGCACGTGCTGCGGAAGGCCGCCCGGGGCGCCCTGGAGACCCCCGCCCCCAAGAGGCAGCCCGAGCTGGGGGAGGAGGAGCCCGTCTCGGCCGGGACCCCCACCCGGCTCCGTGTCGTCGCCTTCGGGCGGCGGCTGGAACTCGAGGCCGACGAGCTGCGCCGCATCCGGCACAACGTGCTCGGCGGCACCGCCCCCGTCAACCTGCTCCGGCCGCGCGCCCGCAGGCTCCTCCTCGACGCGCTGTACGCCAGGTCCGGCGCCGTCGGGCGGCACAGCGACCCCGAACTCGCCGCCGAGCTGCGGTCCTCCTTCGACGAGGACGTGTCGACCGAGGACTCCTTCCTGTCGTTCCTCGACGCCTGGTGGCCCGAGCTCACCCCCCGTCAGGTCCTCGACGCGATGTCCGACGAGCGGCGGCTCGGCCGCTGGGCCCGCCGGATCCTCAACCCGGGCGAGGTGCGGCGGCTGGCGCGCTCGCTGCGCCGCCGGGACCTCTCCGTCCACGACGTCGCCCTCCTCGACGAGCTGCACACCCTGCTCGGCGCCCCGGCCCGGCCCCGCAGGAAGCGGGAGTACGACCCGCTGGACCAGCTCACGGGCCTGGAGGAGCTGATGCCGGTACGGGAGGAGACCCAGCGGGAGCGGGCCGAGCGGCTCGCCGCGGAGCGCACCGAGTACGCGCACGTGATCGTCGACGAGGCCCAGGACCTGACGCCGATGCAGTGGCGGATGGTCGGCCGGCGCGGCCGGCACGCCACCTGGACGGTCGTCGGCGACCCGGCGCAGTCCTCCTGGTCGGACCCGGACGAGGCCGCGGAGGCCCGGGACGAGGCCCTCGGGTCACGGCCGCGGCGCCGCTTCGAACTGACCGTCAACTACCGGAACCCGGCGGAGATCGCCGCGCTCGCCGCGAAGGTCCTGACGCTGGCCATGCCGGGCAAGGAGTCGCCGCGCGCGGTCCGCTCGACGGGCGTCGAACCCCGCTTCGTGACGGTCCCGGCCAAGACGGATCTGGCCGAAACCGTACGGTCCGAGGCGCGGCGGCTGCTCACCGAGGTGGAGGGCACCGTCGGTGTCGTCGTCGCCATGAACCGGCGTCACGAGGCCGCCCGCTGGCTCGCCGACCTGGGAGACCGGGTGGTGGCGCTCGGCTCCCTGGAGGCGAAGGGCCTGGAGTACGACGCGACGGTGGTCGTCTCGCCCGCGGAGATCGCGGACGAGTCGCCGGCCGGCCTTCGGGTGCTCTACGTGGCCCTGACGCGGTCCACGCAGGCGCTGACGGTGCTCTCGGGCGACCGGGACATGCCGGACGCGGCCGGGGTCCCGGACCTGTTGCGGGACTGAGCGGTCCAGGACGGCGGGAGGAGCCCGGCGGTCAAGGCCGCAGGGCTGATTTCAGGTCAACCTGTGGCGCTGGAATCACCAGCCAGGGTGGTTTGTTAGCCTTGTCGTGGCACCGGCTCGATCCAAGCCCCCGGGCCCAACCTTCGTCCCTCAGAGGGACCACTTGCCGCGAGGCGAGCATGGCGGGTCGGTGCCACTTAGATGTATGTACGAAGTTGAGGCCCCTGTCACCTCCGGGTGACGGGGGCCTCTTCTGTTTCCGGTCAGCTTCTCGTATGGTGGAAACTACTTTCCGAAAACAAAATGACCGCATTACCGGCTACCGGCCGGTAGGTGCGACCATCGGAGGGCGCCGCCAGGGCAACCAGCCGGGGCGGCGTAGCAACGAAGCTCAGGGAAAGCAGAGGAACTCGGCCATGGCAACGGCGCCCAGCGTCTCGTACTCGATGACGGTCAGGCTGGAGGTTCCCGCCAGCGGAACCGCGGTCTCCCAGCTCACCACGGCGGTGGAGTCCCACGGCGGATCCGTCACCGGCCTCGACGTGACCGCCTCCGGCCACGAGAAGCTCCGCATCGACGTCACCATCGCCGCGACCTCCACCGCGCACGCCGACGAGATCGTCGCGCAGCTGCGCACCATCGAGGGCGTCGTCCTCGGCAAGGTCTCCGACCGTACGTTCCTGATGCACCTCGGCGGCAAGATCGAGATGCAGTCGAAGCACCCCATCCGGAACCGTGACGACCTCTCCATGATCTACACCCCGGGCGTCGCCCGCGTGTGCATGGCGATCGCCGAGAACCCCGAGGACGCGCGCCGCCTCACCATCAAGCGCAACACCGTCGCCGTCGTCACCGACGGCTCCGCCGTCCTCGGCCTCGGCAACATCGGCCCGATGGCCGCGATGCCGGTCATGGAGGGCAAGGCGGCCCTGTTCAAGCGCTTCGCCGACATCGACGCCTGGCCGCTCTGCCTCGACACCCAGGACACCGACGAGATCGTCGCGATCGTCAAGGCGATCGCCCCCGGCTTCGCGGGCATCAACCTGGAGGACATCTCCGCGCCCCGCTGCTTCGAGATCGAGGCCCGTCTGCGCGAGGCCCTCGACATCCCCGTCTTCCACGACGACCAGCACGGCACCGCCATCGTCGTCCTCGCCGCGCTCACCAACGCGCTGCGCGTGGTCGGCAAGGGCATCGGCGACGTACGGGTCGTCATGTCCGGTGCCGGTGCCGCCGGTACGGCCATCCTCAAGCTGCTGATCGCCGCGGGCGTGAAGCACGCCGTCGTCGCCGACATCCACGGCGTCGTGCACGCGGACCGCGAGGACCTGGTGGACGCCCCGGCCGACTCGCCGCTGCGCTGGATCGCCGACAACACCAACCCGGAGGGCGTCACCGGCACCCTCAAGGAGGCCGTCGTCGGCGCGGACGTCTTCATCGGCGTCTCGGCCCCGAACCTGCTCGGCGCCGAGGACGTCGCCGCCATGGCGGAGGGCTCCATCGTGTTCGCGCTCGCGAACCCGGACCCGGAGGTCGACCCGGCCGCCGCCCGGCAGACCGCCGCCGTCGTCGCCACCGGCCGCTCGGACTTCCCGAACCAGATCAACAACGTGCTGGTCTTCCCGGGTGTCTTCCGCGGCCTGCTCGACGCCCAGTCCCGTACCGTCAACACGGAGATGATGCTGGCGGCGGCCTCCGCCCTCGCCGACGTGGTCACCGAGGACGAGCTGAACCCGAACTACATCATCCCGTCGGTCTTCAACGACAAGGTCGCCGGCGCGGTGGCCGGCGCGGTCCGGACCGCGGCGAAGGCCGCGGGCCCGGGCACGGCGCCGTCCGGGCGCTGACGGCGCGTCGCGATTCGCGGAGCCGTAAACCCGCCTTTAGGGTGGCTTTTCGGCTCCGCGTGGTTTTCGCGGTGTCGACAGAACGTCACCACCACGGGGCTCTGGCGCTTTTCGTGTGACCCGCGGGGGTGCCGGATTGGCGTTCCCGCCGCTGGTGGGGGCAGGATGCGTGTTTGGGCGCGAGGGTCTGTCATTTGACCCGGGTCCGGGGACTGTCCGAGGGCCCTGGCAGCATCGGCTTCGCTGTACCCAATCGCGCGGCTTCCGCCGCGTGGCACGCCTCACAGGCAAGAAGAACACGGGAGTAACAACATGAACCGCAGTGAGCTGGTGGCCGCCCTGGCCGACCGCGCCGAGGTGACCCGCAAGGACGCCGACGCCGTGCTGGCCGCTCTCGCCGAGACCGTCGGCGAGGTCGTCGCCAAGGGTGACGAGAAGGTCACCATCCCCGGCTTCCTGACCTTCGAGCGCACCCACCGTGCCGCTCGCACCGCTCGTAACCCGCAGACCGGCGACCCGATCGACATCCCGGCCGGCTACAGCGTGAAGGTCTCCGCGGGCTCGAAGCTCAAGGAAGCCGCCAAGGGCAAGTAAGGCGGCCTGTAGGCGCCGAAAGGGCGGCCACCCTGTCAGGGGGTGGCCGCCCTTTCGTTCGCGCCCGTACGGGCCCGTCACGCCTTCACGCGCCCGCGTACGGTGCGGACGACGGGGCGGGGCGGGGCGCGCGCGGGCCCCCCCCGCCCCCCCGGCACCCACACCAGCCCCCCCCAGCCGAGGA
>NZ_JBHWFF010000036.1:24084-61328 GCF_042733785.1 Streptomyces sp. NPDC059695 | reverse complement strand
GAACGGGTGGGCACAACGGACGGCGCCTCTTGCCGGGCCTAGGCTCCCGCGCCCTGACCCGCACCGACAGGTGCGCCGCCCTGATGGTGCGGGTCCAGGCCCGGAACGCGGAGGCGCCGCTGAGCGCGCCGTCCCGTGTGCCCACCCGTCCCGCCCCAGCGGGACGATTGCCCACACGGGCAGCGGCGGGAGGCCCACACGCGCAGCAGGCGAGGCGACACACGGGCAGCAGGCGAGGCGCCACACGGGCGCGGGGGCGCAGCCCCAGCGGGTGCAGGCCCGCACAAGGCGCCGTCCCGGCAGGCGCCGGCCGTCGTTCGTCCGCTTCGGGACCGTCCGTGACGGACCCATGCTCGTTACCCTGGCAGGCATGACAGCCATGGCACCCACCCGCACCGAACCCGACCTCTCCTTCCTCCTCGACCACACCAGTCACGTCCTGCGCACCCGGATGGCCGCCGCCCTCGCGGAGATCGGGCTCACCGCGCGCATGCACTGCGTCCTGGTGCACGCCCTGGAGGAGGAGCGGACGCAGGCGCAGCTCGCCGAGATCGGGGACATGGACAAGACGACGATGGTGGTGACCGTCGACGCCCTGGAGAAGGCCGGGCTCGCCGAGCGCAGGCCGTCCACCACCGACCGCCGGGCGCGGATCATCGCGGTGACCGAGGCCGGGGCCGCGGTCGCCCGGCAGAGCCAGGCGATCGTCGACGGCGTCCACGAGGGCGCCCTCGCCGCCCTTCCCGCCGAGGAGCGTACCGTCCTGCTGCGCGCCCTGAACCGGCTGGCCACCGGCCATCTCGCGACCCCCGTCGAGAGCCCGACGCCCGCCCGCCGGGCCCGTCAGCGCGGATGACCCCGAACCCCTCCCGTAAAAAATAGTCTGCAACAAAACCTTCTGCTAATGTCACTCCTGTCGCCTCCGACGAACAGGAGTGGTCCCCATGTCCGCGCCCGCCAGCCCCCGCCTCGCCCTCGGCGTCCTCGCCACCGGCATGCTGATGACGGTCCTCGACGGCAGCATCGTCACCGTCGCCATGCCCGCCATCCAGGGCGACCTCGGCTTCACCCCCGCCGGCCTCAGCTGGGTCGTCAACGCCTACCTGATCGCCTTCGGCTCGCTCCTCCTCCTCGCCGGCCGGCTCGGCGACCTCATCGGCCGCAAGCGGATGTTCCTCGCGGGCACCGGGGTCTTCACCGCCGCCTCGCTCCTCGCCGGCGTCGCCGCCACCCCCGCCGTCCTCATCGCCGCCCGCTTCCTCCAGGGCATCGGCAGCGCGATGTCCTCCGCCGTCGGCCTCGGCATCCTCATCACCCTCTTCACCGAACCCCGCGCCCGTGCCCGCGCCATCGCCGTGTTCAGCTTCACCGGCGCCGCCGGCGCCTCCCTCGGCCAGGTCCTCGGCGGCGTCCTCACCGACGCCCTCGCCTGGAACTGGATCTTCTTCATCAACCTGCCCATCGGCGTCGCCGCGCTCCTCGTCGCCGTCCGCGCCCTCCCGGCCGACCGCAGCCTCGGCCTGCGGGCCGGAGCCGACGCCACCGGCGCGCTGCTCGTGACCGCCGGCCTCATGACCGGGATCTACGCCGTCGTCAAGATCGAGGAGTACGGGGCCGGTTCGGCGCACACCCTCGGCCTCGGGGCCCTCGCCCTCGCCCTCCTGGCCGGCTTCCTGCTCCGCCAGGCGAAGGCCGCGCAGCCCCTCATGCCGCTGCGGATCCTCCGCTCCCGCAGCGTCGCCGGCGCGAACGCCGTCCAGATGCTGATGGTCGCCGCGCTCTTCTCCTTCCAGGTCCTCGTCGCCCTCTACCTGCAGAAGGTCCTCGGATACGGAGCCGCCGAGACCGGCCTCGCGATGCTCCCCGCCGCGCTCGTCATCGGCGCCGTCTCGCTCGGCGTCTCGGCCCCCCTCATCGCCCGCTTCGGCGAGCGCAACGTCCTGCTCACCGGCCTGGTCCTGCTCGTCGGCGTCCTCGGCCTGCTGGCCCGCGTCCCCGTCCACGCCTCGTACGCCACCGACCTGCTCCCGGTGATGCTGCTCGCCGCGGGCTTCGGGCTCGCGCTCCCCGCCCTCACCGGACTCGCCATGTCCGGCGCACGGGAGGCGGACGCGGGCCTGGCCTCCGGGCTCTTCAACACCACCCAGCAGATCGGCATGGCCCTCGGCGTCGCGGTCCTCTCCACCCTGGCCGCCGCCCGCACCGAGACCCTCACGGCGGCCGGAAGGCCCGCCCCCGAGGCCCTGACCGGCGGCTACCACCTCGCCTTCGGCGTCGGCGCCGGACTCCTCCTCGTCGCCCTGGCCGTCGCCCTCACCGTCCTGAGGCGTCCGGCGGCCACCACCGCCGAGGACCGGCGGATGACAATGGCGGCATGAGAGCCGACCGACTCGTCGCCGCCCTGCTCTTCCTCCAGAGCAGGGCGCGGCAGCGTGTCACCGCCGCCGAACTCGCCGCCGAACTGGGCGTGTCCGAGCGCACCGCCCGCCGGGACCTCGAAGCGCTCGCGGCCTCCGGGATCCCGGTGTACTCGCAGGCCGGTCAGGGCGGCGGCTGGTCGCTCGTCGGCGGAGCCCGTACCGACCTCACCGGCCTCACGGCCCCCGAGATCCGGGAACTGTTCCTCCTCACCGGACCGGACGCCGGCGCGAACCCGCAGACCCGGACCGCGCTCCGCAAGCTCGTCCGCGCCCTCCCCGCGCCGCTGCGCGCCGGCGCCGAGGCCGCCGCCCGCGCCGGGACCGTCGACGGCGCCGACTGGACGGGCGCGGAGACGGAGGAAGCCCTGCTGGCCGCGCTCCAGCGGGCCGTGGTCGACGAGCGGGAGGTGCGCATCGGGTACGCCCGCCCCGGCGGCGAGCCGCGCGAGCGGACCGTCCAGCCGCTCGGGATCGTCGCGAAGTCCGGGGTCCGCTACCTCCTCGCGGACACGGCGGACGGCCTGCGCACCTTCCGCGTCGGCCGCGTCGCCTCGGTCGCCGAGACCGGCGCCGCCGCCGTGCGCCCCGAGGGCTTCGACCTCGCCACCGCCTGGCGCGCGCTCGCCGCCCGCATGGAGGACCGGATGGTCGCCGCGACGGTCCGGGGCCGGGCCGCCCCGGGCACCGGCGCCGTCCTGGAGGGCCTGCTCGGCGGCCGGATCCGGTACGGGGAGCGGACCCCGGGCGGCTGGACGGCCTTCGAGGCCGACGGCCCCTCCCCCGAGGTGGTCGCCGCCCGGCTCGCCGGGCTCGGCGCCCGCGTGGAGCTGCTCGAACCGCCCGCGGCGCGCGCCGCCCTGGCCCGGATCGGCGCCGAGCTCACCGCCCTGTACGGGGCTCCAGGAACGCCGGCAGCTCCCCCGTGTGCACCAGCGCGAGCCGCGACACCGCCCGGGTGAGCACCACGTACAGCCGGTTCGCGCCGCGCGGCTCGGCCGCCAGGATCGCGGCGGGCTCGACGACCACCACATGGTCGAACTCCAGGCCCTTGACGACCGACGCGGGCAGCACGGTCACCCTCGTCCCGCCCCCGGCGGCGGCCGCGGCCACCGCGTCGACGAGGTGGTCGGCCGTGACGACCCCCACGGAGCCCTCCGCCGCGAGCGCGTCCCGCACGGCCGCGCGGACCCCGGCGGCCAGGTCCGCCGTCCGGTGGACCGTCACCTCGCCGTCCCGGCGGACCGAGCGCCCGGCGGGCACGTCGGCCCCGAGCTCGGGCAGCAGCCGGTTGGCGAGGTCCACGATGGCGGCCGGGACGCGGTAGCCGAGGGTGAGCGGCACGACGGGCGTCCCGGGTTTGCCCAGGTGGGCCAGCTGCTCGTCCCAGTCGCGGGCGGCCCAGGGGGTGGTGCCCTGGGCGAGGTCCCCGAGGACGGTGAGCGAACCGAACGCGGTGCGGCGGGCGACGGCCCGGCACTGCATGGGCGAGAGGTCCTGGGCCTCGTCGACGACGACGTGCCCGTAGCTCTCGGGCCGTTCGATCAGGCCCGCGAGCTCGTCGAGGAGGACGAGGTCGGCGGCGGTCCAGCGCGCGGAGCGGTACGAGCGCGGCGGCCGCGCCCAGCGGATCGCGGCGGCCTCGTCCTCGGTGAGGCCGGGGTCCGCCGGGCCCCGCGGCCCCGCCGCCTCCTGGGCCCCGAAGGCCGCCGGGTCCGTCAGGACCTCCGCGAGGACCTCCTCCGGACCGGTCTTCGGCCAGCACGCGTCGAGGAACGCCGTCACCGCCCGCGCCCGCTCCATCCGCCGCGCCCAGGCCGCGCCCATCGGACCCGAGCGGCGCTCGGCCCGGAGCTGGAGGGCCCGCACGACCCGGGCGCGGACCCGCTCGCGGCCGGTCGCGTAGGGCGGCTCCTCCTCCCGCACCCCGGCGACGATCGCCGCGAGCTCCGTCGCCGGGAGCCGCCAGTGGGAGGAGCCGTCGGGGACCGCGAGGTCCTCCGCCGGGGCCGGGTCGACCCTGCCGTAGAGGGCCCGCCGCAGGACCCCCGCCATCCGGACGTCGTGCTTGACCCGGGCCGCCGCCTCGCCGTCCTCGGCCCGGACCGGGTGGCGGGCGATCTCGTCGTCGAGGGTGGCCTGCCGGATCCCGGTCTCGCCGAGCGAGGGCAGCACCTCGGCGATGTACGCGAGGAAGGCCCGGTGCGGGCCGAGGACGAGGAGGCCGGAGCGGCGGACGCGCTGCGGATGCGTGTAGAGGAGGTACGCGGCCCGGTGCAGGCCCACGGCGGTCTTGCCGGTGCCGGGCGCGCCCTGCACGCACAGGGAGGCGGCGGGCTCGGAGCGTACGAGGTCGTCCTGTTCGGGCTGGATGGTGGCGGCGATGTCCCGCATGGGGCCGACCCGGGGGCGTTCGATCTCGCCGGCGACGAGGGCGCTGACGGTCCCGGTGCCGCCGTCCGCGAGGCGTTCGTCCTCCAGGGCGGTCAGGTCCTCGGTCGCGCCCCGGCTGTGCGGGGCCCAGCCGAAGCGGCGGCGCCGCAGGACGCCCTGCGGGTCGTGCGCGCCGGCCTGGTAGTAGGCGCGGGAGACGGGTGCGCGCCAGTCGACGACGAGCGGCGGGGCGGCCGGGTGCTCGGCGATCCGGCGGCGGCCGATGTGGTGGATCTGGCCGTCCTCGCGGTCGAGGCGCCCGAAGAACAGCGGCCCGGGCGGCTGTTCGCCCATCTCCTTGGCGCGGGTGCGGAGGTGGTAGCCGAGCGCCTCGGCGTCGGCGCCGGACGCGGCGACGTCCTCGCCGGTGACGACCTGCTCGGCCACGTCCTCGGTCATGCGGATCAGGGCGGCGCGGCAGGCGTCGTGGTGGGAGCGTTCGCGGGCGAGCTCAAGGTCCAGTGACGTCATTCCGACAAGCCTAGCGGAAACGTTACCGGGTTACGTTTTTTACTTGAGTCACGCGGGCGTGCGGTCTCCTCAGTACGGCAGCCCCTGCCGCAGCGACCGGAACGCCTCCTCGGCCGCGGCCGCCGCGTCCCGCGCCACCTCCTCGACCGGATCCCCGGCCGCGAGCCGCGCCACGTTGTCGTCCGCGAGGATCCGGAGCACCGCCACGATCTGCCCGGCCGCGAGCCGCGCCGCCAGGGGATCGCCGCCGAGCACCTCGGCGAGGGCGGCCTCGGAGTTCATCTGGAAGCCGTGGACCCGGGCGAGCAGGGCCGGCGTCCCGTACAGGAGCCGGTGGTACGCCAGGACCGCCGGCACGTCACAGAGCCCGGTGACCGGGTCGCGCCGCTCCAGCCCCTCGGCCAGGTGCTCGTACAGCGCGTCGAGCGGCGGCGTGCCGTAGACCTTCCCGGCCTCCACCACGCGCGCGGACTCGCCCTCGTGGTCGGCGAACCGGTGGAGGACCAGGTCCTCCTTGGCGGGGAAGTACCGGAAGAGCGTCGGCTTCGACACCTCGGCGGCGGCGGCCACCTCCGCGACGGAGACCCCGTCGAAACCCCTCTCCAGGAACAGCGCGATGGCGGCGTCCGACAGGGCCTGCCGGGTGCGCTCCTTCTTCCGCTCGCGCAGCCCGGTCGGGTACTCGGGCTTCACGTACCCCGGCTCGGCGTCGTCCCGGTTCACGAGGCGCTCCCTTCCACCAGCACCGCGACCCCGTCCAGGATCCGGGCGAGCCCGAAGCGGAACTCGGCCTCCGGCTCGTCGGCCACGTCCATCACGCCCGAGTCCAGCATCCGCGCCACCGCCGGGTACCTCTCCGGGTCGGCGAGCCGCCGCAGGGTGCGGGCGTAGCGGGCGAGGACCTCCTCCGGCCGGTCGCCGCTCGCCGTGATCGCGGCGGCGAGGTCGGCCGTCATCACGGCCTCGTTCTTCACGAAGCCGCCGACCAGCAGCGTCACCGAGATCCGGGCGCCCTCGTCGAGGCCGGTCCCCTCCAGGGCGACGAGGGCCTTCTCCCACCAGGCGACCAGGTTCGGGGTGGCGGGCGGCCCGGAGACGGGGACCCGCAGCGTCCAGAGGTTGCGGTGGTAGACCTCGCGCATCCCCCAGGCCCAGGCCTCCAGGGCCTCGCGCCAGCCGGTGCCGGGCGGGAAGAGCTCGGGCGGGGCGCCCGTGGCGTACTCCGTCATGAGGACGTACAGCTCGCTCTTGGCCGAGACGTACCGGTAGAGCGACATCGTGGAGGCGCCGAGCTCCTTGGCGACCCGGCCCATGGAGACGGCGTCGAGCCCCTCGGCCGAGGCGAGCGAGACGGCCGCGTCGACGATCCGGTCCAGGGTCAGGCCGGGCTTGGGCCCCTTCGAGGGGCGCTCCCGCAGCCCCCAGGCGGCCTCGACGCCCGGCGGCAGGAAGGTCCCGCCGTCACCGCTCCCGGCATCGCCGCCGTCACGGCCGTCCCCGCCGCCACCGCCGTCCCGACCGGACACCCCGCCCGCGCCGTCCGCCATGAGCTCCGCCTCCGCACCTCGCACCACCCCGCACGACCTCGCGCGCTTGACGCCCATCCTAGTAATGCGTAACCCTTACGCAGTAACGCGTATGGCATACGCAGTACGCGGGTCCGCCCTACCCGAGGAGCACAGCCATGCCTCCTGCCGTCGAAGCCACCGCCCTCTCCAAGACCTACGGGAAGGTCCGCGTCCTCGACGCCCTCGACCTCCGGGTCGAGCCCGGCACCGTCTTCGCCCTGCTCGGGCCCAACGGGGCCGGGAAGACCACGACCGTCCGGATCCTCGCCACGCTCACCACCCCCGACGGCGGCCACGCGCGCGTGGCGGGGCACGACGTCGTCACCGACCGCTCCCGGGTGCGCCGCGCGATCAGCCTCACGGGTCAGTTCGCCGCCGTCGACGAGACCCAGACGGGTGCCGAGAACCTCCGGACCGTGGCCCGCCTCTCCGGACTCTCCCGCCCGGCCGCCGCCCGCCGCACCGCCGAACTCCTCGAACGGTTCGGCCTCGCCGAGGCCGGCGACCGCCTGACGAAGACCTACTCGGGAGGCATGCGCCGCCGCCTCGACCTCGCCGCCGGACTCGTCCGCGACCCCGGCACGACCCGGGTGATGTTCCTCGACGAACCCACCACCGGCCTCGACCCGCGCAGCCGCCAGGAGCTCTGGCAGGCCGTCCGCGCACTCTCCGACACCGGCACCACGGTCTTCCTCACCACCCAGTACCTGGAGGAGGCCGACCGGCTCGCCCACCGCGTCACCGTCCTCGGCGGCGGCCGCACCCTCGCCGAGGGCACCCCCGCCGAACTGAAGGCGCGGTACGCGGGACACCGCCTCGACCTCGTGACCGCCGACCGCGACAGCTACCTGCGGCTCGCCGGCCGCGCGACCGTCCACTCCCCCGACACCCTCACCCTCGGCGTCCCCACCGACGGCAGCGCCGCCCACGTCCGCGCCCTGCTCGACGAACTCGACCCGGAACGCCGGGACATCGCCCGCTTCGCCCTGCACAGCGCCACCCTCGACGACGTCTTCCTGACGCTGACGGAGACCACGGGCCCCACGGCCCGGGCCGCGACCGACCAGGAGCCCACCCGTGTCTGACGCCCCCACCGCCACGAGCGCCCCCACCGCGCCGAGCACCCGCCCCGCCGCGAGCGCCCGCCCCGCCGCCGGCGCCCTCGCCGCCACCGGCACCCTCGCCGGGCGCGGCATCCGGCTCAGCCGGCGCAACCTCGACGCCGTCATCACCTCACTGATGATGCCGATCATGCTGATGCTGGTCTTCGTCTACTTCTTCGGCGGAGCCATCGACACCGGCACCGCCCACACCGCCTACGTCACCTACGTCGTCCCCGGCGTCCTGGTCCTCTGCGCCGGATTCGGCGCGGCGGGCACCGCCGTCGCCGTCAGCGAGGACATGCGGCGCGGGGTCGTCGACCGCTTCCGCAGCCTCGACATCGGCGGCACCCCCCTGCTCGCCGGACACGTCGCCGCCGCCGTCGCCCGGAACACGCTCTCCACCGCCCTCGTCCTCGGCGTCGCCTTCCTCATCGGCTTCCGGCCCACCGCCGGCCCGGGCGGCTGGCTCGCCGCGGCCGGGCTGCTGCTCGCCTTCATCACGGCCGTCTCCTGGCTGTCGGCGGCGGCCGGACTCGTCGCCAGATCGCCGGAGGCGGCCGGGTCGGTGACCTTCTTCATGATGTTCCTGCCGTACCCCAGCAGCGCGTTCGTCCCGATCGACTCCATGCCCGGCTGGCTGCACGGCTTCGCCGAACACCAGCCGGTGACCCCGCTCATCGAGTCGATGCGCGGCCTGCTCCTCGACCGGCCGGTCGGCGACGCCCCGTGGATCGCGCTGGCCTGGTGCGCGGGCCTGCTCGCCCTGGCACTCGCCGCGTCGGGGCTCCTCTTCCGCCTCCGTACCAGGTGACCCGTCAGAAGATGTCCGGCGAGAACGGCCGCAGCGGAGTGCGGAACAGCAGGTCCGCGCGGGCCGCCGCCCCCGGCGTCAGCTCCTCGACGCGCCCGAGCCGGGACAGCCGCACCGCCGACTCGTCGCCGAACGCGAGCGTGGCCGCCTCGGCGACGTCGAACGCGAGATCGGCCGACGCGGTGGTGCGGGCACAGGACGCGCCCGCCGGGGAGGCGTCGAGCCGGAACCGCCCGCCCGCGAGCCCGTCGGCGTCCCGCACCTCCAGGACGAGGCTCTCCTCCACCGGGTACGTGCGGCTCTCCAGGACCCGGACCACGTCCAGGACCCGCACCCACAGCATGTCCACGTACGTCAGCGTCCTGGCCGCCCGCGGGTCCGGCAGGAGCAGCGGCAGCGGGTCGTCGGGCGCCCGGTAGCCGGAGCGGACGGTGGCGACCCAGTCGATCGAGCAGAGGTAGTGCCACAGGGCCCGCTCGGCGGCCGGGGTGACGGCGATGAGGTCCCGCACGGTCGCCGTGTTCAGCGGCTGCTTCGCGTCGTCCCACTTGTCGTCGGCGCTGTACGCCGCGTACCCCTCGACCTCGCCGGACGCCGACCGGTACACCGCGTAGTACGGCTCCCGCCACGGATGGCTCTGGTGGCCGAGGCCGGTGCCCAGCTCCCAGCCCCGCTTGTCGCGGTCGGTGACCCCGGCGCGGACACCGGCGAGACGACGGTGCACCGCGGGGCCGATCTTGCGGATCTCGTCGCCGTCCGTCAGATCGATCCGGCCGCCGTCCTCCGGGCGGCCCGAACGGCGCGGGTCGAGACCCGCCCGCCGCACGTCCACGCTCCACTCGGCGGCCCAGCTGGCCGCGCCGAAGCCGAACCGCCCGTAGATCGGGTACTCGGCGGCGATCAGCGTCGCGATCGCGTCGCCCCGCTCCTGCGCGGCGGCGAGGTCGGCCGCCATCATGCGGCTGAGCAGCCCGCGCCTGCGGTGCGTCGGCGAGACCGTCACCTGGGTGATCGCGTCGGCGACGAGACTCCCGCCGCCGACCGTGCTGACCTCCTGCCGGAAGGACCGGAAGGTGGCGACGATCCGGTCCCGGTCGAAGGCGCCCAGCGTCCGCGCGAGGTCCGCGTGCGCCAGCCGGTCGGCGAGCTCCTCGTCGGAGACGACCGGCGTCCGGAGGAACCCGGTGCGCAGGGCGAGCTGCCAGTCGTGGAAGTCGGACTCCGTCACCGTGCGCACGTCGACACTCATCCCCCGACCCTACGCACGGCCTCCGGCGCCCCGCACCCGGGTTTCCGGCGGGTCAGGCCAGCAGGTCGTCGACCTGCGCCTCGCCCTCCCGGTAGCGGCGGGCGATCTCCGCGCTGCAGTCGTCGGCGGTCCGCTGGAGGTGCTGGCGGCGCCGCGAGATCTGCTGCTCGTACCCGGCGAGCCGCCCCATCGCCGCGTGCAGCTCCTCGTCCGTGCGGGCCGTCAGGTCCGACAGCTCGACCTCCGACAGCATCTCGGCCGCGAGCCGCCGGTACTCCTCGCCGCGCGGCGTCGACAGCGTCACGTGCCGCGCCGAGCTGCGGTGCCGCGAGGGCACGTCGGCGAGGATCTCGGAGAGCCGGTCGAGGACCGGGGCCTCCGGGTCCGTCCGCCGCGCCAGCTCGGCGCGCAGGATGTCGATCCGGCCCTGGAGCATCCGGCGTACGTAACTCAGGTCGGCCTCGTCGCTCTGCGCGTCCCGGCGCAGCGCGCGCAGTTCGGGCAGCCGCAGGGCGCCGAGATCGGGCTGCGGGCGGTCGGCCCGCAGGCGGTCCGCCGGCTCGGAGGTCCGCTGCACGGGTGGGCGCGTCACGGGGCCTCCGCCCGGTCCTCCGCCCCTGGTTCCGGAGCGGATCAGCGGTACGGGACCGGACGGCGTCGGCCCGGTGCCAGGTGCACTCATGAGAATCGTCCCCTCGACCGGTGCGGAACCGCACCGCCTCCCACGCATGGTGCCACTCCTCCCTGTGCACGTGCAGGCGCTCTGCACCCGTTCGGCCCCTCGTCCTCCGGCCCGGGGCCCGCTCGGTAGGTTGGTGCGCATGCGAGCAGTGGTGCAGAGGGTCGACGGCGCGAGTGTCGTCGTCGCAGGGGAGACGGTCGGCGAGATCACCGGCGAGGGGCTGTGCGTCCTGGTCGGGGTGACCCACGACGACACCCCCGAGAAGGCGGCCCAATTGGCCAGAAAGCTCTGGTCCGTCCGGGTACTGGACGACGAGAAGTCGTGCTCCGACGTGAACGCGCCGCTGCTCGTCATCTCCCAGTTCACCCTCTACGGAGACGCCCGCAAGGGCCGGCGCCCCACCTGGAACGCCGCGGCCCCCGGCCCCGTCGCCGAACCCCTGGTCGACGAGGTGGTCGCCCAGCTCCGCCTCCTGGGCGCCCACGTGGAGACGGGCCGCTTCGGAGCGGACATGCGCGTCTCGCTCACGAACCACGGCCCGTTCACGGTGCTCCTGGACGTGTAGCCCTACGGCTCGACGACCGTCTCCTGCGCCGCCGCCGTCGTCCCCGCGATCAGCGGGGCGTCCACCGGCACGTTCCGCTTGACCAGGGCCAGGGCGATCGGGCCGAGCTCGTGGTGGCGGACGGCCGTCGTCACGAAGCCCAGCTGACGGCCCTCCTCGCCGTCGGCCGCGAGCCGGAGCGGGGTGCCGTGGCCCGGCAGCAGCACCTCGCTGCCGTCCAGGTGCAGGAAGACGAGACGGCGCGGCGGCTTCCCCAGGTTCTGCACCCGGGCGACGGTCTCCTGGCCCCGGTAGCAGCCCTTCTGGAGGTGGACGGCGCTGCCGATGAGGCCGACCTCGTGCGGGATCGTCCGGTGATCGGTCTCGAAGCCCAGCCGCGGCCGGTGCGCCTCCACCCGCAGCGCCTCGTACGCGAGGATCCCCGCGGCCGGCCCGTGCGAGGCCGCGAAGGACTCCAGGGCGGCACGCGGCAGGAACAGGTCGCGGCCCTGCGCGGTCTCCCGTACGACCGCGCCCTCGGGCACCTCGGCGATGGAACCGGCCGGGAGGTGGACGACCGCGAGGTCCTCCGTGCGGTCGGCGACCTCCACCCGGTAGAAGAACTTCATCGACTCCAGGTACGCGAGGAGCTCCTCGCGCGTCCCCGGCTCGACGTGCGCCCACACCGTCTCGCCGTCGTCGACGAGGTACAGGGCGTGCTCGATGTGCCCGTTGGCGGAGAGGATCAGCGCCTCGGTGGCCCGCCCCGGCGGCAGATCGGTCATGTGCTGGGTGACGAGCAGGTGCAGCCAGCTCAGCCGGTCGTCACCGGAGACGGCGATGACGCCCCGGTGCGAGAGGTCGACGAAACCGTTGCCTTCGGAGAGGGCGCGCTGCTCGCGGAACAGGTCGCCGTAGTGCGCGGCGACGCCTTCGTCGCGGCCTTCGGCGGGGACGGCGCCGGGCAGGGACAACAGAGGGCTCTTCATGGAACAGAGCCTACGACTCGCCGGCCGTGTCCTTGTTCGAGCAGTCCCGGCAGCGGCCGAAGATCGCGAAGTGCTTCATGTCCGTCTCGAAGCCGAAGGTCTCACGGAGCTTCCCGGTGAACTCGGCGGCCACCTCGACGTCCGCCTCGATCACCTCGGAGCAGTCCCGGCACACCAGGTGCAGGTGGTGGTGCCGGTCGGCGAGGTGATAGGTCGGGGCCCCGTGCCCCAGATGCGCGTGACTGACGAGCCCGAGCTCCTCCAGGAGCTCCAGGGTCCGGTACACGGTGGAGATGTTCACCCCGGAGGCCGTCCTGCGGACCTCGCCGAGGATGTCGTCCGGAGTCGCGTGCTCCAGCGTGTCCACGGCCTCCAGGACAAGCTGGCGCTGCGGCGTCAGCCGGTAGCCGCGCTGCCGCAGGTCGCTCTTCCAATCGGTGCTCACCACGCCCCCCAGTCTAGGAGGACGCGGCGCGCACCAGGAGTGTCTAGCGGAAGAAGGCGATGCCGTCGTCCGGCATGTCGGGCAGGTTGCGGGCCATCTCCGCGACCTCCTCCGGCGTCACGACCTTCTTCAGGTGCGCCGACATGTACGGGCGGAGCGGAACCTCGGGGGTCGCCTTCTCGCCCACCCACATCAGGTCGCTCTTCACGTAGCCGTAGAGCCGCTTGCCGCCGCTGTACGCGCCCGAGGCCGCGGTCCGGGCGACGGCGTCCGTCGCGAGGTCGATCTGCGGCTTCTGGTCGGCGAGCTCGCCGTACCAGATCTCGACGATGCCCTGGTCACGGACCATGACGATCTCGACCTTGCGGTCCTTGTCGATCCGCCAGTAGCCGCTCTCGCTCTCCAGCGGACGGACCTTGTTGCCGTCATTGTCCAGGACCCAGGAGTGCGAGTGGTACTCGAGGAAGTCCCGGCCGTCGTGGCTGAACGTCACGGACTGGCCGAAGTTGCACTTCTCGGCACCGGGGAAGTCGGAGACGCCCGCACCCTCCCACGTACCGAGCAGGAACGCGAGGGGGACGAGGTCCGGGTTGAGGTCGGACGGGATCTCGATCATGAGCAGCTCTGGCGTTCTCTAGAAGTGGTTACCGCTGGCCCTGGTACAGCTTCTTCACGGTCAGACCGGCGAAGGCGATCACGCCGACGGCGACCAGGACCAGGAGGGTTTCGAAGAAAACGATCACGGGGTGCTCCTCGACTGAGCGGTGAAGGCGGAACGGGCCGGACCCCAGCTTAGTGGGCGGGGGTCCGGCCCACTCGGTGAGGTGGGTCTCCCGGATGATCAGCCGAGGAGCTGGTTCTGGAGAGTGACGGTCTGCTGGAACGGCACGGCGAGCGCCTCGCCCGCACGCGTCTGGGTGATCAGCGCGAGCGTGTCACCGGCCTGCACATAGGCCCAGCGGACCTGCTCGGGACCGTACGGCTTCTTCTCGCGGAAGGCGTACACGCCCGTCTCCGGGACCTCGATGTCGTCCGTGAAGGTCTCCGGGTCGAAGCCCTCGACTCCGTCCGGAAGGGCCTTGAGCCCGTCCGCGCCCTCCGCCTCCAGCGCCTCGTCGCGGTACTCCTCGGCGTACGCCACGGAGCTGAACCGGAGCAGGTGCACGCTGGTGCGGGTGCCGTCGGGGGTCGTCCACCCCCGGGCGGCGATGTGCCGCAGGGTGGAGTCGGCGAGGCTCTTGCGCAGGTCGCCGCGGAACTCCTTCCCGTAGAGGGAGAGGTACGCCTCCGTGGACACGAACCCGCCGCTCAGCTTCGTGTCGGGCGTCGCACCGGCCGGCGCGGGCAGCAGCAGCTCGCGCACGTCGGCGTGGTGCACCTCGCCCTCGTTGCCCTCGGTGAACGGACGCGGCCGGTCCGCGGGCAGCGCGGGGAGCCGGAGCGCCGGGTACTCCCAGCGGCCGTCGCTCTCGGTCTCCAGGCCGGGCACGTCGGTGCGCTCCAGGCCCGTGATCCCCAGGGCGGTGCCCGCGCCGACGCCGCCGCACACGACGACGGCGGCCGTCCAGCGCGCGACGGCCCGGAGCACCCGCCGGGCCGGGCGGGCCGCGGGACCGGGGACGGCGGCGGCCGCGGGCGCGGGCGTCTCGGCGGCTGGGGCGGGCGCGGGTGCGGGTGCGGGTGCGGGTGCGGACGTCTCGGCGGCGGCCGGGTCCGTCGACCGCTCGGTCATCTGCTCGGTCATACGTACTCCCCCGGGGACGCGATGTGGCGGAGCTGCTTCTCGACGAGACCGGCGACGGCCTTCTGGTCGAAGGGCGGGGCGCCGAAGGCCGTGACGGTGACCATGACCTCTCCGTCGTACGCGGAGCAGATCATGGTCTGGAGGTCGGGGGTCCGCTCGTCGTCCCCGTGCTGCCTGGGCTTCTCGGGCTCGGGCCCCAGGTAGCAGGCGGAGTTCTTCGCGTACGCCTTGATCTTCGGGCCCTTGCGCAGCTCGAGGAACTCGGACATCCGCGTGCGGGTCCGGAAGAACTCCCGGACCCGCTTCCTGTCCTTCATCCGCAGGAGGAGCACCTCGGCCTGGAGGGTGCTGTCCTCCTTGGCGTACGAACGCATCGCCATGCCCTGGATGCCGAGCCGGTCGACCTCCTTCTCGTACGCGCGGCGCTTCTTCCCGTAGAAGCCCCTGCCCGCCTGCTTGAGGAGGCCGGCGGCCCGCCGGGCCTCCAGCTCGTCGTCGTTGCCGTACCCGGCGATGTCCGCGCCGAGCGCGTACCCCTCGGGCACCGGCAGGAGGAGCCTGCTCAGGGGCGTCGAGGCCCGGCCCCGGGCGATGCCGGCGGCCGGGTCGGCGGGTGTGGCGGTGGAGCTCGGGTCCGCCCAGGCCACGGTGGGCGCCGAACGGTCGGCCCCGTCGACGGTGACCGCCGTGTACGCGACGCCCCCGGCGACGACGCCGAGCACGAGCACGCCGGTCAGCGCGTTCCTCAGGGTCCGGCGCGTGCGGCCCCCGGACTTCTCACTCACAGGCGCCCCAGCTGTCGCTCGGCCAGAGAACGGATCTCGTTCTCGGTGATCTTCTTGGTGTCGGACATCAGGATCGTGATCGCGATGTCGCCGCGCTGGATGAACGCACGGGCCGCGTAGTAGTCCATGTATCCCGGCTCCCGCTCCACCGGGAAGAGGAAGTAGCGGCCGTTCCCGGAGCCCTTCACCGGCTCCCCGAACGAGCCGGACTTCCCGTCCGAGATGGCGATGCCCTGCTGGCCCGTCGTGTGCTCCAGGGCGCCGTTCGCCGAGGTGGGGCGGTACTGGACCAGCTCGATCTCGACCCTCCGGTACTCGCCCACCCGCCACGCACGCGTGGCGATCCGCCGGATCCCCTGGTCCAGCTGGAACTCCAGCGCCCCGTCGGGCCGCGTGAACCCGTTGACGTACCCGGACAGCGACTGCCACCCGTCCTCGCCGTCGGACTCCGCCCCCGCGGGCTTCGGCACCAGCAGCTTCCGCAGGTCGCCCTGGGCCTTCGCCTGGTGGTCCTCCTTCGCCGACAGCGGCGCCGGCTCCTGGCCCTTCGGGAGCGGCTTCGCCGGGTACGCGAGGCCTGGCTGGTTCAGCGGCGGAAGCGCGGTGGGTTCGCGGTCGGCCTGGATGCCGTAGCCGACGGCGGTGCCGCCGACGAGGCCGATGACGGCGGCGACGGCGATGAGCCCGACGGTACGGAGGAGGCGGCGCGGCGACCGGACCGGAGGCGCGGTTTCCGGGACCGCCTCCGCTTCGGGCGGTTCTGCTGTATCCGCGTTTCGGATACTTTCTTCTGTGCTCAAGAGTCCCCCCACGAGACCTGAAGCGCGGATTCCGTCACCCGCGCACCCAGCTGACACGTGAGAGGCGCAGGGAGTTGCACGGCCTCGCATTACAGTTCGGCATATGGCGAAGAAGCTCGTGATCAAGGTGACCGCAGGGGCCGACGCCCCCGAACGCTGCTCCCAGGCCTTCACGGTGGCCGCCGTCGCCGTCGCCAGCGGCGTCGAGGTCTCGCTCTGGCTGACCGGCGAGTCCTCGTGGTTCGCCCTACCGGGCCGCGCGGCCGAGTTCGACCTCCCGCACGCCGCACCGCTGCCGGACCTGATCGACTCGATCCTGGCGGCCGGCCGCGTCACGCTCTGCACGCAGTGCGCGGCACGCCGGGACATCACGGAGCAGGACGTCCTGAAGGGCGTCCGCATCGCCGGCGCGCAGGTCTTCGTCCAGGAGGCGATGTCCGACGAGACCCAGGCCCTCGTCTACTGATTCACCGCTCGCGGCGCTTCTTCCCGTCGAGTTCGTCCCACCACTCGTCCGACTTCGGGTCGCCCGAAGGATCGTCCCACCAGCGGTCCTCCGGGCCCCGGCGGTTCGCGACCATCGCGGCGACCGGGGGGATGACCATGGCGACGACGCACATGCCGATGGCGACCGGCATCGAGAAGAGCCGCACGACGGCCCAGGCGCCCACGAACAGCAGCAGGCAGGCGCCCATCATCCAGAAGTAGACGTGGCGACGTCGTGCGTACACCTCTTCAGCGTACGACCGGACGGCGCACGCGGACAGACCGGAGGGCCGTGCCTCAAGTCCTGGAATAGGCGTCCAACCCCCCCAGGAGGCACGGCCCTCCGGCCGTTCGGGTGCCGTGGATCAGACGGCGATGGCGACCTCGGCCAGGCCGCCCTTCTGGGCCACGACCTTGCGGTCGGCGGTGCCGCCGGGGACCAGGGCACGGACGGTCCAGGTGCCCTCGGCCGCGTAGAAACGGAACTGGCCGGTGGCGGAGGTCGGGACCTCGGCCGTGAACTCGCCGGTCGAGTCCAGGAGGCGGACGTAACCGGTGACGGGCTCGCCGTCCTTGGTCACGAAGCCCTGGATCGTGGTCTCACCGGGCTTGATCGTCGAGGCGTCGGGGCCGCCGGGCTGCGCTCCACACATGTCGTTCTGTCCTTACGGTCGAGGGGTCCGGAGAAGGGGAGGGTCCGGGGACTACTTGTTGGCGCCGAGCTCGATCGGCACGCCGACGAGGGAGCCGTACTCGGTCCAGGAGCCGTCGTAGTTCTTGACGTTCGGGACCTCGAGCAGCTCGTGCAGGACGAACCAGGTCAGCGCGGAGCGCTCGCCGATGCGGCAGTAGGCGATGGTGTCCTTCGCCAGGTCGACCTGCTCGTCCTCGTAGAGGGCCTTGAGCTCGTCGTCCGACTTGAACGTGCCGTCGTCGTTGGCGTTCTTCGACCACGGGATGTTGCGGGCGCTCGGCACGTGGCCGGGGCGCTGCGACTGCTCCTGCGGGAGGTGCGCCGGGGCGAGCAGCTTGCCGGAGAACTCGTCGGGCGAGCGGACGTCGACCAGGTTCTGGGCGCCGATCGCGGCCACGACGTCGTCGCGGAAGGCGCGGATCGAGGCGTCCTGGGCCTGGGCCTTGTACGCGGTGGCCGGGCGGGCCGGCACCTCGGCGACGAGGTCGCGGGAGTCGAGCTCCCACTTCTTGCGGCCGCCGTCGAGGAGCTTGACGTCCTGGTGACCGTAGAGCTTGAAGTACCAGTACGCGTAGGAGGCGAACCAGTTGTTGTTGCCGCCGTAGAGGACGACCGTGGTGTCGTTGCCGATGCCCTTGGCCGAGAGGAGCTTCTCGAAGCCCTCCTGGTCGATGAAGTCACGGCGGACCGGGTCCTGCAGGTCCTGGGTCCAGTCGATGCGGATGGCGTTGCGGATGTGGTTCTTCTCGTACGCCGAGGTGTCCTCGTCGACCTCGACGATGGCGACCTTCGGGTTGTCGAGGTTGGCCTCGACCCAGTCCGCGTCGACCAGGACGTCGCTGCGAGCCATGCTGTTCTCCTCCGGGGCAGTGTGCGGGGGCGTGCTGCGGTGGTGCGGATGTGTGGTGCCGGTACGCGTCGTCGCGTGCGTACGGACGGTGGACGTCGTACGGCTCTGCACAGGGCGGCCCCGACCTCGGTCGACGGGCCTGCGGGATACGGGAGTGGGCGTCCCGCTCAGACTGAGCGACAGAGCATGGCGGCGACGCGACACAGGTCCACTGCCCGCCGCTTCGTGAGATCCGCCTGTCGCTTCATGCCCTCGATCGTAGGGACGGACAGGCGGCCGTGTCACCGGTGTGTCGTATTTTGAGACGCGATCGTCCGAGATGCGAGACGTGATCACGGTGCGCGTCGGCTCCGGGCGCCTCCGCGCCCCGGTGTCCGCTTCGTCTTCTGCGGATCGGACGGCCCTGTCTCAGCATATGAAAAACGGGGGCCCGGAGGCCCCCGCACGCCCCCACGGGCCCCGTCAGCCCGCCAGGGCGACGTCCTTTCCGGTCACCATGACCGCGAGACCGTCCGGGCGCGGCTCCACCTTCTCCACCTTCAGGCCGGCGATCGTGCCGATCGGGCGCTCGAAGTCGGTCCGCTCGCGGACCAGCTCCTCCACGCCCGGGAGGCCGGCGCCCGGCACCTCGTCGGCGCGGACCTTGAGGGTGTCGCCGTTCACGACGGTCACCGTGGAGAGGACCGAACGGGTCAGGCTGCGGCCCAGGATCCTCACGCTGCCGGTGACCTTCACCTTGCCGTCGCCGCCGTAGGCGACGGTGGCGCCGCGGTCGGACGCGGCGGTGAGGTCCGCGTACGAGACGAGGGCCGTGCCGCTCGCCGACCCGGCCTTGGCGCCCGCCCAGTCGCCGGTGACGGTCACGTCCCGCAGGGCCATGGTCAGCTCGCCGACCCGGATGTCCTTGTCACCGGCCGTGGCCCGGACGCCGGACGCCGTCACGTCGACCTCGTCGAACCGCTTGTCCGCCACCTGGGTGAGGAAGGGGAAGCCCTTGATGTCGACGTCGATCGCCTCGGCGCGCGCGCCCGAGAGCTTCACCCGGCTCGACGCCTCCGACTCGGCGTACGCCACGGCCAGCCGGTCGATCCCGACGAGGATCCCGCCCAGCACGACGGCCACGATCAACAGAATCCGCAGTGCTCGCATGGGCTGAGCGTCCCCCCGTTTTGCTTCCCGTAACAGTTCCGGCCCCCCGACACGAAGATCGACGTGTCGGGGGGCCGGTTGGTTCCCGTGACGGGAAGGACCGCCGGTCAGGCCAGTGCGCGGCCCAGCAGGTAGACGGCGGGCGCGGCGGCGGTGAGCGGCAGCGCGACGCCCGCGGTCATGTGGACGAAGCGGGACGGATAGTCGTAGGCGGCCGCCCGCAGACCGATCAGGGCGCAGACGCCGGCGCCGAGGCCGAGCAGCGCCCCGGAGGAGCCCAGGTCGGTGAGACCGCCGGCGGCGATCCCCGCGCCCGCCGAGGCGAGCAGCGCGGCGACCGCGGAGACCGGTCCGGGCAGCGGCAGCGCCCGGGCGAGGACGGCGGCGGCGACGGCGATCCCGCCGACGACCACCGCGTCCGGGGCGGCGCCGAGGTACCCGGTGGCGACGACCGTCAGGGCGGCGGAGGCGATCGTGGCCATCAGGCCGTACATGCGCTCGTCGGGGTCGGCGTGGCTGCGCAGCTGGAGGACCAGGCAGAGCAGCACCCAGACGCCGAGCGTGCCCAGGATCGCGGCGGCCGCGTGCTCCCGGCCGGTGGCGAGGAGCGCGGCGTCGGCGACGAGGCCGCCGAGGAAGGCGAGGGCGATGCCCTGCCGGGCGGGCCACATGCCGTTGAGCCGGAACCAGCCGGCGGCGGTGAGGCCCTGGAGCAGGACCAGCGGGACGAGCAGCCCGTATGCGCCGAGGGAGGCTCCGCCCGCGAGGAGCAGGCCGAGGACGGCGGTGAGGGCGGCGGGCCGCATGCCCGGGTCGATGATCGGCGACCGGCCCTCGGCGCGGGCGCGCTGGGCGTCGGTGATGCGGGTGTTCCCGGAGGTGGTGGGCGAGGAGTAGGCGGGCCCGTCCCCGGCCGCGGCGGCGGGCGGGGCCACGGGGGCGGCGACCGGCTCGGGTGCGGCCTCGGGGACCGGCTCCGCGTAGTACGCGGCGTGCCCTCCGTGCGACGGGTACGGCTGCTGCCCGTACGGCTGCTGTCCGTACGGCTGCGGGTACGCCTCCTGGGGCTCGGGGGCACGCGCCGCCTGGACCTGGTCGTACGAGACGGCCGGCTGGTACTGGGTGTCCCAGGTCTGGCCCTCCCACGTCTGCGTGACGTCGGCAGGGTTCTGCTGCCCGTTCGCGTACGGGTCGTACTGCTGCCCGCCGTAGTACTGGTCGTTGCTCATGCTGTGGGGGTCACCCTCCTGCGAACGGGGGGAGCACCTCGACCGTGCCGCCCTCGGCAAGCCGTACCGTCTCATGGCTCCGGGTCCCGACGGGGTCGCCGTCGACCAGGAACGAGCACCGCTTCAGCACCTGGACGAGCTCGCCCGGGTGCTCCGCGCGGACCGCGTCGAGGGCCTCGGCCAGGGTCCCGGCGGTGTACGGCTCCTCGGCGACACCGGCGGCGGCCTTGGCCGCGGCCCAGTAGCGGATGGTTCCCGCTGCCATAGCGGCGCTCCCTTCGTTCGTGTGCGCGCCGCCCCCCATGATGGGCTATCCGCGCGTGAGCCAGTCCCCCAGGCGGGCGAGCAGCTCCTCGTCCGCCGCGTTCTCGGCGTGTCCCATCCCCCGCTCCAGCCACAGTTCCGCGTCGCCCGCGGCGGCCAGCGCGCGCGGGTGGTCGAGCGGGAAGTACGCGTCCCGGTCGCCGTGCACGATCAGCAGCGGTTTCGGCGCGATCAGCGGCACAGCCTCCACCGGGGACAGCGGCACCGGGTCCCAGGTCCCGCTGTCGATCCGGGTGCCGAAGCCGTACCGCCCGACGAGGCGGCCCGCCGGCCGGGTGACGACCCAGTGCAGGCGGCGCATCGGGGCCGTCCCCCGGTAGTACCAGCGGGCGGGCGCGGACACGGCGGCCACCGCGTCGGCGCGGGCGTCCGTCCCCCGCTCCAGGGCCGCGTGGCGCAGGACGACCGAGCCGCCCATGGAGAAGCCGAGCGTCGCCACGCGCGCGTGGCCGAGCTCGCGGGCCCAGCGGACGGCGGCGGCCAGGTCGAGGACCTCCCGGTCGCCGACGGTGGAGCGGCCTCCGGAGCGGCCGTGCCCGCGGAAGGAGAAGGTGACGACGGCCGCGCCGCGCCCGGTGAGGGCCCGGGCGGCGCGCCGGACGGCGGGCCGGTCGGCCGACCCGGTGAAGCCGTGCGCGACGACGACCGCCGTATCGGTGACACTTGCCCCTGAGGGTTCGTAAACCGCCTCGATCCGGACACCGTCATCGGTGCGCAGCATTGCGCGCCGGGTCATGGGGCGGTGGACGGAAGTGAGCGAGGAAACATCCAGGATGTGAAATCGACCCTCTGCCTCGGAACTCATGTGGGCTATTCTGCTTGCCAGAGGATCCGGGCAACGCAGCCCCCGGGTCCTTTTGCGTTTTCCGACCGTTGTTACGGACGGATGAACAAAAGCTCTCAGGGCGCGAGAGCCACACGTGAGCACACATAGACGTCCTCGCAGGGACCGAGGAGGAACCGACGTCATGGACGAGCGAACGACGACGCACCACGGATCGACGCACGACGGACCGACGACCCAGGCAGGTGGGGCGCGATGAGTTCTCTGCTGCTCCTGACGAACGCCCTCCAGCCGTCGACCGAGGTGCTGCCCGCACTCGGCCTTCTGCTGCACAACGTGCGCGTGGCCCCCGCCGAGGGCCCGGCGCTCGTGGACACCCCCGGCGCGGACGTGATCCTCGTCGACGGCCGGCGCGACCTCCCCCAGGTCCGCTCGCTCTGCCAGCTGCTGCGCTCCACCGGGCCCGGCTGTCCGCTGATCCTCGTCGTCACGGAGGGCGGCCTCGCGGCCGTCACCGCCGACTGGGGCATCGACGACGTGCTCCTCGACACGGCCGGTCCGGCCGAGGTCGAGGCCCGGCTCCGGCTCGCGATGGGCCGCCAGCAGATCGTCTCCGACGACTCCCCGATGGAGATCCGCAACGGCGACCTGTCGGTCGACGAGGCGACGTACAGCGCGAAGCTGAAGGGCCGGGTCCTGGACCTGACCTTCAAGGAGTTCGAGCTGCTGAAGTACCTGGCCCAGCACCCGGGCCGGGTGTTCACCCGCGCGCAGCTCCTCCAGGAGGTGTGGGGGTACGACTACTTCGGCGGCACCCGTACGGTCGACGTCCACGTGCGGCGGCTGCGGGCCAAGCTCGGCCCCGAGCACGAGTCGCTCATCGGCACCGTCCGGAACGTCGGCTACCGCTTCGTCACGCCCGAGAAGGTCGAGCGGGCGGCGGAGGAGGCCCGCGCCAAGGAGGAGGCCCGCGCGAGCGCCCGCGTCAAGGAAGCCACGGAGGCCATCACCCCTGCGGAGGACAGGAACGTGGCGGATGCCACAATGCGACCTGCCGGTAGGTAGGTCACCCCGCGTAGACTGCCGCGCGTGGCCAAGGTGACGCGGGATGACGTAGCTCGACTTGCAGGTACTTCTACCGCGGTCGTGAGCTACGTCATCAACAACGGACCCCGGCCGGTCGCCCCGGCCACGCGCGAGCGTGTCCTCGCCGCCATCAAGGAGCTGGGCTACCGGCCCGACCGGGTGGCGCAGGCGATGGCCTCACGCCGCACCGACCTCATAGGCATGATCGTCCCGGACGCGCGCCAGCCGTTCTTCGCCGAGATGGCGCACGCGGTCGAGCAGGCCGCCGCCGAGCGCGGGAAGATGGTCCTCGTCGGCAACTCCGACTACCGGACCGAGCGCGAGGTCCACTACCTGCGGGCCTTCCTCGGCATGCGGGTCTCCGGACTGATCCTGGTCAGCCAGGGCATGAGCGAGCAGGCCGCGAGCGAGATCGAGGCCTGGGACGCGCGCGTGGTGCTGCTGCACGAGCGGCCCGAGGCGATCGACGACGTGGCCGTCGTGACCGACGACATCGGCGGCGCCCAGCTCGCCACCCGGCACCTCCTGGAGCACGGCCACCCGTACGTGGCGTGCCTCGGCGGCGTCCCGAACACCCCGGCCGTCGGCGACCCGGTCGCGGACCACGAGGAGGGCTGGCGGCGCGCCATGCAGGAGGCGGGCCTCTCGATCGAGGGCCGTCTCTTCCAGGCGCCGTACAACCGCTACGACGCCTACCAGGTCGCGCTGAAGCTGCTGGCCGGCCCCGACCGCCCGCCGGCCATCTTCTGCTCCACCGACGACCAGGCCTTCGGCGTCCTGCGGGCCGCGCGCGAGCTGCGCATCGAGGTGCCGTCGGAGCTGGCCGTGGCGGGCTTCGACGACGTGAAGGAGGCGGCGCTCACCGATCCGCCGCTGACCACGGTCTCCTCCGACCGCCCCGCGATGGCCCGGGCCGCCGTGGACCTGGTCCTCGACGACTCGGTCCGCGTCTCGGGCTCGCGCCGCGAGCGGGTGAAGCTCTTCCCCTCGGGCCTGGTGGTCCGCCGCTCCTGCGGCTGCGACGGGGGCTGAGCCGGTACGGCGGAACCGTACCGGCTGCTCGCCTCCTTATATCGGGCATACAGGGTTCTGTCGGGCTTCTCAGCCGGTCCTCAGACGGCTCTCATGAAGGCGTCCGAAAGTCAGAGCCATGACGGACTTCCAGGAGCAGCAGCCACAGCAGCAGCCGTACCACCCGCCGCAGCCGCCGAGGCCCCCGTACGAGCCGACCCAGCCGATCAGCACCGAGCCGGGCACGACCATCTGGCCCTCGGGCGGTCACGTGCCGCCGCCGGTGGACCCGCCGCTCGGCTCCCCCGCCCCCGCGCCGGGGCCCTCGCCCCGCCGTCGCGCCCGGCGCGGGGTGGGGCTCATGGCGGCCGTGGCCATCGCGGCCGCGGCCGTCGGCGGCGGCGCGGCGACCCTGGTCCAGCACCTCGTCTCCGACCCCTCCGGCGTGAGTGCCGCCGCCCCGGCCGTCAGCGGCACCAACGTCTCCTCCGGCAGCAAGGGCACCGTCGCCGGGGTCGCCGAGGCGGTCTCCCCCTCCATCGTGGAGATCTCCGCGACCTCGAACGCGGGCAAGTCCACCGGCTCGGGCGTGATCATCACCTCCGACGGCGAGATCATCACCAACAACCACGTGGTCTCCGGTGCCACGTCCGTGACCGTGCAGCTCAGCGACGGCAAGACCTACCAGGCGGAGGTCGTCGGCACGGACGCCGACAAGGACCTCGCCCTCATCAAGCTCCAGGGCGCCTCCGGCCTCAAGGCCGCCACGCTCGGCGACTCCTCGAAGCTGAGGGTCGGCGACGAGGTCGTCGCGATCGGCTCCCCCGAGGGGCTGACCGGCACCGTCACGAGCGGCATCGTCTCCGCGCTCGACCGGGACGTGACCGTCGCCAAGGACGAGGGCGGCGGCGGGCAGGAGCAGCAGCAGGGCGGGCAGCAGTGGGACCCGCAGCAGGGATGGCCGTTCGAGTTCGGCGGGCAGCAGTTCAACGGCGACACCGGTTCGTCGAAGACCACGTACAAGGCGATCCAGACCGACGCCTCGCTCAATCCCGGGAATTCCGGCGGCGCCTTGATCAATATGAACGGCGAGATCATCGGAATCAATTCGGCCATGTATTCGCCCAGTTCTTCGAGCGGTTCCACCGCCGGCAGCGTCGGCCTCGGATTCGCCATCCCGGTCGACACGGTGAAGGCCGACCTGAACACCCTCCGCGCGGGCGGCGCCGCCTGAACGCCACGACGGACGGCGGGCCGAGCGGCGTACGGGAGGCGTGCGACGCTGAGCCCATGACGGGACAGCAGAACGAAGCCGAGCGCATCCTCATCGTCGACGACGAACCCGCGGTGCGGGAGGCCCTGCGCCGCAGCCTCGCCTTCGAGGGGTACGCGACGCTCGACGCCGTCGACGGCCTGGACGCGCTCACGGCGATGGAGTCGTACGCCCCCGATCTCGTCGTCCTCGACGTCCAGATGCCGCGCATGGACGGACTGACGGCGGCCCGCCGGATCCGGGCCTCCGGCTCGACCGTGCCGATCCTCATGCTCACCGCCCGCGACACGGTCGGCGACCGGGTCACCGGCCTCGACGCCGGCGCGGACGACTACCTGGTGAAGCCCTTCGAGCTCGACGAGCTGTTCGCCCGCATCCGCGCCCTGCTCCGCCGCAGCTCCTACGCCGCCGCGTCCGCCGCCCCCGCCGAGGACGACGTCCTGGCCTTCGAGGACCTGCGGATGAACCTGGCCACGCGCGAGGTGACCCGCGGCGGGCGGACCGTGGACCTGACCCGGACCGAGTTCACCCTCCTGGAGATGTTCCTGGCGCACCCGCGCCAGGTCCTGACCCGGGAGCAGATCCTGAAGGCCGTGTGGGGCTTCGACTTCGAGCCCAGTTCGAACTCGCTGGACGTGTACGTGATGTATCTGCGGCGCAAGACCGAGGCCGGCGGCGAGCCGCGCCTCGTCCACACCGTCCGGGGCGTGGGGTACGCGCTGCGCGGAGGAGGCGCGGAGTGACGGGCCGGCTGAGGAACTGGTTCCGCTCGCGGCCGCTGCGGTCACGGCTCGCGCTGCTCACCGCCGTGGCGGTGGCCGTCGCCGTCGCGGCCGTGTCGCTGGCCTGCTGGTTCCTGACGCGGGCGCAGCTGGAGAACGAGCTGGACTCCTCGCTGCGCAGCACCAGCCTGGACCCGGGCAGCGTGCAGAGCCTGCTGCGGGACTGCCGCCTGGGCACGACGCCCCCGCCGGTGGGGGGCTCGTACACCGTGCAGGTCATCCTCGCCAACGGCTTCGTGTGCACCTCGGGGAAGGCCGCGATCCCCGTCGCGGCCGGCGACCTCGCGGTGGCGCGCGGGCAGCTGGAGTACGTCCTGCACACCGAGAAGGACGACGACGGTCGCGAGATGCGGGTCTACACCTACCCGGACAGCGGCCCCGCGGGTCCGAGCGCGGTCTCCATCGCCCGCCCGCTCTCCGAGATCGACAACTCGATGTCCACCCTCGGCTGGGTACTGCTCCTGGTCTCCGGGATCGGCGTCGTCGGCGCGGGCGCGGCCGGGCTGTGGGTCGCGCGGACCGGCCTCGAACCGGTGAACCGGCTGACCGACGCGGTCGAGCACGTCGCCGCGACGGAGGACCTGGCCGTCCGGATCCCGGTGGAGGGCGAGGACGAGATCGCCCGGCTGTCGCGCTCCTTCAACGCGATGACGGCGGCGCTGGCGACCTCCCGGGACCGTCAGGCGCAGCTCATCGCGGACGCCGGCCATGAACTCCGTACGCCCCTGACCTCGCTCCGCACCAACGTCGAACTGCTCGCGCGCAGCGAGGAGACCGGCCGGGCGATCCCGCCCGACGACCGGCGGGCCCTGATGGCCTCGGTGAAGGCGCAGATGACGGAGCTGGCCGCGCTGATCGGCGACCTGCAGGAGCTGGCCCGCCCGGACGCGGACGAGCCGGGCCCCCTCGGGGTGGTCCCGCTGCACACGATCCTGCGGACGGCCCTGGACCGGGCCCGCCTCCGCGGGCCCGAGCTCACCTTCGTGACGGACCTCGCGCCCTGGTACGTACGGGCGGAGTCGCCGGCCCTCGAACGGGCCCTGGTGAACGTCCTGGACAACGCGGTGAAGTTCTCGCCGCCGCGGGGCACGGTGGAGGTGGTCCTGATGCGGGGCGAGCTGACCGTCCGCGACCACGGACCCGGCATCCCCCCGGACGAGCTCCCGCACGTCTTCGACCGCTTCTGGCGCTCCCCGTCGGCCCGCAGCCTGCCGGGCTCGGGCCTGGGCCTGTCGATCGTGGCGCGCACGGTGCAGCAGGCGGGCGGCACGGTGTCGCTGGCCCCGGCGGAGGGCGGCGGCACGGTGGCGACCCTCCGCCTCCCGGGCGCCCCGACCCCGCCGCCGGAGCTGTGAGCACGTCCTAGTTGTGCCGGAGGAGGGCGTCGACGAGGCCCGGGCGGGTGTTCGGGAAGTCGAGGGGGACGATGCCGAGGCCGACGCGGCCGGAGAGTTCGGCGCTGTCCAGGAAGCCGTGGACCCAGGGGTTCAGCCGGTCGGAGTTCCAGCGGGGCGGGAGGTAGGCGGAGGTGCTGACGAAGTTCACGTAGAGCCGGCCGGGCTGGGCGGCGGCGGCCCGGAAGTGGGCCTGGATCTTCGGGTACTTCGCGTCGGGCAGGGCGTTGTAGTCGTCCTGGACGGCGAAGACGGCCGGGTCCGCCCAGCGCAGCCCGGGCAGGCCCCCGTTGTCGGCGAGCAGCACGACCCGCCCGCGTGCCTCGCCGAGGAGCGGCAGGGTGTCCCCGACACGGAACAGCGAGCGCCACCCCCGCCGGTCGAGGTAGTCGTCGAACACCCCGCGGAAGACGGCGTCGGACTCCTCGGAGTACTCCTGCTTGACCCGCATGAGGACGGTCTCGGAGGGGTGCGCGGCGAGGAAGTCCCGGCAGGCGATCAGGACGTCGCCGAACATCATGTTCTGGTAGGAGGCCCCGTGGTGGATGGCGAACGACCCTCCGGTCACCCGGCACCGCACGTCCAGGAACCGGACACCGCTGTCCAGCTGCTGGGCGACGGTGGTGTTCTGGCACTCGCTCCAGGCCCCGCCGTACCGGGCCCCGGAGTCGTGCGTCCCGGGGATCGTGAGCCGCCGCAGATCGGTCCCGTCCCCGTGACCTCCCATCCACGCCCGCGTGTCCACGGCCGAGGCGGCGGAGGCCCCGTGCGCCCCGGCGAACAGCGCGGCTCCGGCCCCCAGGGCCCCGATGAGTAGACGTCGTCGCTCCATGCCCGGACTATGACAGGTACACCACAACACCGCCAGGGTGCCCGCGTACGAGAAGGGGGGCGGCGCCCCGTCGCAACGGTGCGCCGCCCCCTCCGGGGTCCGCGAGGGACTACTGCACGACCGTGATCCGGTCCGCGGCCGGGACCGGGAGCGGGGTGGCCGCCGAGGAGTGGGCCGCCAGGTAGGCGTTGAAGACGTCGAGGTCCGAGGCGCCGACCAGCTTGTTCGTGCCGGTGGCCAGGGCCGCGAAGCCGTCGCCGCCGCCCGCGAGGAACTCGTTCATCGCGACGCGGTAGGTCTTCGCCGGGTCGATCGCCTCGCCGTTCAGCCTGATCGTGCCGTCGACGACGCGGTCCGCGCCCGTCTTCGTCATGTCGAGCGTGTAGGTGAGGCCCTTCGAGACCTGGAGGATCTTGATCGAGCTCTGGTTGGAGCCGCTGACCTGCTGCTTCAGCGCGGCGATCAGGTTCGCACCGGACAGGTCGACCACGTTCATCATGTTGGTGAAGGGCTGCACGGTGAAGGACTCGCCGTACGTCACCACGCCGTCGCCCTCGGCGCCGGACGCCTTGTGGACGAGGTCGGAGCGGATGCCGCCCGGGTTCATCAGGGCCAGCTGCGCGCCGCCCTTGTCCGCCGGGGCCAGGCCCTCCAGCTGCGCGTCGGCGATGAGGTCGCCGAGCGGCTTCTCGTACGCCGTCGAGCCGCGGCCGTTGATGTCCGCGGCGATGTAGCCCTGCGGGCGGTTCGCGACCGGGGCCGCGATCGTCTTCCAGTCCTCGATCAGCTTGGTGAGGTCCGGGGCCTTCGGGACGTCACGCGTGACGACGTGGTTGGCCGAGGCGACCGCGGTGCGGACGATGTCCTTGGTGCGGCGGTCGTAGGTCAGCGTGGTGTCCGTGTACAGCTTGCCGAACGACGACGCCGAGGTGACCAGACGCGGCTTGCCCGCCGGGTCCGGGATGGTGCACACGTACGCCTGGTGCGTGTGGCCGGTGACCAGCGCGTCGACCTGCGGCGAGACGTTCTTCGCGATGTCGACGATCGCGCCGGAGACGCCCTCGCCCTCACCGTCGCCGTCACCGTCGCAGTTGTAGTTCACGGACTGCGAGGCCGGCAGGCCGCCCTCGTGCACCAGGGCGACGATGGACTTGACGCCCTTGCGCTCCAGGATCTTCGTGTACTTGTTGATCGTCTCGACCTCGTCGCCGAACTTCAGGCCCTTGACGCCCTCCGCGGTGACGACGTTCGGGGTGCCCTCCAGGGTCACTCCGATGAAGCCGATCCGGACGCCGTTCTTCTCCCAGATGAAGTACGGGTCGAGCAGCGGCCTGCCGGTCTTCTCGTTCGTCACGTTCGCCGCGAGGTACGGGAAGTCGGCACCCTTGAACTTCTTGCCCTGGACGAAACAGCCGGCGGTCGGGTGACAGCCGCCGTTCTGCATCCGGGCCAGCTCGCGCGCGCCCTCGTCGAACTCGTGGTTGCCGACCGAGGTGACGTCCAGGTCCAGCTTGTTCAGGGCCCCGATGGTCGGCTCGTCGTGGAAGAGCCCGGACAGCAGCGGAGAGGCGCCGATCAGGTCGCCGGCCGCCGCGGTGACGGAGTAACGGTTCCCCTGACGGGCCTGGCGCAGGTGCGTCGCCAGGTACTCGACGCCGCCGGCGTCGACCTTCTCCGTGGTCCCGTCCGCCTTGGTCCGCGTGACCTGACCGGACGAGCCGGCCGGCGGCTCCAGGTTGCCGTGCAGGTCGTTGAAGGAGAGGAGCTGGACGTCGACCATCCGCCCCCACCCCTTGTCGTTCCCGTGCCCGGCGGCGTACGTGTCCCCGGCCGCACCGGCCGACGGCATCGCGGCGACGAGCGCCCCGACGGTCGCAAGCCCCGCGCCCGCGGCGAGAATTCGCCGTGCCGTCTTGTTCTTCCTCGGTGTCGCTGCCATCTCTCCCCTAGTCCCCTTGCCCCGTTTCGCGGCCTTGATCTGCTTCCCCGTTGCGCGTGCAGCCTAGAGTCAACGCGCGTAGCGCAACAGGGGGGAGTGGGTTACAAGACAGTTGCCCTTGGCTGACGAAGTGTCGCCGTAGGCTCGTAGCCATGACATCCGACACGGCGCCGGCCCTCGAACCGGGACGGCAGATCCACACGTATGACGAGCTCACGCCCGAGCAGGTCCGGGACGTCTTGGAGCTGCTCGAGGCCGCCGACCAGGCCGACGGCCTGCACGCCGTGTCCGAGCAGGGGCGGCTCTACCTGCGGCACGGCAGGCGCGAGGGCGTGCGCCACTTCCTCCTCACCGTCGGCTCCCACCTCTACGGCTACGCCCAGCTGGAGGAGACCGACCCGATCGAGGCCCCGGCCGCCGAGCTCGTCGTCCACCCCTCCCACCGGGGCCGCGGCCACGGCCGGGCGCTCGGCACCGCCCTGCTCAACGCCTCCGGCAAGCGGCTGCGCGTCTGGGCGCACGGCGGCAAGTCGGCCGCCCGGCACCTCGCCCAGGTCCTCGGCCTGACGCTCTTCCGCGAACTGCGCCAGCTGCGCCGCCCCCTGGTGCCGCTCGACATCCCGGAGCCGGTGCTGCCCGATGGCGTCACCGTACGGACCTTCACGCCCGGCGCGGACGACACCGCCTGGCTCGCCGTCAACGCCGCCGCCTTCGCGCACCACCCGGAGCAGGGCTCGCTCACCCAGCGGGACCTGGACGACCGGACGGCCGAGCCGTGGTTCGACCCGAAGGGCTTCTTCCTCGCGGAGCGGGACGGGCGCCTGATCGGCTTCCACTGGACGAAGACGCACGCCGAGGAGCAGCTCGGCGAGGTGTACGTGGTCGGCATCCTGCCGGACGCCCAGGGCGGCGGCCTCGGCAAGGCGCTGACCGCGATCGGCCTGCGGCATCTGGCGGCACAGGGGCTGCCGACGGCGATGCTGTACGTGGACGCGGACAACACCGCGGCGGTACGGGTCTACGAGGGGATCGGCTTCACCACACACGAGGTGGACCTGATGTACCGCACGGAGTCCTGAACGCGGCGACGGTCACGGAGTCCCGAACACGCCGATGACAGGGGGCGGTTGACACCGCCCCCTTCTTTCCACACCCTTTCACTACTTGATTAGTGAAAGGGTGGTGGAAGGGATCGTGGTCGAGTACCGCATCGACCGGCGCAGTGGCGTCGCCACCTACCTCCAGATCGTCCAGCAGACGAAACAGGCCCTCCGGATGGGCCTCCTGGAGCCGGGCGACCGACTGCCCACCGCACGCGAGGTCGTCGAGGCGACGGCCATCAACCCCAACACGGTCCTCAAGGCCTACCGGGAGCTCGAACGCGAAGGCCTCGTCGAAGCCCGCCGTGGCCTGGGCACCTTCGTCCGCGCCACCCTCGGCACCGGCCCCGCCGACTCGCCGCTGCGCGGCGAACTCTCCGACTGGACCCGCCGCGCCCGCGCCGCCGGCCTCGACCGGGACGACGTCGCCGCGCTCTTCACTTCCGTACTGAAGGACCACTTCGAGGGGGACGAATGACCGACCCGGTCATCAGGGCCGAGGGCCTCGGCCTGCGCTACCGACGCCGCGGCAGGGCCTGGGCATTACGGGACTGCACGTTCACGGTGCCCGCCGGACGGATCGTCGCCGTCGTCGGGCCCAACGGGGCGGGCAAGTCGACCCTCCTGGCCGTGGCGGCGCACCTGCTGCGCCCCACCGAGGGCCTGATCGAGGCACCGGAGTGGGGGCGCGTCGCGTACGTCGCCCAGGACAAGCCCCTGTACGGCTCCCTCACCGTCGCCGAGACCCTGCGGATGGGACGCGAGCTCAACCCGGACCGCTGGGACCAGGCCGTCGCCGAGGAGCTGGTCGCGGCCGGACCGCTGGACCCGAACGCCCGGGTCCGCTCCCTGTCCGGAGGCCAGCGCAGCCGCCTCGCCCTCGCGCTCGCCCTCGGCAAGCGCCCCGAGGTACTGCTGCTCGACGAGCCGATGGCCGACCTCGATCCGCTCGCCCGCCACGAACTCATGGGCGCGCTCATGGCGGACGCCGCCGAACGGGGCACCACCGTCGTCATGTCCTCCCACGTCCTCACCGAACTGGAGGGCACGTGTGACCACCTGCTCCTCGTCCACGACGGCGGCATCCGGCTCGACGGACCGATCGACGAACTGATCGCCGCGCACACCCTGCTGACCGGTCCGGTCGGCGACCTCGCCCCGCACGCCGTCGTCGACTCCCGCATCACGGGCCGACAGCTCACGGCCCTGGTCCGGCGGGAGGGCCCGGTCGACGGTCCCTGGGACGCCACCACGCCGTCCCTGGAGGAACTGCTCCTCGCCCACCTCCGCGCCTCGCGCACCCTCGAAGGAGCCTCCGCATGACCGCCCTCGCGCTCAAGGGCCCGTACTGGGTGACGGTCCGCCAGCACCGTTCGACGCTGCGGACGGCACTGGTCCTGGCGGCCCTCGCGGCAGCCGTGCTGATCACGGCGCGCCTGTGGTCCGACAGCGCCGCCGAAGCGCTGCGGGCGGCACGCTGCGCCGTCGACAGCACCGAGGGGTCCTGCTTCGAGGCCGTCCGCGCGTACACCGACGACCGGTGGCTGTCCCGGCACCTGGTCGAGTACGTCGGCCTGGGCATGATCGCCCTGCCCGTGCTGCTCGGAGCGGTCGTCGCCGGCCCGGTGGTCGCCCGCGAGCTGGAATCCGGCACGTACAAGATGGCGTGGACGCAGTCCGTCAGCCCCACACGCTGGCTCGCCGCCAAACTGGCGGTGCCCACCGCCCTCGTCATCACGTGCGTCCCGCTGCTGAGCCTCGTCTTCCACTGGTCGTGGTCGACGGGACCATCCAACGACTTCCCCACGTACTGGTACGACCTCACCATCTTCTCCTCGACCGGGACCCTGCCCACGGCCAACGCACTCCTGGGCATCGCCCTCGGGACGTTCGTCGGCCTCCTCGTGCGGCGGACCGTCGTCGCGATGGGCGTGGCCGCCGTCGCCACCGGCGGGATCATGACGGCCCTGGCCTGGCTGCGGCCCGGCCTGTGGCCCGCCGAGACCCTGACCGGCCGCGAGCTGTCACTGCGCGTGTCCGACGCCTGGGTGCTGGGCGACGGCATGGTCACCGCGTCCGGCGAGCGCGTGGGCTGGGAGTACTGCTCGACCCGGGCGGAGACGGCGCGTGCCTGCCTGGTCGGGCGCGGCGGGGTCGCCGACTACGTCGACTTCCACCCGTCCACCCACTTCTGGCCCCTCCAGCTCGTCGAGACCGGCATCCTCCTCGCCCTCGCCGCCCTCGCCGTCCTCACCGCCTTCCGCGTCCTGCGCGCCCGCCACCCGTAGGGCGAAAAAGGCCCGGAAAGGGGCGCGGGGCCCCGCCAAGGGCCCCGCCCCCGATTCCCGTACGACATGTCGTCGTTACCGGCCATTCAGAAGCGCTTGCGACGCTCACGCAATGAAGCGCTCCGTGTCCGCCCTCCCCAAAGGGAGGCTTCCCTCCCTCACGGCCCGCTCCGACGCGCCCGACCACCCCTTCGCGCGGAAGAATGGGGCCATGAGCCAGCAGCCCGCCGAGGTCCCGGTCCAGCCCTCCGCCACGCCGTCCACCCCGCCGTCCGGAACGTCCTCCGGTCCGTCCTCCTTCGGTTCCCTCACCACGAGCCGCGCGCGCGTGGCGAACGGGGCCGGCGTGACCGACCTCGACGCCGAGCTCGACTCGGACCCCGACACGTACAAGGACGACGGCGCGCTCGGCGCCGAGCTGCCGCAGGGGCGCTTCCTCGACCGGGAACGCAGCTGGCTCGCGTTCAACGAACGCGTCCTCGAACTCGCCGAGGACCCCACGACCCCCCTCCTGGAGCGGGCGAACTTCCTCGCGATCTTCGCCTCGAACCTGGACGAGTTCTTCATGGTCCGGGTCGCCGGCCTGAAGCGCCGCATCGCCACCGGTGTCGCCACCCGGTCCGCCTCCGGCCTCCAGCCCCGCGAGGTCCTCGACCTGATCTGGACGCGCTCGCGCGAGCTCATGGCCCGGCACGCCGCCTGCTACCAGCAGGACGTCGCCCCGGCGCTCGCCGACGAGGGCATCCACCTGATCCGCTGGCCCGAGCTCACGGAGAAGGAGCAGGCCCGCCTCTTCACCCTGTTCCGGCAGCAGATCTTCCCGGTCCTCACCCCGCTGGCCGTGGACCCGGCGCACCCCTTCCCGTACATCTCCGGCCTGAGCCTCAACCTCGCCGTGGTCGTACGCAATCCGGTCAGCGGCCACCGCCACTTCGCGCGCGTGAAGGTGCCGCCGCTGCTCTCCCGCTTCCTGGAGGCCTCCCCGCAGCGGTACGTGCCCCTGGAGGACGTGATCGCGGCGCACCTGGAGGAGCTGTTCCCCGGCATGGAGGTACTGGCGCACCACATGTTCCGGGTGACCAGGAACGAGGACCTGGAGGTCGAGGAGGACGACACGGAGAACCTGCTCCAGGCCCTGGAGAAGGAGCTCATGCGCCGCCGCTTCGGGCCCCCCGTGCGCCTGGAGGTCGAGGAGTCGATCGACCCGTACGTCCTCGACCTGCTGGTCCGCGAGCTGAAGATCTCCGACGCCGAGGTCTACCCGCTGCCCGGCCCGCTCGACCTCACCGGCCTCTTCGGGATCGCCGGGCAGGACCGGCCCGAGCTGAAGTACCCGAAGTTCGTCGCCGGCACCCACCGCGACCTCGCGGAGGTCGAGTCGGCGTCCGCCCCGGACGTCTTCGCCGCGCTGCGCGAGCGGGACGTGCTCCTGCACCACCCGTACGACTCCTTCTCCACCTCCGTCCAGGCCTTCCTGGAGCAGGCGGCGGCCGACCCCGACGTCCTCGCGATCAAGCAGACGCTCTACCGGACCTCCGGCGACTCCCCGATAGTCGACGCCCTCATCGACGCCGCCGAGTCCGGCAAGCAGGTCCTGGTCCTCGTCGAGATCAAGGCCCGCTTCGACGAGCAGGCCAACATCAAGTGGGCGCGGAAGCTGGAGGAGGCCGGCTGCCACGTCGTCTACGGCCTCGTCGGCCTGAAGACCCACTGCAAGCTGTCGCTCGTCGTACGGCAGGAGGGCGAGGTCCTCCGCCGGTACTCGCACGTCGGCACCGGCAACTACCACCCGAAGACGGCCCGCCTGTACGAGGACCTGGGCCTGCTCACCGCCGACCCGCAGGTCGGCGCGGACCTCTCCGACCTGTTCAACCGGCTCTCCGGATACTCCCGCCGCGAGACGTACCGGCGCCTGCTCACCGCCCCCAAGTCGCTCCGCGACGGACTGGTCTCCCGGATCACCAAGGAGATCGCCCACCACCGCGCGGGCCGCCCGGCCTACGTCCGCATCAAGGTCAACTCGATGGTCGACGAAGCGATCATCGACGCCTGCTACCAGGCCTCGCGGGCCGGCGTCCCCGTCGACATCTGGGTCCGCGGCATCTGCGCCGTACGCCCCGGGGTCACCGGCCTCTCGGAGAACATCCGGGTCCGCTCGGTCCTCGGCCGCTTCCTGGAGCACTCCCGGATCTTCGCCTTCGGCAACGGCGGCGAACCCGAGGTCTGGTTCGGCAGCGCCGACATGATGCACCGCAACCTGGACCGCCGGATCGAGGCCCTCGTACGGGTCTCCGACCCGGCCCACCGGGCCGCACTCACCCGGCTCCTGGAGACCGGGATGTCCGACACCACCTCCTCCTGGCACCTCGGCCCCGACGGGAACTGGACGCGGCACGCGACCGACCCCGAGGGCCGGCCCCTGCGGCACGTGCAGGAGATGCTCATCGACGCGCGGAGGCGCCGGCGTGCACAACCCTGACCACTCGCACGACGTCACGGCGGGCGAGGTCCTCGCCCCCTACCTGCACGCGCGGGCCGCGGACTTCCTCCGCGGCCTGCGCCTGCACGGCGAGAGCGGCTCCGACACGGCCGGAGCGGAGGAGGCCGCCCGTACGCTGCGGGGCGCGGCCCGCCGGATCAGCGGCACCCTCCACACCTTCCGGCCGCTGCTCGACACCGCCTGGGCCGACCAGCTGCGCGCCGAGCTCGCCTGGCTCTCCGGGACGCTGGCCCTGGAGCAGGCCTGCACCTCCCGTCTCGTCCGCCTGGTGGACGCACTGTCCCGCCTGTCGAACGGAAGCGGCCCGGTGCCCGCGGCCCGGAACACGGAGGGCGGACCGGGCCTCACGGTCGGGGCCGCCCGGGCCGGCGCGCTCCTCGAACGCCAGCTGACCCTGGCCCGCACGCGCGCCCACTCGGCCTCGCTCCAGGCCCTCGGCTCCGCCCGCTTCCACGCGATCGCGGACGCCGTCGCCCTCCTCGCCTCGGAGGTGCCGCTCGGCCCCGCGGGCGCGGCCCCGGCCGTCGAGGTCATCGACGCCCCCGCCGAGCTCGCCGAGCGTCGCCTGCAGGACGCCGTCGCCGCACTCCCGCTGACCCGCGCGGCCCACCCGTACAACGCGGAGGCCCTCGCCCTCGCCGCCGGCGAGACCCAGGACGCGCCCTGGCACCACACCCGGGCCCTGCTGCGCCTGCACCGGTACGCCACCGAGGCCCTGCACACCGGAGGCGAACCCGACTCCGTCCTGTACGAGGCGGCCAGGGCCCTGGACCGGCACCGCGACGCCGCCGAGGCCGCGACGGCGGCGGCCACGGCGGCCCGCACCCCCCGGATCGCCCCGGCCACGGCCTACGCCCTGGGCGTCCTCCACGCCGACCAGCGCCACGAGGTGGAAGCGGCCCGCTTCGCCTTCCAGCGCGCCTGGCGCAGAACGACGGCCCCGGTGCCATGACCACCCCCATCCTGGCCGCGGGCTGCGTCCTGTGGCGCCCGGCGGTTTCCGGCCACGGCATCGAGATCGCCCTCGTCCACCGGCCGAAGTGGGACGACTGGTCGCACCCGAAGGGCAAGCGGAAACGCGGCGAGACGGCGGAGGCCTGCGCCCTGCGCGAGGTCCTGGAGGAGACGGGCCGCCGCTGCGAGCTCGGCGCCCGCCTGCCCACGGCGCACTACTGGGTGGCCGGCCGCCCCAAGGAGGTCGCGTACTGGTCGGCCCGCGCCCTGGACGGCGGCTTCGTCCCGACCCGGGAGGTCGACGCCCTCGTCTGGCTCCCCCCACCGGCGGCCCGCCACCGCCTGACCCAGCCCCGCGACCGCACCCTCCTGGACACAGCCCTGAAAACCCCCCACGCCTGACGGCTTCCGTTGTGGGCCATCGTTCCGCCGCGGCGGCGCCCACCCCGTTGTGGGCAATCGTTCCGCTGGGGCGGAACGGGTGGGCACAACGGAAACGCCCCCCTGACGGGCCCCCGGGCCGCTGAG
>NZ_JBHWFF010000036.1:0-24074 GCF_042733785.1 Streptomyces sp. NPDC059695 | reverse complement strand
GTGCGCGCGCGCGCGGGGGGCGGGGCGGGGGGGGGGGCGGGGGCGGGGGGGGGGGGGGGCGCGCGGGGCGCCCCCCCCCCCCACGGCGCCCTTGCCGGCGCCAGAGGCTGCTGAGCCCGAACCCGCACCGCCGGTGACGGCCCCTGGTGGTGCGGGTCCGGGCCCAGAACGCGGAGGCGCCGCTGAGCGCGCCGTCCCGTGTGCCCACCCGTCCCGCCCCAGCGGGACGATTGCCCACACGGGCGTGGACGAACGCGCCCACACGGGCAACGGGCGGGCCCGCCCACAACGGCGGGCGCAGGCCCCCGTCGAACGTGGCGCCCCCCACACCCGCACCGTGGCTTCCGGCACGGTTCACTTCCCGTTCACTCTCCCCCGTCGACGGCTTCACCTGATCTGCCTAATTTCGGCCTTACACGGTGCACGGAGCACAGCGATGCACCCACCAACCGACACACGCCGCCGTAGAACGGTCAGGACACACGGTCCGCGTCCCGCGACAGGGCGGCTTCTGGAAGGAACACCCGAAAGTGAAGCTTTCGCGCAAGAACGGGCTTCGCGCCTCCGCGATCGGTGCCCTCGTCGTCTCCGGTGCGCTCGTCCTCTCGGCGTGTGGCTCGGACAACAACACGGAGACCCCGACCAAGGACGGCGGCACCAAGACGTCCGCCGCCGCGTCGAACATCGCGTGTGACGGTGCCAAGGGCCAGCTCCTCGCCGCGGGCTCCAGCGCTCAGAAGAACGCCATGGACCTGTGGGTCAAGAACTTCCAGGCCGCGTGCTCCGGTGTCGAGGTGAACTACCAGGCCATCGGCTCCGGCGGCGGCATCACCAAGTTCAACCAGGGCCAGGTCACCTTCGCCGGCTCCGACTCCGCCCTCAAGGACGAAGAGGTCGCCGAGTCGCAGAAGATCTGCAAGGGCGGCAAGGGCGTCAACCTGCCGATGGTCGGCGGCCCCATCGCCATCGGCTACAAGCTGGAGGGCGTGGACAACCTGGTCCTCGACGCCCCCACGCTCGCCAAGATCTTCGACACGAAGATCACCAAGTGGAACGACCCGGCGATCGCCAAGCTGAACCCGGGCGCCAAGCTCCCCGACACCACCATCCAGGCCTTCCACCGCTCGGACGAGTCGGGCACCACGCAGAACCTGGGCAAGTACCTCTCGGCCACCGCGAAGGCCGACTGGAAGTACGACCCGAAGACGAAGTCGTGGCCCGCCCCGGGCGGCCAGGCCGCCAACGGCTCCTCCGGTGTCGCCACCGCGGTCAAGGACGCCGAGGGCTCCATCGGCTACTTCGAGCTCTCCTACGCGACGGCCAACAAGATCTCCACGGTCAGCATCAACACCGGTGCCGCCGCCCCGGTCGCCGCCACCACGGAGAACGCCTCGAAGGCCATCGCCGCCGCCAAGGTCAAGGGCACCGGCAGCGACCTGGCCCTCTCCCTCGACTACACGACCAAGGCCGAGGGGGCCTACCCGCTCACCCTGGTCACGTACGAGATCGCCTGCGACAAGGGCAACAAGGCGGACACCCTGCCGACCCTGAAGGCGTTCCTCACCTACACCGCCAGCGAGGAGGGCCAGAAGGTCCTCGCCGACGCCGGCTACGCCCCGCTCCCGGCCGAGATCGCGGCCAAGGTCCGCGCGATCGTCCCCACCCTGTCCTGACCCCCGGCCGGGCCCGGCCCCTCACCTCCCGTGGAGGGGCCGGCCCCGGCATCCGGTGCACCGCCGCCAGGGCCCCGTCACCCCGCGAGGGACGTACGGGACCCGCAGACCGGAGAAGAACAGATGGCTACCACCACACCAGACATACAAAGGAACCGGAGCGCCAAGAGCGCGACCCGCCCCGGGGACCGCATCTTCAGCGGCCTGTCCCGAGGCTCCGGCATCACCCTCCTCGTGATCATGGCCGCGATCGCGGTCTTCCTGACCTACCGCGCCGTCCTCGCCATCTCGAAGGACAGCACGAACTTCTTCACCACCTTCGAGTGGAACCCGGCGAACAACCCGCCGGTCTTCGGCATCGCCGTCCTCGCCTTCGGCACGGTCGTCTCCTCGATCATCGCGATGCTCATCGCCGTGCCCGTCGCGATCGGGATCGCCCTCTTCATCTCGCACTACGCCCCGCGCAGGCTGGCCAAGCCGCTCGCGTACGTCGTCGACCTGCTCGCCGCCGTGCCCAGCATCATCTACGGCCTCTGGGGCGCGATCTTCCTCGTCCCGTACCTCGGCGGCCTGAACCAGTGGCTCGACCAGTACCTGGGCTGGACGTACATCTTCGACAAGTCCCAGGACGGCGTCGCCCGCAACCTCTTCACCGTGGGCATCCTGCTGGCGATCATGATCCTTCCGATCATCACCAACGTGACCCGCGAGGTCTTCCTCCAGGTCCCCCGGATGCACGAGGAAGCCGCCCTCGCCCTCGGCGCCACGCGCTGGGAGGTCATCCGCATGTCGGTGCTGCCCTTCGGCCGCTCCGGCATCATCTCCGCCTCCATGCTGGGCCTCGGCCGCGCACTCGGCGAGACCATGGCCGTCGCCGTGGTCCTCTCGCCCAGCTTCGTCCTCTCGGGCCACCTCCTCGACCCGGGCGGCGGCACCTTCGCGCAGAACATCGCCGCCAAGTTCAACGAGGCCAACGAGTTCGGCCGGGACGCCCTGATCGCCTCCGGTCTCGTCCTCTTCGTCATCACCCTGCTGGTCAACGGCGCCGCCCGCTGGATCATCGGCCGCCGCAAGGAGTACTCGGGGGCCGCGGCATGAGCCACGCCATACAGGATCGTCCGGTCACGGCCTCCCCGCGCCGCGATTCCCTCTCGCACGCCAGGCTCCCCCGCTGGACCCCGGCCGCCATCGCCGTCGGCTCCGTCGCCGGAGGCATCGGCATCGGCGCCGCCGCCGGTTGGCACAGCAAGGTCCAGTGGGGCCTGCTCGCCGCGCTGCTCTTCGTCCTCGTCACCTTCGCCGTGACCACCAAGGTCGAGGGCAGCCGCCAGGCCAAGGACCGCGTCGCCACCAGCCTGATCTGGGTCTCCTTCGTCCTCGCCGTCGTCCCGCTGCTCTCCCTCGCCTGGGTCACGATCAGCAAGGGCCTCGACGTCCTCGACGGCTACTTCCTGACCCACTCGATGAACGGCGTCCTCGACGCCGAGGCCGGCGGCGGCGTCTACCACGCGCTGCTCGGCACCATCGAGCAGGTCGGCATCGCGACCCTGATCGCCGCGCCGATCGGCCTCCTCACCGCCGTCTACCTCGTCGAGTACGGCGGCGGGAAGCTCGCCCAGGCCGTCACCTTCTTCGTCGACGTGATGACGGGCATCCCGTCGATCGTCGCCGGCCTCTTCATCCTCGCCACCTGGAACCTGATGCTGGGCTTCGGCCCCTCCGGTTTCGCCGGCGCGATGGCCCTCGCCATCCTGATGATGCCGGTCGTGGTCCGCTCCACCGAGGAGATGCTCAAGCTCGTCCCGAACGAGCTCCGCGAGGCCTCCCTCGCCCTCGGCATCCCCAAGTGGCGCACCATCCTGAAGGTGGTCCTGCCCACCGCGATCGGCGGCATCACCACGGGCGTCATGCTCGCGGTCGCCCGCATCACCGGTGAGACGGCCCCGGTCCTGCTCCTCGTGTTCGGTACGAAGCTCATCAACCCGAACCCCTTCGAAGGCGCCCAGTCCTCCCTGCCGCTCTACGTGTACGAGCAGTACGCGGTCGGCACCGACGCCGCCGTGGCCCGCGCCTGGGCCGCCGCGCTCGTCCTGATCGCCTTCGTCATGATCCTCAACCTGGTGGCCCGCGGCATCGCCCGCTGGAAGGCCCCGAAGACCGGCCGCTGACCGCGGCACATTGGAAGTGATTCACATGGCCAAGCGAATCGACGTCAGCGGCCTCTCCGCCTACTACGGCGCCCACAAGGCGATCGACGACATCTCGATGACCGTCGAGCCCCGCTCCGTGACGGCCTTCATCGGCCCCTCCGGCTGCGGCAAGTCCACCTTCCTGCGCACCCTCAACCGCATGCACGAGGTCACCCCCGGCGGCCGCGTCGAGGGCAAGGTGATGCTGGACGACGAGAACCTCTACGGGACGAACGTCGACCCGGTCGCCGTGCGCCGCACGGTCGGCATGGTCTTCCAGCGCCCGAACCCCTTCCCCACCATGTCGATCTTCGACAACGTGGCGGCGGGCCTGCGCCTCAACGGCAAGTACAAGAAGTCCCAGCTGAACGACATCGTCGAGAAGTCGCTCAAGGGCGCCAACCTCTGGAACGAGGTCAAGGACCGCCTCAACAAGCCGGGCTCCGGCCTCTCCGGCGGTCAGCAGCAGCGTCTGTGCATCGCCCGCGCGATCGCGGTCGAGCCCGACGTCCTGCTGATGGACGAGCCCTGCTCGGCCCTCGACCCGATCTCCACCCTCGCCATCGAGGACCTGATCGGCGAGCTGAAGGAGCGCTTCACGATCGTCATCGTGACGCACAACATGCAGCAGGCGGCCCGCGTCTCGGACCGTACGGCCTTCTTCAACCTGGCGGCCGTCGGCCAGCCCGGCAAGCTGATCGAGCTCGACGACACCGAGCGCATCTTCTCCAACCCGAGCGTCCAGGCGACCGAGGACTACATCTCCGGCCGCTTCGGCTAGACCGCGCTCCCCCAGACCGTCATACGGTGCTGCATGGCGGTGCCACCGTAATGACGAAGGGCCCGGCTCCCCCACAGGGGAGCCGGGCCCATTTCCGTACGGAACCACTCAGCCGAACAGCAGCTGCACCACGTAGTAGCTCAAGGCCGCGACCAGCGCCGCCGCCGGCATCGTGATGAACCAGCCGAGGATGATGTTCTTGGCGACGCCCCACCGGACCGCGTTGACGCGCTTCGTCGCGCCGACGCCCATGATCGCGGAGGTGATGACGTGCGTGGTCGAGATCGGCGCGTGGAACAGGAACGCCGAGCCGAACATGATCGACGCACCGGTCGTCTCCGCCGCGAAGCCCTGCGGCGGGTCGAGCTCGATGATCTTGCGGCCGAGGGTGCGCATGATCCGCCAGCCGCCCGCGTACGTACCGAGCGACAGCATCACGGCACAGGCGATCTTCACCCACACCGGGATGTCGTCGCCGGCCTGCTGCACGTCGGCGATGACCAGGGCCATCACCACGATGCCCATCGTCTTCTGCGCGTCCTGGAGACCGTGGCCGAGCGCCATGCCCGCCGCCGAGACCGTCTGCGCGATCCGGAAGCCGCGCTTGGCCTTGTGCGGGTTGGCCTTGCGGAACATCCACAGGATCGCGCACATGACCAGGTAACCGACGATGAGGCCGACCACCGGGGAGACGAACATCGGGATGACGACCTTGTCGAGGACGCCTCCCCAGATCACCTCGGTGCCGCCGGCCAGCGCCGCGCCCACCATGCCGCCGAAGAGGGCGTGCGAGGAGGAGGACGGCAGGCCGAAGTACCAGGTGACGAGGTTCCAGATGATCGCGCCGACGAGCGCGGCGAAGAGGATGCCCATCCCCTTGTCGCCGGTCGGGGTCTCGATGAGCCCCTCACTGACCGTCTTGGCGACACCGCTGCCCATGAAGGCACCGGCGAGGTTCATGACCGCCGCCATCGCGAGCGCCGCCCGGGGCGTCAGCGCCCGGGTCGACACCGAGGTGGCGATGGCGTTGGCGGAGTCGTGGAAGCCGTTCGTATACGTGAAGCCGAGCGCGACACCGATGGTCACGATCAGAGCGAAGGTGTCCACGAAGCTCAGGACTCCTTGACCGCGATGGTCTCCACCGTGTTGGCCACGTGCTCGAACGCGTCGGCCGCCTCTTCCAGCACGTCGACGATCTGCTTGAGCTTCAGCACCTCGATGGCGTCGTACTTGCCGTTGAAGAGCGTCGCGAGCAGCTTGCGGTGGATCTGGTCCGCCTGGTTCTCCAGCCGGTTGACCTCGATCCAGTACTCGGTGAGGTTGGCCATCGTCCGCAGGTTCGGCATCGCCTCGGCGGTCAGCTCCGCCGCCCGCGCCAGCACCTCGATCTGCTGCTCGACACCCTTGGGGAGCTCCTCGACGTTGTAGAGGACGACCAGGTCGACGGCCTCCTCCATGAAGTCCATGATGTCGTCGAGGGACGACGCGAGGTTGTAGATGTCCTCGCGGTCGAACGGCGTGATGAAGGAGGAGTTCAGCTGGTGGAAGATCGCGTGGGTGGCGTCGTCACCGGCGTGCTCCGCTGCCCGCATCCGCTCCGCGATCTCGGCCCGGGCGGAAGGCTCCGCTCCGAGCAGTTCCATCAGGAGCTTGGAGCCCGTGACGATGTTGTCCGCGGACGCGGCGAACATGTCGTAGAAGCTCGTCTCCCTGGGGGTCAGACGAAATCGCACGTGAGGTCCTCGGGGTGCTGGGTTTCGGTCAGGCTGATGCTAGGCGCATCATCCGGCCACGGCTAACCGGCGTCTCTCAGTGTCGCCCATCAGGCACAGTGAACTGCACGGGCCCCCGCCCGGACCGGCGGGGATCGGTACCATATACCCACGAGGGGTATACACCCCCTTTTCTGGACAACGGGAGGACGCGATGACGACCACCGAGGCGGACCAGGTCACCCCCGAGGCCGTCGAGGCCGTCGAGCCGGCCGACCACGGTCACGGCGTGCACGGCTACCACAAGCAGAAGGACGAGCACCTCAAGCGGCTCCGCCGGATCGAGGGCCAGATCCGCGGTCTGCAGCGGATGGTCGACGAGGACGTCTACTGCATCGACATACTCACGCAGGTCTCCGCCTCCACGAAGGCGCTCCAGTCCTTCGCCCTCCAGCTCCTGGAGGAGCACCTGCGGCACTGCGTCGCGGACGCGGCGGCCACCGGCTCGGGCATCGACGAGAAGGTCGAGGAGGCCACGAAGGCCATCGCCCGCATGATGCGCACCTGACGCGGGCGGGGCGGGCCCGACCTCAGCGTTCCTCCGCGGCCCGCTCCGCCGCCACCCGCAGCACCTCGTCGATCCGGTCGTCGCTGAGCCGTTCCCCGTCGGCGGCCGACGCCGCGATGATCAGCTCTCCGCAGAGCTCGATCTCGGCGAGGGCGACGCAGTCCGGGTCTGCGGGCACGGTTGCTGTACCGGGCGGGGCCACGCGCATCCACCTCTTCCTGCCGGCGTCGGTCTCCCAGCGGTCTCCCAGCGTAGGGACGGGGCGACGGACCGCGCATGACACGTCCGGACCATTTGGCGATGGTCCGCGCCGCCATCGGGCCGGGTCAGGCCTCGATCTTCCCCTCGTAGATGTCCCGGCGGTCCGGGAGCACGACCTCGACGGGGACCCCGAAGCCGTACAGCAGCGTCGTCGAGGCGACGGCGACCGTCCGGCCCTGGTTGCTGAAGCTGAACTGGTGGCGCACCTTCCGCAGCCGGCCCTCGGCGTCGAGGTACGCGTCGAAGGGCACGGTGTCCTCGGCGAACCCTTTCGCCGCCGCGGCGAGCGCCCCGCGCAGCTGCGGGGAGGCGGCCCGGGCGGCGCGCGCGATGTCGGCGACCCCCCGGTAGTGGCTGACTTTCACCCCTGCCAGCTCGACCTCGCCGACGTACGTGATCTCACGGGCGCCCCGCAGCAGCTCGGCGGCGGCGGCCGGGTCGGTGGCGCCGCCGGTGACGAGGTTGCCGTCGTCGAGGGTCGTGGTGTCGACCCGTACCCACTTGTCGCCGGGCACCCCGGCGCCCCGGTTCTTCATGTAGAGCGCGCCGGGGGTGAGGAGCTCGGTGATCGGACGGTGCTCGCTCGCCCCGGCCGGGTCCCTCGGCAGCAGCACCTGGAGCCGTCCGGTGCGGCGCCGGAAGTCGTAGCCGCCCTCGCCCCGGATGGTGACCCGGGTCCCGCCGGCGGCCATCTCCATGGAGGTGCTGGCCTTGGAGGTGCCGGCCCTGGCCAGCGCGTCGGCGGCGTTCCGTACGGCGAGGGCGGGGTCGGCCGCCGGCTTCGGGTCGTCGGGGGCCGCGCAGCCCGTGACCCCGACGGTCCCGACGAGGGAGCCGACCAGGACGGCGGTGACGGCGAAAGCCCCGCTCCCCCGGCCCTGCGGACGCCCGTACCGATGCACCACCATCGCCGCCAACCCCCAACGCCTCACCGCTGTTTGCCCGGCACCCGCTCTTCCCCGGGACCCTCGGGTCCGGGGACACCCGATCCGCATAACGACGGTCGGGGCGTGCCGTCACGCGCAGTACGGTGGTGGGGTGCACGCGCAGGCTTCCTCCCACACCACGACGACGACGGAGCGCGGCTCGTTCGCGCTGGCACGGTGCAGTTGCGGCTGGACGGGTCCGGCCCGCAGATCCCGCGACAAGGCCCGCTCGGACGCGGCGGAGCACCTCCGTACGAACGGCTCCTAGGCGGCCAGGTCGTTCTGGCCGGTGCTCGGGGCGGGGCCGCCGAGCCGGGGCTCGGGGATGCCGACGGCCTCGGGGCGGCGCGCCGCGTCGGCCCGGCGGGAGCGGACCAGCCGGGCGCCGCGGCCGGAGCCGGCGACGGCGGAGACGACCGGCGTGAGCAGGGCGAGCGCGACCGGGGCGAGGAGCAGGGCCACGGCCGTGCCGAGGGCGAAGCCGCCGATCACGTCGGTGGGGTAGTGGACGCCCATGTAGACGCGCGCGAAGCCCTCGGCGAGGGCGAGGGCGATGGCGGCGAGGCCGAAGCGGCGGTGGGCGACGAAGACGCCGACCCCGAGGGCCATCGCCAGCGTGGCGTGGTCGCTGACGAAGGAGAAGTCGGTCTTCCCGGCGACGAGGACCTCCAGGCCCTGGTGGTCCTCGAAGGGTCTGGGGCGCTCGACGAAGCCGCGGATGGGGATGTTGACCAGGAGGGCGATGCCGGCGGCCAGCGGGGCCCAGACGAGTCCGGCGACGGCCGAGACGGAGTCGCCGGGGGTGCCGCGCCGGCGGACGCTCCACCAGCACCAGAGCACGACGAGGACCATCGCGAGCACGATGCCGTACTCGCCGACGAACTCCATGACGCGGTCGAACCACGGCGGAGCGGCCTTGGCCAGTCCGTTGATGTCGTAGAGCAGGCCGACATCGGGGTTCGAGCCGTCCGATGCGAGTCCAGCCATCTGCTGAGGCCCCTTGCTCTCGTGTCTGGTTTCCAACCCCCGCGGTCAGAGCGGTCGGATCAGGGAACGAACCGCCTGAGGCGTACGTTCCGCTCGCTCCGGTGGATCATGCCGACGTTATCGAAGAGTGACGGCGCACTGCAGCTCAGGGCCTGTGCATGACGGAGAGTTCCGGCCATGCCCGATAAGCCCCGAAGAGCGACCGACGGCCCGTCTCCTGCCGCTAGGTCTGCGGCAGATGGGTGGGCAGCGCCGCGGCGCCCTCCCGGGTGACGCGGGTGGCGCCGAAGTAGTCCGGGGTGTCGATCCGGTCGAACCGGATCACCGCTCCCGTGCGCGGAGCGTCGATCATGTAGCCGCCGCCGACGTAGATGCCGACGTGCCGGATGGCCCGGGAGTTCGTCAGGTCGTCCGAGAAGAACACCAGGTCGCCGGGGAGCAGCTCGTCCCTGCCGGGGTGCGGCCCGGCGTTGTACTGGTCGTTGGCGACGCGCGGGAGCGTCACGCCGACGGTCTCGTACGCGGCCTGGGTGAGCCCCGAGCAGTCGAAGCGCCCGTTCTCCGCGGCCGTGCCCGTACCGCCCCAGAGATAGGGGGTGCCCAGCTTCTCCTGCGCGAAGCCGATCGCGGCCGCGGCCTGCTGCGAGGGGGCGACGCGGCCCAGCGGGCGGGCGAAGCTCTTCTCCAGGGACCGGATGATGCGGACGTAGTTCTGGGTCTCGCTGATGGGCGGCACCCCGCCGTGCTTGATGACCCGGTACGCGCCCGCGTTGTAGGCGGCCAGCATGTTGTCCGCCGGGTCGCCGGGCACGTCCTTGACGTATCCGGCGATCTCGCAGTCGTACGAGGCGGCGGACGGGATGGCGTCCTTCGGGTCCCAGATGTCCCGGTCGCCGTCGCCGTCGCCGTCGATGCCGTGCCCGGCCCAGGTGCCGGGGATGAACTGGGCGATGCCGCGGGCGTCGGCCGGGGAGACGGCCCGCGGGTTCCAGCCGCTCTCCTGGTAGAGCTGGGCGGCGAGCAGGGCCGGGTTGATGGCGGGGCACAGGTTCCCCCACTGCTGCACGAGCCCCTGGTAGAGCGCGGGCACGGCCCCCTTGGCGAGCGCCACGGCCCCGCCCTTGCCGGCGGCGCCGCCGGCGATCCCGGCGGCCGCGGAGTACGTGCCGACGATGAGCAGCGCGACGAAGCCGAGGCAGACCCCCAGGGCCCCGCCGGCCATCAGCCACGCCTTGCCAGCCCTACGCACCGTCAACCACCCCTCGGCCCATGGCAGTACGTCCCGGCGGCCAGTCTAGGCGGGCGCCGTCCGACACCGCCCCAAGAGTGCAACAACGACAATCATTGCCCGGAGTCACTCTCCGTGATACACAGAGTGACCATACGCTTCTTCGCATGGAAACCGGCCACACCGCCGCAGGTCAAGACGGTCGGATCGGTCAAGTGTGCGGGGATCGGGTAAAGAGAGCCGCCAAGCCGTCACACATGGGCGGTTTCATCAGCGAAGATAGGGCGATGACCCATGCCGTCCGGCAGGGGCGACCAAGTACCCAACAGGGGCGGTGAGTTACATGTACCTGGCGGCCGAGAAGGGCGACATCACCACCATCATCGGTGGAATCGCCCCCAACTGGGGCCCTTTCGGGAGTCTGGGCAACGAGGCCAAGGTGATGATCGAGGTCGTGATGGCCGTGGCCATCCTGCTCTGCCTCGGCATCGCCATCTGGGGAGCGGCCAAGCAGCGCATCGGCGCGACCGCCCTCCGGGACACGTTCAGCGCGGAACAGGGCAAGGGCCTGATCGTCGCCGGTCTGACCGGCGTCTTCATCATCGGATCGCTGGGCACGCTGTTCACCATCGTGTACGGGATGGCCGTCTGATCTCCCGTCGGACCCGACCCTCCTGAGAATGCGTTCCTGATGCCCAGTCATGTTGAAGCACGGCCGTACCCGCGAACGAGTGAGGGGGCGTACCCGGCATGAGTCCCGGCGACGAGCACGACAGCTTCGGCGGCGTGGGCGGCTCGGGCCAGACCCGGACCCGCCTGCCCGAGGGCAACAGCGGCGACGTCTACGGCGGCGCCCGCCGCCCCGTCCGCAGCTCCCGATCCCTCATCACGGTCGTGGGCGTGGTGGTCCTCCTCGTCGCCGCCATCGCCTTCGCCAACCGCGGCGACACCGAACCGACGACCACGTCCGGCCCCCGCGCGGGCACCCCGGGCAAGGCGAACCCCACCTCGGCGACGGGCGTCCGCCCGGTCACCGGCAAGAACGGCCAGATCCCCACGGGCTACGCCCACGACGACCAGGGCGCCCAGAGCGCGGCGACGAACTACGCGGTGGCGCTGGGGTCGGTCGAGATGTTCCAGGACGGTCCCCGGGCGGAGATCGTGCGCGCCATCCACGACCCCGCGATCGCGGAGGACCTCGTGAAGCGGCTGGACGCCTCGTACACGGCGGACTTCCTGGCGAGCATCGGGCTCGACGCGAACGGCACCGCCCCCTCCGGCATGACCTTCGTGTCCCGCACGATCCCCGTGGGCGCCAAGGTCCGGGACTACACGGACACGTCCGCGACCGTCGAGGTCTGGTGCACCGGCCTGGTCGGCCTCGCCGGGCAGGGCTCGACCAAGCCCGTCACGTCCACCTGGTTCACCATCACGCAGAAGCTCAAGTGGGTCGGGGGCGACTGGCGCGTGGAGTCCTCCACGCAGAACGAGGGCCCCACCCCGGTCAACGGGGACAACCGCGCCTCCATGGCCGACGAGATCGCCTCGGCCGTCGAGGGATACGGAGGGTTCACCTATGCCCGCTAGCCGAAGCCTGGCGGGTCGCGCGACGGCCGCACTCGCCGTCGCCTTCCTCAGCGCACCGCTCCTGCTCGCCTCGAGCGCCCAGGCGGCCCCCACGCCGACGCCGACGGCACCCACGCCCTCCCCGTCCGCGAGCGACAACCCGTGCCGCCTCATCGTGGGACAGGCGCGTGAGCTCTGCGAGAAGGGCCAGACCGGCGGCGGAGCCGACAAGACCCCCCTCACCGACCCCGCCTCGCTCGACCCCCTCTCCTCCCTCGCCAGAGGCTTCGCCGACGCCGCCGTCGCCACCGTCGACTACCTCTCCAAGGCCGTCAAAGACACCGCCGACGTCGACTTCACCAACATGCAGTTCCTCGGCCGCTACGCCATCGTCTTCGCCGCCTCCACCTTCCTCACCCTCCTCCTCTGGCTCCTCGCCGTCGCCAAGCGCGCCGTCCGCGGCGTCCCCCTCACCACCGCCCTCTCCGAAGCCATCGGCTTCCTCTGGCTGACGGTCCTCGCCTCCGCGTTCACGCCCCTGATCCTCTACACCGTCGTCAACGCCACCGACGCCATCACCGAGGTCATCGCCTCCGGCACCGGCCAGCAGACCGACATCTTCTTCGGCAGCTTCAAGGAGGCCCTGCAGAAGGGCGACAGCATCGGTGGCGGCCCCATCATGCTGATCATCGTGTCCCTGGTGACCGTCCTCGCCGCCGGCGTGCTCTACCTGGAGCTGTTCCTCCGCGCCGTCCTGCTGTACGTCGGCGCCCTCCTCGGCGTCGTCGTCTACTCCGGCCTCGTCGACAAGAACATGTGGGGCCACGTCCGCCGCTGGGCCGGCATCATGATCGCGATCATCCTGGTCAAGCCGGTCATCGTGATCGTCCTCGGCCTCGCCGGCGCCCTCTCCTCCGGCACCGGCCCCGACTCCGTCTCCGCCGTCGTGTCCGGCCTCTCGATCATCCTGCTCGCCATCTTCGCCTCCGCGATGATCTACCGCTTCGTCCCCGGCTTCGGCGACGAGATCGCCGCCTCCCGCAACAACCGCCTCCACCGCGCGGGCGAGAACGCGGCCGCCGCCGTCATCTCCTCCCCCGCCTCCCTCGTCTCCCAGGGCATCAAGACCCACAGCACCCGCGACAGCGGCGGAGGCGGCGGCTCCCAGGGCTCCTCCCCCCGCCCCGCCAACCCCCTGTCCGGCGGCATGGCCGCCCACAGCAGCCGCGGCGGAGGCGGCGGCACCGGCGGCGCCACGCCCCCGCCCCGTAGCAGCAGTCCCACCGCGGGTACCCCGCACAGCAACCGCAAGAACTCTGGAGGTGCAGGGCGTTGACGACCCAGTCCCAGCCGGTCGCGCCCCGCCGCACGTATCTCGTCGGCCGCGCCCGGCCCAACGCGATCGTCGGCAAGAACCGCGAGACCGGCGAGATCGCCCTGATCATCGTCGGCGCCTTCCTCGGCATGATGAGCGGTCTCCTCATCCCCGCCCTCCCCCTGCGGATCGCCCTCCTCGCGGGCCTGCCCATGCTCGCGATCGCCGCCGTGTACCTGCCGTACAAGCACCGCACCTTCTACAAGTGGTTCGAGATCAACCGCAGCTACAAGCGGATGCTCAAGCGCGGCACCGCCTACCGCTCCGCCACCACCGAGGCAGGCACCCGCCTCGACGGCCGCGAGGTCGAGGTCGGCCCGCCCCCCGGCATCGGCCGCGTCGGCTGGCTCGCCGCCCCCTTCGGCCCGGACGAGATCGCCGTCCTCCTGCACGCCGACCGCCGCACCGTCACCGCCGCCATCGAGATCGAGGGCCCCGGCGTGGGCCTGCGCGACAGCGAGGACCAGGAGGCCCTCGTCGACCGCTTCGGCACCCTCCTGAAGCACGTCGCCAACGGCGACGGCTTCGTCACCCGCCTCCAGATGCTCGCCCGCACCCTCCCCGCCGACCCCGACGCGCACGCCAAGGACGTCGGCCAGCGCGGCGACCCGCACGCGCCCCCGTGGCTCCAGGAGTCCTACGACCAGCTCCAGTCGATGGTCTCCACCTCCAGCGAGCAGCACCGCGCCTACCTCGTCGCGTGCATGCACTACACCCGCGAGCTCGCCGCCGAGGCCAACGCCATGGCCCGCGCCGCCCGCCACGCCTCCGGCGCCCGCAAGCTCGACCGGGACGCCGGCCTCGCCGTCGTCATGGCCCGCGAGCTCACCGACATCTGCGCCCGCCTCGCCGAGGCCGACATCCGCGTCCGCCAGCCCCTCGGCCAGTCCCGGCTCTCCTCCCTCGTGCACTCCATGTACGACCCGGACCACCCCATCGACCACATCCAGGCCATGACGAAACGAAACGCTTGGCCCGCCGAGCTCGACGCCATGGAACCGACCTACCTCCAGGCCAAGACCCGCGAGTCCTCCACCCGCGCCCCCTGGTGCCACGCCACGGCCTGGGTGAAGGAGTGGCCGATGACCCCCGTCGGCGTCAACTTCCTCGCCCCGCTGCTCGTCCACACCCCGGACGTGATCCGCACGGTCGCCGTCACCATGGACCTGGAGCCCACCGAGGTCGCCATCGAGCGCATGCTCACGGAGAAGACCAACGACGAGGCCGACGCCAGCCGCGCCGCCAAGATGAACCGCACGGTCGACCCCCGCGACATCGCCGCCCACGGCCGGCTCGACCAGCGGGGTGAAGATCTCGCCAGCGGCGCGGCCGGAGTGAACCTCGTCGGGTACATCACGGTGTCGTCGCGTTCGCCCGAGGCCCTCGCCCGGGACAAGCGCACGATCAGGGCCTCCGCCGGCAAGTCGTACCTGAAGCTGGAGTGGTGCGACCGCGAGCACCACCGGGCCTTTGTGAACACCTTGCCGTTCGCGACCGGCATCCGCCGCTAGGGCCGAAGGGGCACAGACCCATGCGAGATCCGCTGTCCGTCCTCACCGAAGCCTTCACCGCCTTCCTCTTCGGGAAGGTCGAGACGACCCGCCTGCCCGTCCGCACCTCCACCGGGCAGGCCCAGGCCGTCTACCTGCCGACCGCCGCGCCCGGCCTCGGCGACTCCGGCGTCATCATCGGCCGCGAGGTCTACAGCGGCAAGGGCTACATCTACGACCCCTTCCAGCTGTACGGGCAGCAGCTCCCGGCCCCCCACTGGCTGGTCCTGGGCGAGTCCGGCAACGGAAAGTCGGCCCTGGAGAAGACGTACGTGCTCCGCCAGCTCCGCTTCCGCGACCGGCAGGTCGTCGTCCTCGACGCCCAGGGCGAGGACGGCGTCGGCGAATGGAACCTCATCGCCCAGGAGCTGGGGATAACCCCCATCCGCCTGGACCCGATGGTCGCCAACGACGCCGGGATCCGCCTCAACCCCCTCGACCCGTCGATCACCACCACGGGCCAGCTCGCGCTGCTCCGCACCATCATCGAGGTGGCGATGGGCCACGGCCTCGACGAGCGCTCCGGCTTCGCGCTCAAGGTCGCCCACGCGTACGTCACCGAGCACACCACCGACCGGCAGCCGATCCTCACCGACATCGTCGAGCGCCTCCGCCACCCGGAGGCCGGATCCGCCGAGGCGATGAACGTCGACATAGACGACGTACGGGCCTGGGGCCTGGACGTCGCCCTCGTCCTCGACCGCCTCGTCGACGGCGACCTGCGCGGCATGTTCGACGGCCCGACCACGGTCGGCATCGACCTCGACGCCCCGCTCATCGTCTTCGACCTGTCCCACATCGACCGCAACTCCATCGCCATGCCGATCCTCATGGCGATCGTCGGCGTCTGGCTGGAGCACACCTGGATCCGCCCCGACCGGAAGAAGCGCATCTTCCTGGTCGAGGAGGCCTGGCACATCATCAACAGCCCGTTCGTGGCCCAGCTGTTCCAGCGCCTGCTGAAGTTCGGCCGCCGCCTCGGCCTGAGCTTCGTCGCCGTCGTCCACCACCTCTCCGACGTCGTCGACGGAGCGGCGGCCAAGGAGGCGGCGGCGATCCTCAAGATGGCCTCCACCCGGACCATCTACGCCCAGAAGGCCGACGAGGCACGCAACACGGGCCGGGTCCTCGGCCTGCCCCGCTGGGCGGTCGAGATCATCCCGACCCTCACCCCCGGCATCGCGGTCTGGGACGTCAACGGCAACGTGCAGGTGGTCAAGCACCTCATCACCGAGAAGGAACGCCCGCTCGTCTACACCGACCGCGCCATGACCGAGTCCTCCGCCACGGACCCGGAACTGGAGTGGGAGACCGAACAGCGCGCGATCCTCATCGAGCAGCAGATGAACGGCACTTCCCAGTCGACGGTGGCCTAGATGGAGCAGGCGCGGAAGGGAGGCGGAGGGGTCTCCGACGGGCTGCTCCTCAGCCTGTTCGCCCTCCTCCTCTGCCTCACGGTCCTGGCGTGGACGGCGACCGGCCTCGCGGGCCTCTTCGCCCACGGCGCCTGGCCGCAGGGGGTCGCCTTCACGGGCACCCCGTCCGCCCTCCGCTCCCTGGCGACGGCCCCCACGGACCTCCCGGCGGCCTGGCCGGCCACCCCGCCGGCCCAGCTGTCGGGGTACGGCCTCTTCTGGGGCCTGCTGATCGGCGAGGCCATGATCCTGATGGTCCTCGCGGTCTTCGTCCTGGGCACGGTGACCCGCTGGCGAGCGGTCCGGACAAGCAGGAAGGCGGGCACGTACGGGACGACGCCCGCACGCGTCCGGGAAGAGCCCGCGGGAGTACGGAAAGAGCCCGCACACGTCCGGGAAGAGCCCGCACACGTCCGGGAAGAGCCCGCCGCGCCCCCGGCCCCGCGCCGCCCTGCGCAGGAGCCCGCACCGGAGCCGGCGCGGGCGGACGAACCGGCACCGGCCCCCGTACCGCCACCCGCTCCCCCGACCGCCCCACCGGCCCCCATAGCCACCCCCCGCGCCGTCTACGGCCCCCCGGAGACCCGCCGCCCCGCCGCGGTCCAGGCGATCCTGGACGCGGAGGGCCCGGTCCTGGTCGTCACCTCCGACCCCGCCGTCTGGTCCTCGACCAAGGACGCGCGCGGCAAGCTCGGCCCGGTCCTGGTCCACGACACCGGCCACCTCTGCGACACCCCGGCCCGGCTCCACTGGTCGCCCTCCGAGCACTGCGAGGACCCGGCCGTGGCACAGGAACGCGCGACCGCGCTGCTCGCCCCCGTACGCCCGCACTCCCGCCTCGACGCGGCCACCGCCGACACCGCGGAGACCCTCCTGCGCTGCTGGCTGCACGCCGCCGCCGTCGACGGCCGCCCCTTCCGTCAGGTCCACCGCTGGGCACAGGGAGCAGGCGCCCACGAGCCCGTACGGATCCTCCGGAGCCACCCCAAGGCCGCCTCCGGCCTGGCCGGCCTGCTGGAGGCGGCCCTCACCGCACACCCGGAAAGCCGCCGACTGGCACAGGAACTGACGGCCCGTGCGCTGGCGGCGCTCTCCTCGATCCACATCAGGGAAGCGTGCGTACCGAATCGAACTGATTCGCTGGCGCTCGCATCTTTCCTCGCCGAGGGGGGCACCCTCTACGTGGTGGGCGAGGCGATCGAGGATCCCCGCACCCACCCCGGCGCGATGCCGCTCCTCACGGCCCTCGCCGCAAGCGTGGTCGAGCACGGCCGCCGCATGGCCGCACGGTCATCCGACGGTCGGCTCGACCCACCACTGACCCTGGTCCTGGACGACGTGGCCGCGGTGGCCCCGCTCCCCCAGCTCCCGGACCTCCTCGCGGCGGGCCACGCCCAGGGCCTCCCGACCCTCGCCCTGATGCGCTCGGAGGAACAGGCCAAGACCCGCTGGCCCGGAGCCCTCACCCGCGCCTAACCCGCCGAAGGCCGCACCATCTCGTACTCGTCCTCCATCGCGGTGTCGTGCCCCGGCACCGCCACCCGCTCCCCCGTGGCGACGAACCCGAAGCGCCGGTAGAACGCCGCGGCCCGCGCGTTCTCCTCGTGCACGTACAGCCGCACCCGCGCCACCGCGGGCGCGGGCACCGTCCAGGACCACTCCACACCAGCCCGGAACAGCGCGTCGATCACACCGCTCCCGCGCGCCTCGGGCCGCACGTACACACCGACGATGTGCGTCTGGTCGACCTTCGCCGCCTCGCCGAAGCGCACCTCGTCCGACGGCCGCTCCACGAGCAGCGAGATCGTGCCCGCCCAGCTGCCGTCCGCGCCCTCGGCCACGAACTGCCGCACGGACCCGTCGCCGGTCTCGGACGCCCCCTTCGCCCGCTCCTTCCAGAAGGCGTCGGGCCGCTCGACGGCGGCCTCGTACGTGTCGAGGAAGGCGAGGTGGGCGACCGGGTCCCGGAGGGCCGCGAGGCGGATCTCCCGGGTCTTCTCCCACTCGTCGGCGCGGATGGTGCGTATCGAATAGTCCATGCCGCCGATCCTGACGAGCCCCCCACCCCCTGACAAGGACTTTTCCGCACCCCACCCGCGTCGTACCGGGGTACCACGCCCGCCCCCGCACACCCGACCCCGGTCCGACGCCCGGCCGCCGCCCGCTCCCTAGCGTCGGAGACATGATCCGAGCAGAGAACCTCACCAAGCGGTACGGGGACACCACCGTCGTCCAGGACCTCAGCTTCACCGTCCGCCCGGGCTCCGTCACCGGCTTCCTCGGCCCCAACGGCGCCGGGAAGTCGACCACCCTCCGCATGATCCTCGGCCTCGACGCCCCCACCCGCGGCCGCGCCACCGTCGACGGCCTCCCCTACGCCGCCCACCGGGCCCCGCTCACCCACGTCGGCGCCCTCCTGGAAGCCCGCTCCGTGCACCCCGGCCGCTCCGCCCACCACCACCTCATGGCGCTCGCCCACACACACGGCATCCCCCGCGCCCGCGTGGAGCGGGTCCTCGCCCTCGCGGGCCTCACCCACGTCGCCCACCAGCGCGTCAAGGGCTTCTCCCTCGGCATGGGCCAGCGCCTCGGCATCGCCGCCGCGCTCCTCGGCGACCCGTCCACCGTCGTCCTCGACGAACCGGTCAACGGCCTCGACCCGGAAGGCGTGCTCTGGATCCGCACCCTCCTCAGGAACCTGGCGGCCGAGGGCCGCACCGTCCTCGTCTCCTCCCACCTCATGAGCGAGATGGCACTCACCGCCGACCACCTGATCGTCATCGGCAAGGGCCGGCTCCTCGCCGACACCACGGTCGAGGAGCTCGTACGGTCCTCCGGCGGCGCGAGCGTCAAGGTCGTCACCCCGGAGGCGGACCGCCTGCGCACGCTCCTCCCGGGCGCCCGGATCACCGCGGAGGCCCCGGACACCCTCCTCGTCACCGGCCCGGACGCGCCCGAGATCGGCCGCGCGGCCGCCGCGCACGCCGTCCCCCTCCACGAACTCACCCCGCAGGCCCCCTCGCTGGAGCAGGCGTTCATGGACCTCACCCGCGACACCGTCGAGTACCAGGGAGTCCCCGCATGACCACCACCCCGTCCCTCACCCCCGCGCGCGTGCTCCGCTCGGAGTGGCACAAACTGCGGACGGTCCGCTCCACCTGGATCACCGCGCTCACCTCCGCCGCGCTCCTCCTCGGCGTCGGCGTCCTCATGGGCGCCACGTACACCTCCGGCGGCGGCGACTCCGACGTCGACACCGTCGTCCTCACCCTCTACGGCTCCCAGCTCGGCGCCATCGCCCTCGCCGTCCTCGGCATCCTCGTCACCGCCGGCGAGTACGCGACCGGCATGGTCCGCGCCACCCTGACCGCCGTCCCCCGGCGCCTCCCCGTCCTCTGGGCGAAGGCGGCGGTCTACACGGCGGCCGTCTTCGCCCTCTCCCTCCTCACGGCCCTGCTGACCTTCCTCACCGCCCAGGTCTTCCTCTCCGACACCGACCAGGCCGCCTCCCTCACCGACGACGGGGTCCTGGCCGCCGTCGCGGGCAACGCCGCCGGCGTCACCCTCCTCGGCGTGATCGCCCTCGGCCTCGGCGCCGCACTCCGCTCGGTGCCGGGCGCGATCGGCGCCTTCGTCGGCGGGGTCCTGATCGTCCCGGAGATCCTCGGGATGCTCCCGTACGACGCGATGGACACCGTCGTGCGGTACTTCCCCACACAGGCGGCCGGCGCCCTCGGCTCCGCGACCCCGCTCCCCGGCGCCGCCTCGCCCGGCGCGGCGCTCCTGGCCCTCCTGCTGTGGGCGGCCGCGGCGCTCGCCGTGCCCGCGCTGTTGCTCAAGCGCCGTGACGTATGAGGATGATGACGGGATGACGACGGAGACGACAGCCCCGAGCCGCTGGGCCCAGCGGCTCGGGGCCCGGGTCCGGGCCTTCGACGCCCGGCGGCCCTGGGTGTGGGACGCGACCCTCACCGCCGCCTGGACGGTGGCGGCCCTCGTGGACGCGGCCGGCGGCTGGCGGAACACCGCCCGGGACCCCTCCGTCCCGGTCTGGCTCGTGGTCACCCTGAGCCTGCTCCTCGCCGTCCCCCTCTACTGGCGCCGCCGCCGCCCCCTCACGGCCCTCGCGGTGATGGCCGGCGCGGCCCTGATCGGCGACGGCTCGGGGGCCTTCCTCCAGGCCGCGTACCTCCAGATGCTCCCGCTCTTCCACATCGCGCTCAGCCGGCCGCCGCGCGCCCTCCTCTGGTCCCTGGCCCTGATCGCCCCGCCCCTGGTCACCGGCGCCCTCCGCTTCCCGTCGGAGTCCTGGGACCAGCGCGTCGTCCCCGCCCTGTGGGCGTACGCGATCGTCGCCCTGCTCGGCATCGCGCTCCGTTCCCGCCGGGACGAACGCGCCCACGAGGTCCGCCTCGCCGCCACCGCCGAACGCACCCGGATCGCCCGGGAGATGCACGACATCATCGGCCACAACCTGTCCGTCATCACGAGCCTCGCGGACGGCGGCCGGTACGCGGCGGCGAAGAACCCGGAGCGCGCCGCCCAGGCCCTCGACGCCATCGGCACGACCAGCCGCCAGGCCCTCGCCGAACTCCGCCGCCTCCTGAGCGTCCTGCACGAGGACGACGCCACGGCGACCCGGGTCCCCCAGCCGAGCCTGACCGATCTGGAACCCCTCATCGAGGGCGTACGCCGCGCGGGACTCCCGGTCCACGCCGACCTGCCCCCGGCAGCCCCCGCCCTGTCCGCGGGCGCCCAGCTGACGGTCCACCGGGTCCTCCAGGAAGCCCTCACGAACACCCTGAAGCACGCGGGCACGGACGCGACGGCGACCGTCCGCCTCTCGTACGGCCCCGGCGCCCTGGAACTGCTCGTCACCGACACGGGCACACCCGCGCGCGCACCCGGCCGGGGCCACGGCCTCACCGGAATGCGCGAGCGCGCGGCCCGCTACGACGGCACACTCGAGACCGGCCCGCTGCCGGCCGGCGACGGCTGGCGCGTACGACTCCGCATCCCCCTGGAGGACTCCCCCTCGTGACGACCGTTCTCATCGCGGACGACCAGCCGATGCAGCGCTTCGGCTTCCGCATGCTGCTGGAGAGCCAGGACGACATGACGGTCGTCGGCGAGGCGTCGAACGGCACCGAGGCGATCCGCCTGGTCGACCGGCACCGCCCCGACGTGGTCCTGATGGACGTCAGGATGCCCGGCCTGGACGGCATCGAGGCCACCCGCCGCGTCGTCGCCACGGGCGCCCGCACCCGGATCCTGATCGTGACGACCTTCGACCTCGACGCGTACGCGTACGACGGGCTGCGCGCGGGCGCGAGCGGCTTCCTGGTCAAGGACGCCGAGCCGGAGGAACTCCTCGCGGGCATCCGGGCGGTCGCCGCCGGCGACGCGGTCGTCGCCCCGAGCCTCACCCGCCGTCTCCTGGACGCCTACATCCACCACCTCCCGCAGACCACGTCCGGAACCCCGGCCCCGGCACCGGACGAGGACCCCCGTCTCGCCGCCCTCACGGACCGGGAGCGCGAGATCCTCACGGTCGTCGGAAAGGGCTGGAGCAACACGGAGATCGCGGAACGCCTGCACCTCGCGGAGTCCACGGTGAAGACCCACGTGGGCCGCGTCCTCGCGAAGACCGGCACCCGGGACCGGGTCCAGGCGGTCATCCTGGCCTACGATACGGGCCTGGTGACCCCGGCGACCTGACCCGCCGAAGCCTCAGCTCCCCGTCTTGGCGTCCGTCCACACCGCGGTCCCGCGGTCCGCGCCGTCGAGACGGGCGTCCGTCAGATCGGCGCGGGTGAAATCCGTCCGGGTGAGGTTCGCCGCGGGCAGCTTCTGCTCCCTGTCCCTCCCGAGATCGGCACGGACGAGCAGCGCACCGGTCAGGTCGGCGTCCGTGAGGTTCGCCCCGGACGCCTCCGCGTCGGACAGTTCGACGGGCGTCCCGTCACCGAGGGGATCGTACGAGGCCCTTCTCAGGTCCGCGCCCGAAAGGTTCGCGCCCTGGAACTCGGCGCCGTCCCAGACGACGTCCGCCATGTCGGCGCCGACGAACTCCGATGCGTAGAACAGGCCGTGGCTCAGAGCGGCCCCCCGCAGCGTCGCACCGCTGAAGTCCACGCCCATGAACTCCCCCGCCCCGAGCCGGCCGAACGTGAGGTCGGCCCCGCGGAAGTCCGCCTGACGGAAGTCTCCGTCGGCGAAGTCGGCCCCCACCAGAAACGTCCGCCGCAGATCCATGGCCCCCTCGTCATCGACGTCCCGCGGACGGGAGCCCAGGACCTTCAGAGCCGCCTGGACGTCCTCGGGCGGCCTCGTCTCGGGATTGCGGTGCGCGGCCTCCACCTTCGCCTTCGACGGGGTCTTGGCCTTGTCCCGGACATAGGCGGACAGGATCTCGACGATCGCGGGCTGCTCGCGGGGCGACTCCTCCATGATCCGTTTCAGGGCGAAGATGCTGCTGGTCCGCACGTCCACCGAGTCGTCGCCCAGGTTGGCCACGGTGTCGTTGTAGCTCGACGCGATCTGCCCCCGCTCGGTGATCCGCAGCGTGTCCCGTGCCTGACTGATCGTCACGGCCGTGAACACCAGGGCCAGCAGCGCGGGAATCGCCGGCAGCGCCGTCGCGACGGCCATGTACCGCTGCCAGCGCCCGCCTTCCGCAGGAGCCGCCCCGGCCGGGACGGGCCCGGGCGGCGGGGGCGGCGCAGGGGCGAGCAACGAGGCGTCGAGCAGCGCGAGCCACCGGGAGGCGTGCAGCCGGTCCTGGAGCTGGGCCAGCAGCCGTACGAGAGCGGGCAGCGCGACCGGCGCCCCCTCCCGCAGCACCCGCCCCGAGGCCTCGTGCAGCGTCGCGGCGACGTGTCCGGCGTGTTCCTCCAGTTCGGCCCGCCGCTCGGCGTCCGCAGGCGGCCCGCACCGCGCGAAGTCCATGAGGGCCGCCCTCAGTTCGGCGACCGCCGCGTCGAGGACGGACGCTTCGGGAGCGGGCGTACGGAGCGCCTCACGGCACGCACCGAGCGCCGCGAGACAGGCGGACAGGGGCGGCTCCTGCCGTGCCCGGACGGCGAAGTCCCGCACGGCGGCCCGCCGGATCCGCCAGGCGCCGACGACGAGCCCCACGGCGACACCGAAGACGAAGCCGGACTCCGCCCCGGACCACCAGGGAACGACCTCCGGTTCGCAGCCGAGCAGGAGGGACCAGCCGATGCAGTCGTCGCTCCCCTCGATGAATCCCTGCTGGCCGAAGAGCGAGTCGTAGATCGCGACGGGCCTGAGGAACCACATGCCGCGGCCGCCGGCGACATCCTCGTACGCCACCACCCAGGCGCCCAGCGCGATCCCGACGACCAGCAGCAGCCCCGGCACGGCCCCGGCCCACACCCGCCGGCCCCACTTCAGCACCCTCACCGCACGGTCGGCCTCGACCAGTCGCGCCAGCAGCTCGTTCATCGACAGCGCACCCGGCACCCCCTGATGCCGGCGCAGGGCCACCACGGCCCGCACGGAGGGCCGCAGCGCCTCCGGTCTCGCCCGCACCAGCAGGCGGGGCACCAGGAGGATCCGCCGGCCGGTCCGCCGGTGCGGATCCCCGTAGTCCGCCCACCGCGTGACGCCCCGCCAGAGCAGCGCGATCACCAGACCGGTGACGCCCGCCCCCAGCACGGCCCGGACCCAGTCGTCCCAGGACGCGAAATCCACGTCTGCGTTCCCCCCGGTTCTCGCACCTGCCCCAGAACGCAAAAATGCCTCAACCCCCGGACAAGGTCCAGGGGTTGAGGCTAAAAATTGTTCGGCGGCGTCCTACTCTCCCACAGGGTCCCCCCTG
>NZ_JBHWFF010000035.1:0-62831 GCF_042733785.1 Streptomyces sp. NPDC059695 | reverse complement strand
TGATGTTTATAAGAGACAGCTGGTGAGGGCACCTGGTGGTGCGGGTCCAGGCCCGGAACGCAGAGGCGCCGCGAAGGGCGCCGTCCCGTGTGCCCACCCGTCCCGCCCTGCGGGACGATTGCCCACACGGGGGTGGGCGAAGGCCCACAACGGGCGCGGGCCCACCCGGGCACGGGCGGCGGGCCCACGCGGGCGGCGCGCCCCGCACGGGCGTGGGCGAAGGCGGTGGTCAGCGGTAGATCAGGAGTTCGTGTTCCGTCGCGCCCGTCAGTTCGTACCGCGTCCGCACCAGCGGCCGCCCCGCGTAGATCCGGATCAGCGTCGCCGCGTCGCCGTGGAAGCGGGCCGCGGGCCGGCCCTCGATCGCGTTGCCGAGGGAGACCGGGTGGTCGTCCCGGTCCGCGAGGACGCCCACCAGGCGCGGGGTCTCCCGGCGGCGGCTGGTCACGGACAGGAGCGGGAGGGCCAGGTCGAGCGCCGCGCCGCAGTACGCGCCGGGCTCCCCGAAGGCCTCCCGGACGTCTCCGGCGTGGACCCACTCCCCCAGCGCCACCGCGTCGAGCCGGCCGTCCTCGCGGTCCGCGATGACCGGGCCCGCCTCGGTCAGGCCGCGTTCGAGTTCGTCGAGGATCCGGCCGATGGGCCAGTCCTCGCGTTCGGCGACGTCGCAGGCGTTGGCCTCGGGCAGGAAGACGCCCTCCTCCAGGCGGTCCTCGACGATCCGGACGAGCGCCGCACCGCAGTGGGCGAGGACCTGGCGGGCGGTCCAGCCGGGGCACGCGGTGCGGAGCCCGTACGCCTCCTCCGGGGTGCGCCGCAGGAGCGGCATCAGCAGGTCCCGCTCCGTGCGGAGGAGACGGTCGGGGAGCCACGGGTCACGTGTGTCGTCCGTACACATCTCAGTAGCGGTAGTGGTCCGGCTTGTACGGGCCCTCCACCGGGACCCCGATGTACGACGCCTGCTCGGGGCGGAGCGTCGTCAGGCGGACGCCGAGCGCGTCCAGGTGGAGGCGGGCGACCTTCTCGTCCAGGTGCTTCGGCAGCGTGTACACGCCCACCGGGTACTCGGACGTCTTCGTGAAGAGCTCGATCTGGGCCAGGGTCTGGTCCGCGAAGGAGTTCGACATCACGAAGGACGGGTGACCGGTCGCGTTGCCGAGGTTCAGCAGCCGGCCCTCGGACAGGACGATGACGACCTTGCCGTCCTCGAACGTCCAGGTGTGGACCTGCGGCTTCACCTCGTCCTTCACGATCCCGGGGATCCGCGCGAGACCCGCCATGTCGATCTCGTTGTCGAAGTGACCGATGTTCCCGACGATCGCCTGGTGCTTCATGCGGGCGATGTCGGACGCCATGATGATGTCCTTGTTGCCCGTCGTCGTGATGAAGAGGTCCGCCGTCTCCACGACGTCCTCCAGGGTGGCGACCTGGTAGCCGTCCATCGCCGCCTGGAGCGCGCAGATCGGGTCGATCTCCGTGACGACGACCCGGGCGCCCTGGCCGCGGAGCGACTCCGCCGACCCCTTGCCGACGTCCCCGTAGCCGCAGACCACGGCCGTCTTGCCGCCGATGAGGACGTCGGTGGCGCGGTTGATGCCGTCGATCAGGGAGTGCCGGCAGCCGTACTTGTTGTCGAACTTCGACTTCGTCACCGCGTCGTTCACGTTGATCGCCGGGAAGAGCAGCTCGCCCTCGCGGTGCATCTCGTACAGCCGGTGGACACCCGTCGTGGTCTCCTCCGTCACGCCCCGGATCGCGGCCGCGATCGACGGCCAGTCCAGCTCCGTGCGCTCCAGGAGGGCCCGGACGACGGCCAGCTCCTCGTTCGACGCCTCCGGCAGCACACCCGTCTTCCGGTACTCCACACCCTTGTGGACGAGCAGCGTCGCGTCCCCGCCGTCGTCCAGGATCATGTTCGGCCCGTCCGCGCCCGGCCAGGTCAGCGCCTGCTCCGTGCACCACCAGTACTCCTCCAGGGTCTCGCCCTTCCAGGCGAAGACCGGGATGCCGGCGGCGGCGATCGCGGCCGCCGCGTGGTCCTGCGTGGAGTAGATGTTGCAGGACACCCAGCGCACCTCGGCACCCAGCGCCACCAGCGTCTCGATCAGGACGGCCGTCTGCACCGTCATGTGGAGGGAGCCGGTGATCCGGGCGCCGGCCAGCGGCCGCGCCTGCGCGTACTCACGGCGGATCGCCATCAGACCCGGCATCTCGTGCTCGGCGAGGGTGATCTCCTTGCGGCCGAAGTCCGCGAGGCCGATGTCGGCGACCTTGAAGTCGGTGAAGTCAGACATGCGCTGCAACTCTCCTTGCACTCATGATGGTTCGGTGGATTTCCAGGGCCGCCGTCGACTTGTTGAGCGTGATGTAGTGCAGGCCGGGCGCGCCCTCGTCGAGCAGCCGCAGGCCCATCGCGGTCGCGTGCTCGACCCCGGTCCGGTAGGCCGCCGCGGGGTCGTCCTTCGCCGCCTCCAGGCGGTGCGCCAGGTCCTCGGGGAAGGCCGCGTCCGACAGCTCGGCGAAGCGCCGGATCTGGCGGACGTCGGTGGCCGGCATGATCTCCGGGATGATCGGGGTGTCGCAGCCGGCGGCGGCGACCCGGTCGCGCAGCCGCAGGTAGTCCTCGGGGTCGAAGAACATCTGCGTGATGGCGTAGTCGGCGCCCGCCCGGCACTTGGCGACGAAGTGGGCGAGGTCGCCCGCGGCGTCGCGGGACCGATGATGGCCCTCGGGGAAGGCGGCCACGCCGATGCGGAAGTCGCCCAGCGAGCGCACCAGCTCGACGAGCTCGTACGCGTACGTGAATCCCCTCGGGTGCGGGGTCCACGCGCCGCGCGGGTCGCCCGGCGGGTCGCCGCGCAGGACGAGGACGTCCCGGACGCCCGCGTCGGCGTAGGCGCCGATGATGGCCCGCAGTTCGGCGACGGAGTGCCCGACGGCGGTCAGGTGGGCGACCGGCCGGAGGGTCGTCTCCGTCACGATCCGCTGCGTGACGTCGATGGTCCGGTCGCGGGACGAGCCGCCCGCGCCGTACGTCACGGAGACGAAGTCCGGCCCGAGGGCCTCCACGCGCCGGATCGCGTCCCACAGGGTCTGTTCGCCCCGGTCGGTCTTCGGCGGGAAGAACTCGAAGGAGTACGTGGGGTTCACCTGCGGCCTCCCGCGTTGAAGTAGCTCGCCTCGGGGTGGTGGACGACGATCGCGTCCGTGGACTGCTCGGGGTGCAGCTGGTACTCCTCCGACAGCTCGACCCCGATCCGCTCCGGCCGGAGCAGCGCGGCGATCTTCGCCCGGTCCTCCAGGTCGGGGCAGGCCGGGTAGCCGAGGGAGTAGCGGCAGCCCTGGTACTCGGTGCGCAGCATGCCCTCCAGGCCGGTGGGGTCCCCGGCCCCGATGCCCCACTCCGCGCGGACCCGGGCGTGCCAGTACTCGGCGAGGGCCTCCGCCAACTGCACGGACAGGCCGTGGAGTTCGAGGTAGTCGCGATAGGAGTCGGCGGCGAAGAGCCGGGCCGTCTCCTCGCCGATCCTCGATCCGACGGTGACGACCTGGAGGGCGACCGCGTCCACCTCGCCGGAGTCCTCGGCGCGGTGGAAGTCGGCCAGGCAGAGGCGGCGGCCCCGCTGCTGGCGGGGGAAGGAGAAGCGGGTCCGCTCGCCTCCGTCCTCGTCCAGGACGATCAGGTCGTCGCCCTTGGACACACAGGGGAACCAGCCGTGGACGACGGCTGCTTCGACGAGACGCTCGCGTTCGATCCGGTCGAGCAGGGCCCGCAGCCGCGGCCTGCCCTCGGACTCGATGGTCGCGGCGTCCTTCAGCCCCCACTGGCCCTTGAAGAGGGCGGTCTCGTCGAGCCAGGGTGCGTACGCGGCGAGGGGGATGCCGGTGGTGACCTTCGTCCCGAGGAAGGGGGGCTCGGGTACGGGGTTGTCGGCGGCGACGTCCGAGCGTCCTGCCGGCTCGGGCTCCCGGACCTCCACCAGGGGCGTGGTCCGCTTCGGCACCCTGCGCTGCTTCAGCGCCGGCAGGGCGGCCCCGGGGACGCCCCGCTTGATGCCCATGAGGGCGTCCATGAGCCGCAGGCCCTCGAAGGCGTCGCGGGCGTAGCGGACCTCGCCCTGGTAGATCTCGTGCAGGTCCTGCTCGACGTACGCCCGGGTGAGGGCGGCGCCGCCGAGGATCACGGGGAAGCGGGACGCCAGTCCCCGGCTGTTCAGCTCCTCCAGGTTCTCCTTCATGATCACGGTGGACTTCACCAGGAGGCCGGACATGCCGATGACGTCGGCCCTGTGCTCCTCGGCCGCCTCCAGGATCGCGGAGACCGGCTGCTTGATGCCGATGTTGACGACGTTGTAGCCGTTGTTGGACAGGATGATGTCGACGAGGTTCTTGCCGATGTCGTGGACGTCGCCGCGCACGGTGGCGAGGACGATGGTGCCCTTGCCCTCCGCGTCCGACTTCTCCATGTGCGGCTCCAGGTGGGCCACGGCCGTCTTCATGACCTCGGCCGACTGGAGCACGAACGGCAGCTGCATCTGACCCGAGCCGAACAGCTCACCGACGGTCTTCATCCCGTCGAGCAGGATCTCGTTGACGATCTCCAGGGCCGGCCGTCCGGCCAGCGCCTCGTCGAGGTCCGCCTCCAGGCCGTTCTTCTCGCCGTCGACGATCCGCCGCTTCAGGCGCTCGTCCAGCGGCAGCGCGAGGAGCTCCTCCGCCTTGCCGGCCTTGAGGGACTTCGCCGTCGCGCCCTCGAACAGCTCCAGGAGCCGCTGGAGCGGGTCGTAGCCCTCCCGCCGCCGGTCGTGGATCAGGTCGAGCGCGACCTCGACCTGCTCCGGCTCCAGGCGGGCGATCGGCAGGATCTTCGACGCGTGCACGATCGCCGAGTCGAGACCCGCCTTCACGCACTCGTCGAGGAAGACCGAGTTGAGGACGATCCGGGCGGCCGGGTTGAGGCCGAAGGAGATGTTCGACAGGCCGAGCGTGGTCTGGACGTCGGGGTGGCGGCGCTTCAGCTCGCGGATCGCCTCGATCGTGGCGATGCCGTCCTTCCGCGACTCCTCCTGACCCGTGCAGATCGTGAAGGTCAGCGTGTCGATCAGGATGTCCGACTCCCTGATCCCCCAGGTGCCCGTGAGGTCCCCGATGAGCCGCTCGGCGATAGCGACCTTCGCCTCGACCGTCCGCGCCTGGCCCTCCTCGTCGATCGTCAGGGCCATGAGCGCGGCGCCGTGCTCCTTGGCGAGCGCGGTGACCTGCGCGAAGCGGGACTCGGGGCCGTCGCCGTCCTCGTAGTTCACCGAGTTGACGACGGCCCGGCCGCCCAGCTTCTCCAGACCGGCGCGCAGCACCCCCACCTCGGTGGAGTCGAGCACGATCGGCAGGGTCGACGCGGTCGCGAAACGGCCGGCGAGCTCCGCCATGTCGGCGACGCCGTCCCGGCCCACGTAGTCCACGCACAGGTCGAGCAGGTGCGCGCCCTCGCGGATCTGGTCCCGCGCCATCTCCACGCAGTCGTCCCAGCGCGCCTCCAGCATGGCCTCGCGGAACTTCTTCGAACCGTTGGCGTTGGTCCGCTCGCCGATCGCCAGGTACGAGGTGTCCTGCCGGAACGGCACGTGGCTGTACAGCGAGGACGCGCCCGGCTCCGCGACCGGACGCCGTTCGAGGACGGCCGCCCCCCGCACCCGCTCCACGATCTCCCGCAGGTGCTCCGGCGTCGTGCCGCAGCAGCCGCCCACCAGCGCCGGCCCGTACTCCCGCACGAACCGCTCCTGCGCGTCGGCCAGTTCCGACGGCGACAGCGGATAGTGCGCGCCGTCCGAGGTCAGCACCGGCAGGCCCGCGTTGGGCATGACCGAGATCGGGATCCGCGCGTGCCGCGAGAGGTGCCGCAGGTGCTCGGCCATCTCCACCGGGCCCGTCGCGCAGTTCAGGCCGATCATGTCGATGCCCAGCGGTTCGAGCGCCGTCAGCGCCGCCCCGATCTCCGAACCGAGCAGCATCGTCCCGGTCGTCTCCACGGTGACCTGCACGATCACGGGCAGGTCCACGCCGACCCAGTCCAGGGCCCGGCGGGCGCCGATGACGGCCGCCTTCGTCTGGAGCAGGTCCTGAGAGGTCTCGATGAGCAGGGCGTCGGCGCCGCCGCGGATCAGGCCCTCCGCGTTCTGCTGGAAGGCGTCCCGGAGGGGCTCGTACGTGACGTGCCCGAGGGTCGGCAGCTTCGTGCCGGGCCCCATGGAGCCGAGGACCCAGCGGGGGCGCCCGTCGCCGGCCGTGTGCGCGTCGGCGGAGGCGCGGGCGATCCGGGCGCCGGCCTCGGACAGCTCGTAGACCTGGTGCTCGATGCCGTACTCCGCGAGCGCGGCCAGGTTCGCCCCGAAGGTGTTGGTCTCGACGCAGTCCACGCCGACGGAGAAGTAGGCGTCGTGGACGGAGGCGACGATGTCGGGGCGCGTGAGGTTGAGGATCTCGTTGCAGCCCTCCAGGTTCCGGAAGTCGTCCATCGACGGGTCGGCGGCCTGGAGCATCGTCCCCATGGCCCCGTCGGCGACGACGACCCGCGTGGCGAACTCCTCCCGCAGGGAACGCCTCATGTGAGCCCCCTCAGATGGGTGACCAGGGTGGCCGTGCAGCTCACCCCGTAGGTCGTCCGGATCCGGTCCAGGAGGGAGTCCCGGTGCAGCCGGTACTCCTGCGTCCCGACGTAGTCGAGGACGGTCGCCGCGACCGCGCAGCCCAGCTGCGCCGCGCACCGCTCGGGCACGCCCCACAGCGTCGCCGCGAGGAACCCGGACCGGAAGGCGTCGCCGACGCCGGTCGGGTCGACGACCGCGGGGACCTCCACCGCCGGCACGGCCAGCGGGTCGCGGCCCTCGCCCCGGATGCGGACGCCCGCCTCGCCGTGGGTGGTGACCCAGGTGGTGACCCGGCGCAGCACCTCGGCCTCGGTCCAGCCGGACTTCTCCAGGAGGAGAGCCGTCTCGTACTCGTTGGTGAAGAGGAACCGGGCCCCGTCCACCAGCTCCCGCACCTGTCCCCCGTCGAGCCGCGCCAGCTGCTGCGACGGATCGGCGGCGAAGGGGATCCCCAGGTCACGGCAGGTGCGGGTGTGCCGGAGCATGGCCTCGGGGTCGTCCGGGGAGACCAGGACCAGTTCCAGGCGGCCGGTGCGCGCCACGACCTCGCGGAGGTCGATCTCGCGCGCCTCGGCCATCGCCCCCGCGTAGAAGGTGGCGATCTGGTTCTGGGCCCGGTCGGTGGTACAGACGAAGCGGGCGGTGTGGAGCGACGCGCTGACGCGCACCGAGTCGGTGTCCACACCGTGCTCCTTGAGCCAGACCCGGTACGGCTCGAAGTCGGCGCCGACCGCGCCGACGAGGACGGGCCGCAGGCCGAGGACGCCCAGTCCGAAGGCGATGTTCGCTGCCACTCCGCCGCGCCTGACCTCCAGGTTGTCGGCGAGGAACGACAGGGAGACCCGGTCGAGCCGGTCGGCGAGCAGCTGCTCGCTGAACCAGCCGGGGAAGGTCATCAGATGGTCGGTCGCGATGGATCCCGTGACAGCGATGCGCATGCCCTAAGCCCCCGCCGCCTTCTTGAGGGCCTCCACGCGGTCCGTGCGCTCCCAGGTGAACTCGGGGAGCTCGCGCCCGAAGTGGCCGTACGCCGCGGTCGCCGCGTAGATGGGCCGCTTGAGGTGCAGGTCGCGGATGATCGCCGCCGGCCGCAGGTCGAAGACGGCCGACACGGCCTCCTGGATCCGCTCGTCGGGGAGGGTGCCGGTGCCGAAGGTCTCGACGAAGAGGCCGACCGGTTCCGCCTTGCCGATCGCGTACGCGACCTGCACCTCGCAGCGGCGGGCGAGTCCGGCCGCGACGACGTTCTTCGCGACCCAGCGCATCGCGTAGGCCGCCGAGCGGTCCACCTTCGACGGGTCCTTGCCGGAGAAGGCGCCGCCGCCGTGCCGGGCCATCCCGCCGTACGTGTCGATGATGATCTTCCGGCCGGTGAGTCCGGCGTCGCCCATCGGGCCGCCGATCTCGAAGCGCCCGGTCGGGTTGACCAGGAGCCGGTAGCCGTCGGACTCCAGGCTGACGCCCTCCTCGACGAGCTGCTTCAGGACGTGCTCGACGACGTACTCGCGGACGTCCGGGGTGAGCAGGCCCTCGACGGAGATGTCGGCCGCGTGCTGCGAGGAGACGACGACCGTGTCGAGGCGGACCGGGCGGTCACCGTCGTACTCGATGGTGACCTGCGTCTTGCCGTCCGGGCGCAGGTACGGCACGGTGCCGTCCTTGCGGACCTCGGTGAGCCGCCGGGAGAGGCGGTGGGCCAGCGCGATCGGCAGCGGCATCAGCTCGGCCGTGTCGTCGCAGGCGTAGCCGAACATCAGGCCCTGGTCGCCGGCGCCCTGGGCCGCGAGCTCGTCGTCCACGCCGTCCACACGGGCCTCGTGAGCGGTGTCGACGCCCTGCGCGATGTCCGGGGACTGCGCGCCGATCGACACCGACACGCCGCAGGACGCGCCGTCGAAGCCCTTCGCGGAGGAGTCGTAGCCGATGTCGAGGACGGCCTCGCGCACCAGCTGGGCCATCGGCGCGTACGCGGAGGTGGTGACCTCGCCGGCGATGTGGACCTGGCCGGTGGTGATCAGGGTCTCGACGGCGACCCGCGCGTGCGGGTCCTCGGCGAGGAGCGCGTCGAGGACGGTGTCGCTGATCCGGTCGGCGATCTTGTCGGGGTGTCCCTCGGTCACGGACTCCGAGGTGAAGAGGCGGCGGCTCATGCCTGGGCCTCCGCCGGGGTCTTGAAGAAGTGCTGCTCGATGGCGCCGAGCGTGCGGATGGAGTCGACCTCCAGGGTCTCCATCTGGATGGCGGTGCCGCTCTCCTGCTCCAGGAGGAAGACGAACTCGACGAAGGACAGCGAGTCGATGAGGCGGTTCTCGATCAGGTCCAGGTCGGACGCGATGTCGTCGCGCTCGGGGTGACGCTCGAGGATCCAGTTCTTCACCGTCTGCAGGCCGTCGGCCATGGTTTCTCTCCTTGTCAGCTGCTGCTGGATACGTAGGGGGTGGGGGCGATGATCGGCGCGGCGACCGCGACCGCGTAGTCCACGTCGTGGCTGATGGACACGGTGATCTCGGTGATGCCGGACTCCGCCGCCATCTCGGCGGCCGTCCGGTGCAGCTCCACGAGCGGCCAGCCGCCCTCGGAGCGCCGCACCACGATGTCCGGCCACGGGAGGAACCGGCCGCGGACCCGTAAGGTCTTGAACGCCGCTTCCTTCGCCGCGATCCGCCCGCAGAGGCTCAGGACGTCGAGCCCGGAGGAGGTGCGGCAGTCGGCGAGCTCGCCGGGAGTGAGCATCCGCTCGAAGAACCGCTCCCCGTACTGGGCGAGGAGCCTGCGGACACGGTTGACGGACACGATGTCCATGCCGAGGTTCGCCCACCCCAGGCCGCCCGCCGGCGGGGCGGCGGGACGGGCCGGCACGTCAGATCACCGGCCCGGCCGCGACGCTCGCACCGGCCGACGCCCCGCGGGTGGCGTCGAGCACCGCACGGGTGGCGGCCTCCCAGCCGCCGTGCCGGCGGGTGAGCGCGGACAGCCACCGCTCCAGGCCGAAGGCGACGCAGCTGGTGAAGGCCGGGCCGCCGGTCGACTCCAGGGTGATGTCGCAGCGCTCGCCGAAGAAGTTCCGGTGCGTGTTGACCGAGGCGATCGCCAGGTCCTCGTACAGGAACTCGTACTTCACCGGGGTGAGGCGCTGGAGGACCGCCTTGGAGCTGCCCTTGTCGAAGAAGGGGTCGCAGGCGGCCTCCCTGCGCAGCGGCAGGTCGAGGGCGCTCGCGAAGGCCTGGATGCGGGTGGTGAACTCGGCGAGGTGGTTCTCGGCGTGCTCACGGCCGCCGAGGGCGACGATCTCCCGCATGCGGAAGCCGAGCTGACGCCGCATGCCCTCGTAGTGGGTCTCCTTGCGGAAGCACCAGGAGCAGATCGTGACGAGGGTGTCGTCGGCGACGCGGGTGCCCTGGTGGGTGAGGTAGACGGCGTAGCAGGACGCCGAGGGCAGTCCGAGCGCGGCGGGTTCGAGTGCGTCGCTCGGGAAGCAGCCGGTGTCGGCGGAGAAGGGCGCGGTCGCGCGGCGCTCCAGGTCGAGCGGGGCGGCGACGACGGCCTGGTGGGGGAAGTTGTCGTAGTAGTCGAGCCTGGCCAGGTCGGCGGCCGGGAGGAGCGGGGGCATGGTCATCGGGCGGGCGCCCGCGGCCACCCCCCAGCCCTCGAAGGTGTCGTCGAGGAGCCGCAGCAGGCGGGTCGCCTCCGGGCCGAGGGTGGGCAGGCCCCTGGTCTCCCCGACGGTCTCGGGGGTCGTCAAGGTCATGGTCGGTGCACCTCTCAGGTGAGGGCTCTCGGGTGAGGGGGTCGCTCGGAGGTCGCGCAGGGACGCTCAGAGGACGGGCAGGGTGTCGTCGGCGAAGATCCCGGTCTTCAGGAAGAAGGAGAGCGGCTTGCGGATCGCCTTGCGCTCGTGGGCGCGCCGGGAGTCGTCGGCGATCAGCGCGTTGCGCAGGCCGAGCGGGTCGGCGATGCCGGCGTCCTTGTACACGTGCGGGTTGTAGAGCGAGTTGACGCTGTAGACGACGTACCGCTTGAGGTACGCCTCGACCTCGCGGACCCGCTCGGCGCTCACGGCCTGGCACATCCGCTGGTACAGCAGGGAGACCAGCTCGCGCCCGAAGGCGATGTGGCGGGACTCGTCCTGGTGGTGGATGCGGTTGACCTCGCGGATGGTGTGGCAGAGGGAGGTGTCCTTCGCCATCCGGGAGTTGTAGTGGTCGACGAGCTCCTCGAAGAAGAGGATGCGGGTGAAGACCAGGAAGTTCTCGACCTCGGGCTCCCAGGCGGCGTCGGCGCGCATGGCGGTGGAACCGTAGATCTTGTGGCCGTAGCGCCGGCAGAACTCGGAGAAGAACCACATGTGTTCGTTCTCCTCGCCGATGAAGTGGTGGAAGAAGTCCGACGGGACCTCGAAGCCGGGCATGTGGATGCGGCCGACGACCTCGATGAGCAGCTCGCGGATGCCGTGCACGTTGAGGCTGTAGAAGTTGATGGACTCCCACTTCGACAGGTGCTGAAGCGTTTCCTCACCGAGGGTCTCGTAGTGCTCGGTGCCGTAGACGGTGAGCAGCTCCGGCGTCATCCAGAAGCGGTTCTCCTCCAGCGTCTCGGGCCACTGGAAGGTCTGGTACGGGTTGTAGTAGTCCTCGACGGAACGCTCGCTGAGGCGCTCCAGGACTTCCATGAAGCGGTCGGTGACGGGCAGGGCGGCAACGCCCATGGCGGTTCTCCTCGCTGACTTCGGGGGTTACGGCCGGACTTCGTAGACCGCGTTGACCGGGGTCTCGGTGGCGCGCCTCCAGCGGGTGAAGCCGGCCTCCTCGGCGATGGCGCGGAAGGCCTTCTCGCCGGAGTGGTTGCCGAGGGCGTGCGGGCCGCGCTGCGCGACCGCGACCGGCAGGCACATCACGGCGGACAGGGCCATGAACATGCGGGCGGCGGGGGTCTGGGTGTCGATGTCCTGCGGGGAGACGTTGGACTCGACGAGCATCCAGGTGCCGTCCGCGTCGAGGGACTTGTGGACGTGCTGGGCGGCGGCGACCGGGTCGCCCATGTCGTGCAGGGCGTTGAAGAAGCACACCAGGTCGTAGCCGGAGCCGGGGTAGTCGTCGGCGGAGGCGACCTCGAAGACGACCCGGTCGGACAGACCGGCCTCCTCGGCGAGCTCCCGCGCGATCGAGATGGCCTCCTCGGAGTAGTCGAAGCCGTGGACGGTGGCGTTCGGGAAGGCCTTCGCGATGAGCAGGGTGGTGTGGCCGACGCCGCAGCCGACGTCGGCGACGGTGCCGCCGGCGCCGAGCTTGCCGGTGACCTCGTGCAGGGCGGGCAGCCAGTCGGGGACGAGCTTGTGCTCGTACGTGGGCTGGAAGAAGGAGCCCATGCCGGTGTCGAGGGCCGCGTCGTGCTCGGCCCAGCCGACGCCGTCGCCGGTGCGGTACGCGTCGACGAGCAGGTCCTCCGTCGCGTACAGCGCCTTGAGGGCGGTGAAGAAGCCGGCGGCGTAGGTGACGGCCTTCGGGTCGGCGAGGACCTCGACGTGGTCCGCGGGGAGCGTGTACGTGAGGGAGCTGGGGTGCCGCTCGACGTACCCGGCGGACAGCTGGGCGTGCAGCCACTCCTCGACGTACCGCTCGTCCGTGCCGGTCGCCGCGGCGAGGGCGGCGGGGGTGAGCGGGCCCTTCTCCGCCAGCGCCCGGTAGAGGCCGAGGCGCTCGCCGAGGGCGACGGTCAGGCCGCGGACGGCCGCCCCGGCGTCGGTGATGACCCTCTGGTGGAAGTCGTGGGCGCTCATGCGGCCGTCTCCTCCTCGTACGTCGGCAGGTCACACGTGAACAGGAAGGAGCGGGGGACGCGCGGCACGGTGCGGGCCGGGACCGGGTAGGGCCACCGGTCGAACGCGGCGCCGTCCTCACCGGGCTGCCTGACCTCGCGCACGGCCCAGCCGCAGTCGGCGAGCAGCTCCTCGGGCTCCTCGGTGCCGAAGAGCCAGGGGTTGCCGTCCTCCTCCAGGGCCTTCATGAAGCCGCGGGCGAGCGGGTTCTCCAGGGCGGACCGGGAGATGACGTCGCCGAGCAGCACGGAGCCGGGCGCGGCGTGCGCCGAGAGCGTCGAGATGAGGGTCCGCACGGCCTGCTCGGGCAGGAAGAACAGCAGGCCCTCGACCACCCACAGGACGGGCTCCTCGCTCTTCCAGCCGGCCTCCTTCAGGGGGCCGGTCCAGTCCTGGGTGAGGTCGACGGGGACGGTGATCCTGGTGCGTCCGGCGGGCAGCGGCTCGTCCTTGAGCATCTCGGCCTTGGCCTCCAGGAGGGCCGGGCGGTCGAGCTCGTAGACGGTGACGCCGTCGGGCCAGGGCAGCCGGAAGAAGCGGGTGTCCATGCCGGCGGCGAGGAAGACGACCTGACGGATGCCGCGCTCCTCCACCGCCTTCACCACGGCCCGGTCGAGGTAGGTGGTGCGGATGGCGAGGAACGGCACGATGCCGCCCCCGTCGTAGCGCGCGAGCAGCTCGAAGCCGGTCTCGTCGGCGACGGTGCGCGCGTAGGGATCGGCGAACAGCCGGTCCTCGCGCTCGGTCTCCAGGGCGCGCGCGGCGGCGGTCCACTGGGCGGTGCGGGATACGGCCTCCACAGGAGGTCCCCCTTCGGTTGGGTTGCGGGATGTACGGACGGCCGTGTTCAGGGGCCGGACGGAAGGACGGTCCGTCAGGCGCTCATGGCCGGGACACAGGTCTTGGCCGGTCGCACACAGGCGACGGGGTCCTCGGCCGCGGGCATCGACGACAGATGGCCGGCCTCGGAGCCGCCGGGGCGGCGGCGGAAGATGCTGTGCAGGATCATGCTGAACACGGCCGTCCCGTCGGGGGCCACGAGCGTGCACCGCGGCTTGACGGTGCCGGTGGCGGGGTTGAACGGCGACGGGGTGGAGCCGAGGATCTCGACGCGCGCGGTGAGGACGTCTCCCGGGCGGACGGGCCGCAGGTAGCGGACCTCGTCGATGCCGGGCGAGCCCGTACAGGCGCTGTAGGCGAGCAGTCCGTCGACGTAGCGCCGCATGAACATCGCCTGGGTGTGGAACCCGCTCGCGATCAGGCCGCCGAACGGGGAGTCCTTCGCGAGCTCGGGGTCCGTGTGGAAGGGCTGCGGGTCGAAGCGCCTGCCGAACTCCAGCACCTCCTCCGCCGTGACGGTGACGGTGCCCAGCTCGTGGACGTCGCCGGGCCGGAAGTCCTCGAAGTAGCGCATCGCGCGCCCCCCTTGACCTAGGAGTGGTCTTTTCCTGGCACCTCCAAATCTACGAATCGACCCATTATTTTGTCAACCCAAAAGAAGCCTTCAACCTCCCTCAGGCGAGGGCCTGTTCGATGTCGTCCCAGAGGTCCTCGACGTCCTCGATGCCGACGGACATCCGCACCAGCCCCGGAGCGATCCCCGCGGCCGCGAGCGCGTCCTCGTCCAGCTCCCGGTGGGACGTGGACGCCGGATGGGCGACGAGCGTCTCCACGCCGCCCAGCGACAGCGCGAGCTTCGCGAGCCGGACCCGCTCGATGAAGGCCCGGCCCGCCTCCCGGCCCCCCGCCAGCCGGAAGGAGAGCAGCCCGCCACCGCCGGCCAGGACCTTCCGGGCGGTGTCGTACGAGGGGTGGTCCGGGCGCCACGGGTAGAACACGGCCTCGACCTCGGAGCGGGCCGCGAACAGCTCTGCGAGAGCGGCGGCGCCGGCGCAGTGCTCCCGCATCCGCAGGGGCAGCGTGGGGATCCCGCGCAGGGTCAGCCAGGCCGCGAACGGGTCGGCGCAGGCGCCGAGTTCGACCGTGCGGGGCCACACTCTGCGACGCAGGGCCTCGTCGGCGAAGACGGCGACGCCGCCGAGGACGTCCGAGTGCCCGGAGAGGTACTTGGTGGTGGAGTGGACGACGACGTCGGCGCCGAGCCCCAGGGGGCGGCACAGCACGGGCGAGGCGAGCGAGTTGTCGACCAGGCTCGTCACCCCGAGGGCGCGGGCCGCGGCGAGCAGTCCCGGCAGGTCGGGGACCTGGCCGGTGGGGTTGGCGATGGTCTCCAGGACGAGGAGCCGGGTGGCCGGGTGCACCGCGGCGGCCTCCAGTTCGGCCGGGTCGTCGCCGGATATCCGTACGACCTCGATCCCGTACCGCTCCGCCAGGTCCGACAGGACGGCGTGCGTCCCGCCGTACAGGCAGCGCTGGGCGACCACCCGGTCGCCGGGCCGCAGCAGGGCGAGGAGCACGCCGCTGATCGCGCCCATGCCGGAGGCGAAGGCGATGGCCCCCTCGCCGCCCTCCAGGCCGGCGAGCGTCCGCTCCAGGGCCCGCACGGTCGGGTTGCCGCGGCGGCTGTAGACGTACCGGCCGTCGGGGCCCTCCATCGCGTCGGCGAGCTCGGCCGCGGAGTCGAAGGCGAAGGCGGAGGACTGCACGAGGGGGACGGAGAGCGGCCGGCTGCCGCCGGGCAAGGGCTCGTTGACGACGTGCACGGCGCGGGTGCGGAGTTCCACGGCTTTCCTTTCCGAGTACGGGAAAGGGGCCGCCCGGCGTCCGGGCTCGGACGTCGGGCGGCCCCTCGGGGGGCGGGGGTCAGGCGGAGACCTTCTCGGCCTGCGGGGCGGGCGCGGCGGCCTCGGCCGCGACGGCCTTGTCGCCCTTCATGACGAGGAGGGTGACGACACCGCCGACGGCGGCGACGATCGCGGCGCCGATGAAGGCGGCGGAGAAGCCGTCGGTCAGCTTCGGGAGGTTGCCGAGCTGGTCGGCGCCCTGGGACATGGCGACGGCGGTCAGCGCGGCGAGACCGAGCGCGGAGCCGACGTTGTACGTGGTGTTGACGATGCCGGAGGCGAGTCCGGCCTGCTCCTGCGGAGCACCGGACATGGCCGCGATCATCGCCGGGATGTAGGCGAGGGACATGCCGAGGGCCGCGACGAGCGAGGCCGGCAGGACGTCGACCAGGAAGGAGCCGGTGGGCGGGACGGCGGCGAGCCAGACCAGGCCCGCGGCGAGGACGAGCAGTCCGCCGGCGATGAGCGGCTTGGCGCCGAACTTCATCATGAGCCGCGCCGTGATCGCCGTCATGAAGATCATGAGGAGCACGGTCATCGGGAGCAGCGCCGCACCGGACTCGAAGGCGCCGAAGCCCAGGACCTGCTGGAGGTACAGGTTGAGGAAGTACCACATCGGGATCCACGCGGCGCCGAGCAGCGTCATCGCCAGGTTGGCCGAGCCGAGGCGCGGGACCCGCCACACGCTGAGCGGCATGAGGGGTTCGCGGACGCTCTTCTGGATCACGAAGAACAGGACGAGGAGGACCGCGGCGCCGGCCAGCTCCAGGATGGTGGCGGTGGCGCCCCAGCCGACCTCGGGGGCGCGGACGACGGCGAAGACGGCGAGCGCGAGACCGGCGGTGACGGCGACGGCCCCGAGGACGTCGACGGAGCCGCGGCGGGACTCGACGTTCGGGAGGAGCCTGGTCGCGGCGAGGGTCGCGAGGCCGATCGGGATGTAGATGATGAAGACCCACTGCCAGCTCATCCACTCGGTGAAGACACCGCCGAGGAAGACGCCCGCGGTGCCGCCGGCGGGGGCCGCGGCGCCGTAGAGCGCCATCGCCTTGCCGAGCTCCTTCGGGTCGTGCATGAAGAGCATCATGAGCAGGGTCATGGCGGAGGGCGCGATGAGCGCGCCGCCGACGCCCTGGACGGCGCGGCCGGCGATCTCGACCCAGGCGGTCTGCGCGGCCGCGGCCACGACCGAGCCGGCGATCATGACCGCCCAGCCGGTGACGAAGATCCTGCGGGCTCCGACGAGGTCGGAGAGGCGTCCGCCCAGGAGCAGCAGACCACCGAAGACGATCACGTAGGCGTTGAAGATCCACTGGAGCTCGCTCTGCGAGAAGCCCAGGTCCTTCTGCATCTCGGGGAGCGCGACCCCGATGATCGAGGTGTCCATGATGACCATGAACTGAGCGGCGGCGAGCACGACAAGTGCCCACCAGCGCCGGGGATTGACGGTTGACATTGCCCTGACCCTTCACTCGCTGCTGCATACCCCTAGGGGGTACCTGTGCGGAGCACCGTAGCATACCCATGGGGGGTATGTAAGGGTGAGATGAGGGCGCGTGGGAAGCACCCCTTCCGCACCCTCGGCCGGGCAGAATGCCCCCATGACCGCAGACCAGGCACCCGCACCGGCCCCCGACCAGGACCCCGCGCTCCTCCGGCGCTGGAACGCCACCCTGCGCGCCGCGCGCTCCGGCCGCGAAGGCCCCGACCCCACCCCGTACGGCCGGAACCTGCTGTCCCGCTGGGCCGAACCCCAGCGCCGCTACCACACGGTCGACCACCTGAGGGCGGTCCTCGACCGCATCGACGAGCTCGCCGACCAGGGCGGGGAGGGCGGCGAGCTGGAGCTCGTACGGCTCGGCGCCTGGTTCCACGACGCCGTCTACCGCCCGGACCGCTCGGAGAACGAGGAGCGCTCGGCGCTCCTCGCGGAGAAGGCCCTCGCCGAGGCGGGCCTCACCCCGCACGAGGTGGCCGAGGTGGCCCGCCTGGTCCGCCTCACGACCACCCACGACCCGGCACCGGGCGACCTCAACGGCGAGACCCTCTGCGATGCCGACCTGGCGATCCTGGCCACCGCTCCGGACACCTACCGGGGGTATGCGGCGGCGGTCCGCGAGGAGTACGCCTTCGTCCCGGAGCCCGCCTTCCGCGAAGGCCGCGCCACCGTCCTCCGCCACCTCCTCGCCCTCCCCCGCCTCTTCCGCACCCCGTACGGAGCGGCGGCCTGGGAGGAACGGGCCCGGGAGAACCTGGAGCGGGAACTGGCGGAGCTGACCGCCGGCGGCTGACCGTCTCAGATCCCGAGAAGTCCGCCCGTCATGGAATGACAGGCACAAACCGCAGGTTGACGCATGTCATGCCGTCTCCCTCAGCCGAGCACACGACCTCCGCCCCCTCGACGCCCGAGACCATACCCCCCACCCGTATGCCCCTGGCCGTGTACATCCTCGGCCTGTCCGTCTTCGCACTCGGCACCAGCGAGTTCATGCTGTCCGGACTCCTGCCGCCGATCGCGGAGGACATGAACGTCTCCATCCCCCGCGCCGGGCTCCTCATCTCCGCCTTCGCGATCGGCATGGTCGTCGGCGCGCCGCTGCTCGCCGTGGCGACGCTCCGGCTGCCCCGCAAGACGACCCTCGTCACGCTCATCACCGTCTTCGGCCTCGGGCAGATCGCCGGCGCCCTCGCCCCGAACTACGCCGTCCTCTTCGCCTCGCGCGTCGTCAGCGCCCTCGCCTGCGCCGGATTCTGGGCGGTCGGCGCCGCCGTCGCCATCGCGATGGTCCCCGTCGGCTCCCGCGCCAGGGCCATGGCCGTCATGATCGGCGGGCTCTCCATCGCCAACGTCCTCGGCGTCCCGGCCGGCGCGTTCCTCGGCGAGCACCTCGGCTGGCGCTCGGCGTTCTGGGCGGTCGGCGCCGCCTCCGCGATCGCCCTCGTCGGCGTGGTCACCCGCATCCCGCACATCCCGCTCCCCGCCACCCGGCCCCGCCTCAAGCGGGAGCTGGCCATCTACCGCGACCGCCAGGTCCTCCTCGCCGTCGTCATGACCGCGCTCGCGGCGGGCGGCGTCTTCTGCGCCTTCTCCTACCTCGCCCCGCTCCTCACCGACGTCTCCGGACTCGACGACAGCTGGGTCTCCGCCGTCCTCGGGCTCTTCGGCATCGGCGCCCTGGTCGGCACGGCGATCGGCGGGCGCGTCGCCGACGCCCACCTCTTCGGCGTGCTGCTCACCGGCATCGCCGCCTCGACGGTCTTCCTGGTCGCGCTGGCCCTCCTCGCCCCCAGCCCGGTCGCCACCATCCTGCTGACCTTCCTCCTCGGCGTCTCGGCCTTCTACACCGCCCCGGCCCTCAACGCCCGCATGTTCAACGTCGCCGGCGCCGCCCCCACCCTCGCCGGCGCCACCACCACCGCCGCGTTCAACCTCGGCAACACCGGCGGCCCCTGGCTCGGCGGCACCGTCATCGACGCGGACCTCGGCTACGCCTCCACGGCCTGGGCGGGCGCCGCCATGACGGCCCTGGGCCTGGCCACCGCGGCGGTCGCCCTCCGGCTCCACAGGTCGACGTCCCGCGTGGTGACGTCCAGCGCGGCCGGGCAGAAGACCGAGCGGACCGCCGGAGCGTCCTGCTGAGGACCGGCGGAAATCGGCTGCGGCCCGTCACCGCGTCCCCCTGGGGTGGCGCGGTGACGACGCGGATGATCATCCTCAACGGCGGTTCCAGCTCCGGGAAGACCGGGATCGTACGGTGCCTCCAGGCCCTGCTTCCGGATCCCTGGCTGGCCTTCGGGATCGACTCGTTCGTCGACGCCCTGCCCGCGAGGATGCAGGACTCCGACGACGGGATCGTCTTCGACGCCGACGGAGGGGTCGGCGTCGGGGCGGACTTCCGGACCCTGGAGGCCGCCTGGGCCGGCGGGCTCGTGGCGATGGCCCGGGCCGGCGCCCGGATCGTCGTGGACGACGTCTTCCTCGGCGGGGCCGCCTCCCAGCGCCGCTGGCGCGAGGCCCTCGGCGACCTGCCGGTGCTGTGGGTCGGCGTGCGGTGCGAGAGCGCGGTCGCCGAGGGACGCGAGACCGCCCGCGGGGACCGGACAGCCGGAATGGCCGCACGGCAGGCGCTGACCGTGCACGAGGGGGTGGAGTACGACCTGGAGGTCGACACGACGCACACCGGGTCCCTGGCCTGCGCCCGCGCCGTCGCCGCCGCGCTCGCGTAGCGCACGTCCTCGCGGACCGGACCCGCCTCAGGGAGCCGGGCGGCCCTTCGGCCGGCGGAGACCCGCCCTCGTGAGGTGCCGGAGCAGCTCCTTCGAGCCGACCTCGACCGCGCCCGCCGCCACCGCGTCCGCGTAGCGGTCGGAGGGGATGTCGTAATGGTCCCGCTCGAAGGCGCGTGGCGGGGCGCCGATCGACGCGGCGAAGGCGTGCAGCTCCTCGAAGGAGACGTCGCTGACCAGGTGCGACCACATGCGGCCGTGGCCCGGCCAGGTCGGCGGGTCGATGTAGAGGCTCACGCGGGGACTCCCGTCATGTCAGGCCGCCCACCGGGGCCACCACCACGCCCTGCTTGCCGCAGACCCAGTGCGGGTCCGGACCGAGCTCCGGCTCCACGTCGAGGGCGTGCGGGTCGCCCGAGGCGCAGACCGGGCAGAGCGGCCAGCGTCCGTACTGTTCCAGCAGGGCGTCCTGCACGTCCTGGGCGACGAGCCCGGCGACGTACGACACCCCCTCGGGCCACTGCTCCACCCACCAGCGGCGGTGGGTCACCGCGTCCTCCACCATCGACACGACCTCTGCGGCGGCCACCTCCCGGGCCACCAGGTCGGCCAGAACCAGCGCGCGAGCCGTGTGCAGCGCCTGCTCCACGGGGTCGATGTCGTCCATGCACTCATTGTCACCCGTACGACGGAAAGGGCGAAGGTCCCCTCCGGAAGTCCGCCGGACGTCCCACCGGAAGTCCCACCGGATCCGGGACCCCCGGGGTCTTGTCGCCCCCTCCCCCCGAAAGTATCTTTCAGGTGTGACCAATGTTGTGAAGGAAAGTTTCACCAGCGACGCGCCGCCCGCCCCGGCCGCCCTCGCCGCCAAGGTGCGCACCCTCGCGCCGTCCATGACCCGCTCCATGCAGCGGGTCGCCGAGGCCGTCGCCGGAGACCCGGCCGGCTGCGCCGCCCTCACGGTCACCGGCCTCGCCGAGCTCACCGGCACCAGCGAGGCGACCGTCGTCCGCACCGCCCGGCTCCTCGGCTACCCCGGCTACCGCGACCTGCGCCTCGCCCTCGCCGGGCTCGCCGCCCAGCAGCAGTCCGGCCGCGCCCCCGCCGTCACCGCCGACATCGCCGTCGACGACCCGATCGCCGACGTCGTCGCCAAGCTGGCCTACGACGAACAGCAGACCCTCGCCGACACCGCCGCCGGACTCGACACCGTCCAGCTCGGCGCCGCCGTCGCCGCCCTCTCCGTCGCCCGCCGCATCGACATCTACGGCGTCGGCGCCTCGGGCCTCGTCGCCCAGGACCTCGGCCAGAAGCTGCTCCGGATCGGCCTGATCGCCCACGCCCACAGCGACCCCCACCTCGCCGTCACCAACGCCGTGCAGCTCCGCTCCGGCGACGTCGCCATCGCCATCACCCACTCCGGCTCCACCGGCGACGTCATAGAACCCCTCCGCGTGGCCTTCGACCACGGCGCCACCACGGTCGCCGTCACCGGCCGCCCGGACGGCCCCGTCACCCAGTACGCCGACCACGTGCTGACCACCTCCACCGCCCGCGAGAGCGAACTGCGCCCCGCGGCCATGTCGTCCCGCACCAGCCAGCTCCTGGTCGTGGACTGCCTGTTCACCTGCGTCACCCAGCGCACGTACGAGACGGCGGCCCCTGCCCTCGCCGCCTCGTACGAAGCCCTCGCCCACCGTCACTCACCCCGCACCCGCTGACCGCACACCCGCCAGGAACCGGCGCCGACGACGCCGCCGTACCGAAAGAGCCCGCCCCGTGCCCACCACGTACTCCGAACTCCGCGCCCAGCTGGCCACCCTCACCACCGAGGCCTTCCGCCCCGAGCTCGCCGAGATCGACCGGCTCCCCACCCTGGACCTCGCCCGCACCATGAACGGCGAGGACCGGACCGTCCCCGAGGCCGTCGCCCGGCAGCTCCCCGCGATCGCCGCCGCCATCGACGCGACCGCCGAGCGGATGGCCCGCGGCGGACGGCTGATCTACATGGGCGCGGGCACCGCGGGCCGCCTCGGCGTCCTCGACGCCAGCGAGTGCCCGCCCACCTTCAACACCGACCCGGCGCAGGTCGTCGGCCTCATCGCGGGCGGCCCGTCCGCCATGGTCAAGGCCGTCGAAGGCGCCGAGGACTCCAAGGACCTCGCGGTGGCCGACCTCACCGCGCTCGGGCTCACCGCCGACGACACCGTCGTCGGCATCTCCGCCTCCGGCCGCACCCCGTACGCCGTCGGCGCCGTCGAGCACGCCCGCGCCCACGGCGCGCTCACCATCGGCCTCTCCTGCAACGAGGACAGCGCGCTCGCCGACGCCGCCGAGCACGGCATCGAGGTCGTCCCCGGGCCCGAGCTGCTCACCGGCTCCACCCGGCTCAAGGCCGGCACCGCCCAGAAGCTCGTCCTCAACATGATCTCAACCATCACGATGATCCGCCTCGGCAAGACCTACGGAAACCTGATGGTCGACGTCCGCGCCTCCAACGAGAAGCTCCAGGCCCGCTCGCGGCGCATCGTCGCCCTGGCCACCGGCGCGCCGGACGAGCAGATCGAGACCGCGCTCGCCGCCGCCGACGGCGAGGTGAAGAACGCCATCCTCATGATCCTCGCCGACATCGACGCCAGCACCGCCGAGCAGCGGCTGACCGCGTCCGGGGGCCACCTGCGCACGGCCCTGCACCCGTAGAGAAGCCCCCGCGCCAAGCCCCCCTCACAGCAAGGCACCACCGCACCATGAGCACAGACGACAAGAACCGCGCCATCGCCGCCGCGATCCTCCCCCTCGTCGGCGGCGCCGGGAACATCAGCTCCGTGGCCCACTGCATGACCCGCCTCCGGCTCGGTCTGCGGGACCGCTCGCTCGTCCGGGACGACGCCCTCAAGGCCCTGCCGTCCGTGATGGGGGTCGTCGAGGACGACACGTACCAGATCGTCCTCGGCCCCGGCACCGTCGCCCGCGTGACCCCCGAGTTCGAGGCCCTGGTGGCCGAGACGGCCCCGCAGCACTCCGCGGAGGACCTCGCGAGCCAGGGCGCGGCGATCAAGGCCGCCCAGAAGGCGAGGAACGCGACCCCGTTCAAACTCTTCCTCCGCCGGATCGCGAACATCTTCGTCCCGCTGATCCCCGCGCTCATCGGCTGCGGCATCATCGCCGGCCTCAACGGCCTGCTCGTCAACCTCGGCCGGCTGCCCTCCGTCACCCCCGCGCTCGCGGCGATGGCCAGCGGCTTCATGGCCCTCATCGCGGTCTTCGTCGGCTACAACACCGCGAAGGAGTTCGGGGGCACCGCGATCCTCGGCGGCGCGGTGGCGGCAATCATCGTCTTCCCCGGCGTCGCCAAGATCGACGCCTTCGGCCAGACCCTCTCCCCCGGCCAGGGCGGCGTCCTCGGCGCGCTCGGCGCGGCCGTCCTCGCCGTGTACGTCGAGAAGTGGTGCCGCCGCTGGGTCCCGGAGGCCCTGGACGTCCTCGTCACGCCGACCCTGACCGTCCTGGTCTCGGGCCTCGTCACGATCTTCGGCCTGATGTTCGTGGCCGGTGAGATCTCCCGGGCCATCGGAGAGGCCGCCGACTGGCTCCTCGCGAACGCGGGCGCCGGAGCCGGCCTCCTCCTCGGCGGCCTCTTCCTGCCGCTCGTCATGCTGGGCCTGCACCAGGCGCTCATCCCGATCCACACCACCCTCATCGAGCAGCAGGGGTACACGGTCCTGCTCCCCATCCTCGCGATGGCGGGCGCGGGCCAGGTCGGCGCGGCCATGGCCGTCTACCTGAAGCTCCCCCGCAACGGCTCCCTCCGCCGCACCATCAAGTCCGCCCTCCCGGCCGGCTTCCTGGGCGTCGGAGAGCCCCTGATCTACGGCGTCTCGCTGCCCCTGGGCCGCCCGTTCGTCACGGCCTGCGTCGGCGGAGCGTTCGGCGGCGGCTTCGTCGGCCTCTTCAGCATGCTGGGCGACAAGGTCGGCTCGACGGCGATCGGCCCGTCCGGCTGGGCGCTCTTCCCGCTCCTCGACGGCAACAAGGGCCTGGGCGGGACGATCGCGATCTACGCGGGCGGTCTGCTCGTCGGCTATCTGACCGGATTCGCGGCGACGTACTTCTTCGGCTTCAGCAAGGAACTCCTGGAGGAGTTCGACGTGGAGACGGACGAGGACGGGGTACGGGCGGACTCCCCGGCCCCGGAACCGGAGCTGGTGAAGGCCTGAGAGCCCGTACGGAAAGGGGGCCCGCCCGGAGCGATCCGGGCGGGCCCCCTTCCGTCCCCGTCACCGGCAGAGCACGTCCCGCGCCGGCCGCACGCCCTCCGTCAGGAAGCGCGTCACCGCCCGGTCGCCGCACGCGTTCCCGTTCCCCAGGTAGACCGCGTGGCCGCCCTTGTCGACGGAGACCAGGCGCGCCCGGTCCCCGAAGGCCCCGCGCATCTTCAGACCGGCGGAGTGCGGGGTCGACGGGTCGCGCAGGTTCTGGATCATGAGCACGTTCGACGGGCCCCGGTCCGTGATCCGGGTCGGCTTCTCCACCGCGCCGCCCTTCCAGAACGAGCACGGCGTGATGTTCGCCGGCAGGCCCGCCGTCAGCGGGTAACGCACCCGGTCCGCCGCGACGGCCCGCTCGTACGCCGGCACGGAACGGGGCCAGTCGACGTCGTTGCAGATCACGCCGACGCTCACCGTGGCCGCCTCGTCGGGCATCGGACCGGCCAGCTCGGGCGGCAGCACCGGCACGCCCGCCGGGTCGAGGGCCTGGGACATCAGCCGGGCGAGGCCCGGGAAGGCGGCGTCGGAGTAGAGCGCCTGCTGGAGCGCCTGCCGCAGCACCGTGCCCGTCAGCGGCGTCCCGGGGGTCGTCGACGTCCGCGGCTCACGGTCGAGCCGGGCGGCCAGCTCCAGGAACAACGGCCGCACGTCCTCGGCACGTCCGGCGAGGCGCAGGCCCTCCGCCGCCCGGTCCGGGTGGGCGGCCCAGGCCGCGAAGTCCGGGAAGCGGTCCTCGACTCCGCGCGCCATGTCCGCGAGCCAGCCCCGGGCGACGCGCCTCGGGTCCGGATCGGCGCTGCTGTCGAGGACCCAGCGGTCGGTGCGCTCCGGGAACTTCTGGGCGTACACGGCGGCCACGTACGTCCCGTACGACACGCTCCACGCCGACAGCTTCCGCTCGCCGAGCGCCTGCCGCAGCCGGTCGAGGTCCCGGACCTGGTTGGCCGTGGTGAGGCCGCGGACCATCGCGCCCCCGTTCCGCGCGCAGTCCTCGGCCATACGCCGCGAGCGGGCCACGTTCTCGCCGATGCCGCCGTCGGCGGCGGGCCAGGACCGCAGGGTCACCAGGCGCCGGTCGTCCTCGGCGAAGCCGCACCGGGCCTTCGCCGAGCCGCCGACCCCGCGCGGGTCGAAGGCGACGAGGTCGTAGGCGCCGTCCATCTCCTTCGCGAGGGCGGCCCCCTTCTGCCCGAGCCGCTGCACCCCGGAGCTCCCCGGGCCGCCCGGGATCACCATGAGCGTCCCGCGCCGGGCCTCGGGCCGGGTGCTGGGCAGCCGGGCGACGGCGAGCCCGATCTGCTCGCCCCGCGGGTCGGCGTAGTCGAGGGGGACGGAGAGCGTGGCGCACTGCTGGCCCGGCAGCGGCTTCACGGCGGGGTCGCAGTCGCCCCACCGCAGTCCGGCGGCAGCGGCGGGGGCGGCCCCGCCACCGGCGAGGGCGACGCCGGCCACGGCGGCGGCGGAGAGGGCGAGCATCAGGGCCTTGCGTCCACGGTTCGTTGTCATGCGCACAGCCTCGCGGACCGGGCGCACGGGCCCCATCCGGCAGACAGGCGGGTCGGAGGTGGGGCCAACCCCCGGCCGGACGGGGGGTGTTCGCCGAGCTCGACGGGGGACGGCGACCACCCCGCCCGACCGCGCCCACCCCCTGCCTAGACTCCGCCCATGACGACCACCACCCCACCGAACCCCGCAGTCGCCGCCGACCTCGCCCCCACCGGCGTCCTCCGGGCCTCCGTCAACCTCGGGAACCCGGTGCTCGCGCAGGGCACCCCCGAGGCGCCGGGCGGGATCACCGTGGACCTGGCGCGGGAGATCGGGGCGCGGCTCGGCCTGCCCGTCGAGCTCCTCTGCTTCGACGCGGCACGGAAGTCCTTCGACGCGATGGCAGACGGCCGGGCGGACCTCTGCTTCCTCGCCGTGGACCCGGCGCGGGAGACGGAGGTCGCGTTCACCGCCCCGTACGTCGTGATCGAGGGCGTGTACGCCGTCCCGAGCGGCTCGGCGCTCACCACCGTCGAGGAGGTGGACGCACCGGGCGTGCGGATCGGGGTCAAGAAGGGCTCCGCCTACGACCTGTTCCTCTCGCGGAGTCTCGCCCACGCGACCGTGGTGCGCGGCGAGGAGGGCGTCGACACGTTCCGCGCGGAGGACCTGGAGGCCGGCGCGGGCATCCGGCAGCCGCTCACCGCGTACGCCGCCGCACACCCGGACGTGCGGCTGATCGAGGGCCGGTTCATGGAGATCCGGCAGGCCGTCGGGACGACGGTGGACCGGCGCCCCGAGACCGTCGCGTTCCTCCGCGACACGGTGGAGGAGCTGAAGGCGAACGGCTTCGTCGCGGACGCGCTGCGCCGCGCGGGCCAGGACGCGGAACTCCTGGCCCCACCGGCCTGACGGCCCTCGAAGGCGCCAGAAACCGGGCCCCGCGAAGCCCTGGAAGGGCTCTTCCGGGGCCTGGAGGCGGGCTTCCGGGGGCCTGCGGGCCGCCTCCGCCCCAGAGGGTCGGGAGCCCCGCCACGGGCCGACCGGCGCCCGCACGAGACATCTGCACACCGCCTCTGACCTGGGCTTTTCCTTCAACTCACCCTATTCTTGGGGGACTCGGAGGGGAGATCCACTTGGACGCCACACACCGCGACATCCGCACGATCGACGACGTACTCACCCTGCTCGACGGCCTGTTCCCGCCCGGCGCCGACCGCTGGACGGAGGGCGGGGCCGCGTGGTGGGACGGGTTCTACGCGGACCGGGACAGGCCCGTGCCGTTCTTCGTCGCGAAGCCCGACGAGAACCTCCTCTCGTACGTCGGACGGGGCCTGCTCCCGGCCGGCGGCAAGGTCCTCGACCTCGGCTGCGGGCCCGGCCGGAACGCCCTGCACCTCGCGTCGGCCGGCTTCGACGTCACCGCCGTCGACCTCTCGCCCACGGCCGTCGCCTGGGCGGAGGAACGGGCCGCCGCGACGGGCACCGAGAACGTCCGGTTCGTGTGCGGGGACGCCTTCACCGCCGCCCTCGACGGGCCGTACGACCTCGTCTACGACTCCGGCTGCTTCCACCACCTCCCCCCGCACCGCCGCATCAGCTACCTCGCCCTCCTCGACCGGGCCCTCGCCCCCGGCGGCCACTTCGCGCTCACCGCGTTCGCGGCCGGCGAGGGCGGCATGGGCTCCGAACTCCCCGACGCCGACTTCTACCGGCAGGGCCGGCTGCACGGCGGACTCGCCTACACCGACACCGCGCTCCGCGCGCTCTTCGCCGACCCGGCCGGGGCCGGCCTGACGGAGATCGAACTGCGCCGCATGCGCGCCCAGGACGCGGAATCCCCCGCCTTCGGCGAGTCCTTCCTCTGGACGGGCCTCTTCCGCCGCCCGTAGCCCCGGGGCTACATCCCCGCCAGGTGCTCGGCCAGCCGGTCGTACTGCTCCCGCACCCCCGACTCCATGCCCGCCGCCAGCGCCTGGTCCCTCGTCTCGTTCGAGGGCCAGAAGGACGTGCTGGTCAGGGCCGTGCCGCCGTCGGGCGTCGCGTCGAAGGTCAGGGTCACGCGGACCGGCTCGGCGTCCGGCATCTGCTCGAACACCTCCGTGTAGTCGAGCCGCTCCACCGGGACGACGTCCTCGTACGTGCCGGAGAAGACGATCTCCTGGCCGTCCGGCGCCCGCTGCCCCCAGCGCCAGGCCCCGCCCGTCCTCAGGTCGATGTCGACGACCGTCGTGGTCAGCCCCGCCACCCCGTACCACGCCCGCACGTGCTCGGGCCGCGTCCAGGCCTCCCAGACGCGGGCCGGCGGGGCGCCGAAGGTACGGGTGATGACCAGTTCGCGGTCGGCCGGCGTCGTGAGGAGGGTGACCATGGCTCCGTTCCTTTCACGAAAGGGTCCATTCCAGGATCACCCCGGCACTCCCGTAAAGCGAATGAACGGGTCCACGGGCGGGTGCCGAGTGCGTCGGCGGGCGCCGGGCCCGTCCCGCGCAACGCCCGAGGGCGGCACCCCCCGGTGGGGGTGCCGCCCTCGTTCGCGTTCAGCGATGAACTGCCGATCCGTCAGGATCAGAAGTCCATGTCACCGCCCGGCATGCCGCCGCCGGCCGGCGCGGCGGCCTTCTCCGGCTTGTCGGCGATGACGGCCTCGGTGGTGAGGAACAGCGCGGCGATCGACGCGGCGTTCTGCAGCGCGGAGCGCGTGACCTTCGCCGGGTCGATGATGCCCTCGGCGATGAGGTCGACGTACTCGTTGGTCGCGGCGTTCAGGCCGTGGCCGACGGGCAGGTTGCGGACCTTCTCCGCCACGACGCCGCCCTCGAGGCCGGCGTTGACCGCGATCTGCTTCAGCGGGGCCTCAAGGGCCAGCTTGACGATGTTGGCACCGGTGGCCTCGTCGCCCGCCAGGTCCGCCTCGAGCTTCTCGAAGACGCTCGACGCCTGGAGCAGGGCGACGCCACCGCCGGCGACGATGCCCTCCTCGACGGCCGCCTTCGCGTTGCGAACGGCGTCCTCGATGCGGTGCTTGCGCTCCTTGAGCTCGACCTCGGTCGCGGCACCGGCCTTGATGACGGCCACGCCGCCGGCCAGCTTCGCGAGGCGCTCCTGGAGCTTCTCGCGGTCGTAGTCCGAGTCGGAGTTCTCGATCTCGGCGCGGATCTGGTTCACGCGACCGGCGACCTGCTCGCTGTCACCGGCACCGTCGACGATGGTGGTCTCGTCCTTGGTGATGACGACCTTGCGGGCGCGGCCGAGCAGGTCCAGGCCCGCGTTCTCGAGCTTGAGGCCGACCTCCTCGGAGATGACCGTGCCGCCCGTGAGGATGGCGATGTCGTTCAGCATGGCCTTGCGGCGGTCGCCGAAGCCCGGGGCCTTGACCGCGACGGACTTGAAGGTGCCGCGGATCTTGTTGACGACCAGGGTCGACAGGGCCTCGCCCTCGACGTCCTCGGCGATGATCAGCAGCGGCTTGCCCGACTGCATGACCTTCTCCAGGAGCGGAAGGAGGTCCTTCACGGAGGAGATCTTGGAGTTGACGATCAGGAGGTAGGGGTCGTCGAGGGACGACTCCATGCGCTCCATGTCGGTGGCGAAGTACGCCGAGATGTAGCCCTTGTCGAAGCGCATGCCCTCGGTGAGCTCCAGCTCCAGACCGAAGGTCTGGGACTCCTCGACGGTGATGACGCCTTCCTTGCCGACCTTGTCCATCGCCTCGGCGATGAGCTCGCCGATCTGGGTGTCGGCGGCGGAGATGGAGGCCGTGGAAGCGATCTGCTCCTTGGTCTCGACATCCTTCGCCTGCTCCAGCAGGGCGCCGGAGACGGCCTCGACGGCCTTCTCGATGCCGCGCTTGAGGGCCATCGGGTTGGCACCGGCGGCGACGTTGCGGAGGCCCTCGCGGACGAGCGCCTGCGCGAGAACGGTGGCGGTGGTCGTACCGTCGCCGGCGACGTCGTCCGTCTTCTTGGCGACTTCCTTGACCAGCTCGGCGCCGATCTTCTCGTACGGGTCCTCGAGCTCGATCTCCTTGGCGATGGAGACACCATCGTTGGTGATCGTGGGGGCGCCCCACTTCTTCTCGAGGACGACGTTGCGGCCCTTGGGGCCGAGGGTGACCTTGACGGCGTCAGCGAGCTGGTTCATGCCGCGCTCGAGACCGCGCCGGGCCTCCTCGTCGAACGCGATGATCTTGGCCATGTGAAGTGGTCCTCCCGGACATGGGGTGGATAACGCTCCAGGACCGCGCCGACGCCCGCGACGGACGGCCTGCGTGCCCGGTGGTTCCTTGCCCCACCTGGCCGCGGGCCTCGTCTGCCCGATCCTCGTAAGCACTCTCACCTTCCGAGTGCTAACGCCAATGATTAGCACTCGACCCATGCGAGTGCAAGCGACTCTCGTGGATCGGGCACCTCTCCGGCGAGGTTCGGGAACGCACGAGGGGTCCGCATCCCCTCAGGGATGCGGACCCCTCGACGGCGTTGCGTCGGTGGCCGATCGCGCCGCGCTCAGACGGCGAGCTTGACCATGTCCGCCTGCGGACCCTTCTGGCCCTGCGAGATCTCGAACTCGACCCGCTGGCCCTCTTCGAGGCTGCGGTAGCCATCCATCTGGATCGCGCTGTAGTGGACGAAAACATCCGCACCACCGTCTACCGCGATGAAGCCGTAGCCCTTCTCCGCGTTGAACCACTTGACGGTGCCCTGAGCCATGCCTAACTCCCCTATTACTGGCCCTTGCGCGGGACCGCACCTCGCGGACCCGGGTCAGACCCTGCGCCGGAACGCGTCGACCGCCGCTGAATGTATCTGCCCAACTGCCCTCTGCAACAGGTCATTCGACCGAGAATTCTGGGCGTCCCGGAAAGGGGAATTGGGGAGAATCCCCGGAATTACGGGGCAAGTCGGGCCCGGCAAAGCGCGCAGAACGTACACAACGCGCAGGCACTTTGGCTGCTTCTTGTCGTGCGGGGACGCATTCTCATATGCGCCCGGCATGAGCAGCGGAGGTGACTTCCCCAACTCTACCGCGCTCAACCATGCAGAATTGCCCCTTCCGCTTATTGACGCGGAAGGGGCAATTCGAGAAAGACGGGACAGCCGGTGCGGCTCAGCAGCCGCCGGCGACGGCCGGGATGATCGAGACGCCCGCGCCGGCCGGGGTGGCCGTCTCCAGGCCCTGCTCGAAGCGCACGTCGTCGTCGTTGACGTAGACGTTGACGAAGCGGCGCAGCTTGCCCTGGTCGTCCAGGACGCGGGCGGCGATGCCCGTGTGGTTCTTCTCCAGGTCCGCGATGACCTCGGCGAGGGTCGCGCCCTCGGCCTGGACCTCGGACTGACCGCCCGTGTAGGTGCGGAGGATGGTGGGGATGCGGACGTTCACGGCCATGACTGCGGAACCTTTCGGTGGGCCAGGAGGCGGACGGACTCAGACGGCCAGGCCGGCGTCGCGGAACGCCTCCAGGCTCGGGCGGATGGTGACGGTCGCCTGAGAGGTGTCGGCCACCGCGTCCAGGGTCTTGAGTCCGTCGCCCGTGTTGAGGACGACGGTGGTCAGGTCCGGGTCGATGAGACCGGCCTCGACGAGCTTCTTGGTGACGCCGACGGTCACGCCGCCCGCGGTCTCCGCGAAGATGCCCTCGGTGCGGGCGAGGATCTTGATGGCCTCGACGACCTGCTCGTCGTTCACGTCCTCCACGGCGCCGCCGGTGCGGCGGGCGATGTCGAGGACGTACGGGCCGTCGGCCGGGTTGCCGATCGCCAGCGACTTGGCGATCGTGTTCGGCTTCTGCGGGCGGACCACGTCGTGGCCGGCCTTGAAGGCGGCGGAGACCGGGGAGCAGCCCTCGGCCTGGGCGCCGAAGATCTTGTACGGCTTGTCCTCGACGAGGCCCAGCTTGATGAGCTCCTGCAGACCCTTGTCGATCTTGGTGAGCTGGGAGCCGGAGGCGATCGGGATGACGAGCTGGTCGGGGATGACCCAGCCGAGCTGCTCGCAGATCTCGTACGCGAGCGTCTTCGAGCCCTCGCCGTAGTACGGGCGGAGGTTGACGTTCACGAAGCCCCAGCCCTCGCCGAGCGGGTCGCCGATGAGCTCCGAGCAGAAGCGGTTGACGTCGTCGTAGTTGCCCTCGATGGCGACGAGGTCACCGCCGTAGACACCGGCCATGACGACCTTGCCCTGCTCCAGGTCGTGCGGGATGAACACGCAGGAGCGGAAGCCGGCGCGGGCGGCGGCGGCGCCGACGGCGCCGGCCAGGTTGCCGGTGGAGGAGCAGGAGAGGGTGGTGAAGCCGAAGGCGCGGGCGGCTTCGAGCGCCTGGGCGACGACCCGGTCCTTGAAGGAGTGGGTCGGGTTGCCGGAGTCGTCCTTGACGAAGAGCTTGCCGGGGGCGACGCCGATCTCGGCGGCGAGGTTGTCGGCCTGGACGAGCTTGGTCCAGCCGGGGTTCAGGTTCGGCTTCTCGGCGACGTCGGCCGGGACGGGCAGCAGCGGGGCGTAGCGCCAGATGTTGGCGGGGCCGGCCTCGATCTGCTTGCGCAGTGCCTCGGGGTCACCGGTGGGGAGGTCGTACGCGACTTCGAGCGGTCCGAAGCAGAGCTCGCAGGCGAAGATCGGGCCGAGCGGGAAGACTTCACCGCATTCGCGACAGGAGAGCCCGGACGCGGGACCGAGGTCGACGTTGGTGGGTGCGACGGTCTGAACAGCCATGGAGGCGAGGCCCTTTCTCCTCATCTTTCCCATGACGAATTTTTCGCCATGAGACGGATTTGGCACCTTCCCTAGCCGGGGACCTCGCGCAAAGAACTGCGTCCGTCAGGACACCACTAGGGGTGGTGGCCGGGAGACGGGTGGGCGAGACGAACCGACTGGAGGGTTGCCGGGGCTTCAACGGGCCGTTTCCCTCTGCCCCTCTGGATGAGCGGTATTCGATTGTGAAGCGTGGTGGACTTTCGTTCCTGCGCTCCGACGCGGTCGGCACCCCGACGTGCATCGGGCATCCGCGTTGTTCAAGACTGTAACCGAAGGCCCGGAACCATGAACCGGCCGTCCGAACCGCGAGATGGAGATCACGTGCTGGAGGAAGTGGAGCGCTGGCTGGCCCGGCGGTCCTGGTCCGTGTCCGACCGCCCGCTCGACCGGGTGCTCGCAGCCAAGCGGAACACGACGGTCAGCGTCGTCCTGCCCGCGCTGAACGAGGAGGCGACGGTCGGCGACATCGTCTCCGTGATCCGGCGCGAACTGATGTCGGAGGCGGTGCCGCTCGTCGACGAGCTGGTGGTGATCGACTCGGGCTCCACGGACCGCACGGCGGAGGTGGCGGCGGCGGCCGGCGCGCGGGTGGTCGCCCGGGACGCGATACTCCCCCGCATACCGGCGGTGCCCGGCAAGGGCGAGGTGCTCTGGCGGTCACTGATGGTGACGAGCGGGGACGTCGTGTGCTTCGTGGACGCGGACCTGCGGGACTTCTCGGCGGACTTCGTGACGGGGATCGTGGGCCCGCTGCTCACCGACCCGGACGTGCACCTCGTGAAGGCGATGTACGACCGCCCGTTCGGTCCTGAATTCGACGGGCCCGCCTCCGGCAGGACTCCCGGTCAGGGCGGCCGCGTCACCGAACTGGTGGCCCGCCCGCTCCTCAACCTGCACTGGCCGCAGCTGGCCGGCTTCGTGCAGCCGCTGGGCGGCGAGTACGCGGCGCGGCGCTCGCTGCTCGAACGGCTGCCGTTCCCGGTCGGTTACGGAGTGGAGCTGGGGCTGCTCGTGGACGCCCTGCACACGGTGGGCCTGGACGCGCTGGCCCAGGTGGACGTGGGGGTGCGCAAGCACCGGCACCAGGACGGCCTCGCGCTGGGCCGGATGGCGGCGGCGATCTACCGGACGGCCCAGCTGCGGCTCTCGCGGGGCCATCTGGTGCGGCCGTGGCTGACGCAGTTCGAGCGGGGCGAGAAGGGCTTCGAGCCGCGGACGTACGCGGTGGACACCGAGGAGCGGCCGCCGATGGCCGAGGTCACGGAGTACGCGCAGCGCCGCGTGGCGTAACGCCGCGTGATGATCTGTTTTGCATAAATTGCCCTTTTATGCGCTTCAGACACCATCACCTGGGCAGGGTGCTCGCGGCCCTCGGGCTCACGGCGGGCTCGCTCGCCTGCGCGACGGCCGCCCCGGCCGCCGCGGACGTGATCGAGCCCTTCGGCCGGCGGTACGACGCGTCGCTGTACGGCGACTTCACCACGATCGGCAACACGGTCATGGGCTGCCCGGACGCCCCGGCCGGCCCGGCGGCGCGCTGCGCGGCGGCGGCCTCGGGCCAGGGCTCGGACAACAACAACACCTTCGTGATGCGGCGGATCGACGCGGCCGGCACCGGGACCGCCGCATACGGCTCCAGCACCGGCCACGTGCGGATCCCTGCGGGTGCCCGGGTCGCGTACGCCCGCCTCTTCTGGGGCGGCAACGACGGCACGTACAAGGGCCCGAGCGGCGCCCCGCTGCAGCGCTGCGACCCCTCCGGCGCGGACGTCGGGCGGTCCCCCGGCGACCCGACGACGACGGCCCCGGTGCTCAGGGTCGGGGCCGGGGCGGCGACCCCGGTCTCGATCGACAGCATGGTCGCCGACCCGGCCGACACCGGCGGCCCGCACTACTACACGGGCGAGTCCGACGTGACCGCCGCCTTCGCGGGCGTCTCGGGGACGGACGCGCGGGTGGCGGTCGGCCACGTGTGGGCGCCGAGCGGCAAGGGCTGCGTGGCGGGCTGGTCCCTGACGGTCGTCCACGCGTTCCCGGGCCCGGACCCGGTGAAGGCCCCCGTGCGGCGCAGCGTCCACGTCTACGGCGGCCACGTCCTCCAGCGCTCCACGTCCCCCGCGACCACGATCACCGTGGACGGCTTCCGGCGGGGCCCCGGCACGGTGCGCGCGAGCGTGACGGCGTACGAGGGCGACCGGAACACGCCGGGCGACCGGTTCCTCGTGGACGGCAGGAGCGTCACCGAGGCCCGCACCGGCACCACGGACGACTTCTTCGCCGGCGCGGCCGACGGCGCGGTCGCCCCGCGGCTCGGCGACAACCTGAGCGTCGACGCCAAGGCCTTCGACGTCCCGCCCGGCGCCGTCCCGCCGGGCGCGACCTCGGCGGACCTCACCTTCTCCACCGGCGGCGACACCTACGTGCCGGCCGGGCTCGCCCTCTCGGTGCCGGTCCCCGACCTGGAGATCACCCAGACGGCGACCCCGCGCACGGTGGAGCCGGGCGACACCGTCACGTACACGATCACGGCGAAGAACACCGGCGGGACCGACCACCCGGACGCGACCTTCGGCGACGACCTGACCGGGATCCTGGACGACGCCGACTACAACGGCGACGTGCGGACGGACCTCGGCAGGGTCTCGTACGAGAAGCCGGGGATCGGATACGTGGGGACCCTCCCGGCCGGGAGGACGGCGACGGTCACCTACTCGGTGACGGTCAGGGATCCGGCGACGGGCGACGGGCGGCTCCGCGGCGGCGTGGTCGTGCGGTCCCCGCGCTCGAACTGCCCGGACGGCGGCCGGGACCCGTCCTGCGCGGCGACCCCGACGCTGGAGAACCGGAAGCCGACCCCGACCCCGACGACCCCGACCCCGACGACCCCGCCCCCGACCCCGACCCCGCCGGACCCCGAGCCGGACCCGGAGACCTCCTCCCCGGAACCGGGCACCCCGCCCACCGACCCGGTGTCCCCGCCCTCCCCCGCGCCCCCGGCCCCGGGCCCGCAGGGAGACCGGCACGCCGGCTCCATGGCCGAGACGGGAAGCAACGGCGAGCGCCTCTGGCTGCTCGGCGCGCTCGCGGTGGCGCTGGCCGCGACAGGCCTGGTCGCGAAGGCGGCGATGCGCGGCCGACGCGACTGACCTGCGATGACTGCCCGTGGCCGAATCGGCCCGTCTCGTATACGTACGTTTGAGCGTTTACGAGACGGGCTAGGTTCGCCACATGGCTACTGTGCTCGTGGCATCCAACCGGGGCCCCGTCTCGTACGCGCTCGGCGAGGACGGCTCGCTCGACGCCCGCAAGGGCGGCGGCGGCCTGGCGTCGGCCCTGAGCACCATCGACGCGCGGGAGAGCCTCTGGGTGTGCGCGGCGCTCGGCGCGGGCGACCGCGAGGCGGTGCGGCGCGGGACGGCCGAGCCGGGCGTGCGGATGCTGGACATCGATCCGTCCGTGTACGCGGACGCGTACAACGGCATCGCGAACTCGGTGCTGTGGTTCCTCCACCACCACCTGTACGACATCCCGCGCGAACCGGTCTTCGACGCGGAGTTCCGCCGCCTCTGGGCGTCGTACCGCGCCTACAACCTGGCCTTCGCCGAGGCCCTCGCCGCGGAGGCGGCACAGGGCGCGGCGGTCCTGGTCCAGGACTACCACCTGGCCCTGGTCCCGGGACAGCTCCGGGAGCTCCGCCCGGACCTGCGCATCGCCCACTTCACCCACACCCCCTGGGCCTCGCCCGCGTACCTGGGGATGCTCCCGGACGACATCCGCGGGGAACTCCTCCGGGGCATGCTCGGCGCCGACCGCCTCGGCTTCCACACCCGCGCGTGGGCCGAGGCCTTCGAGGGCGGCGCGGGCGACCTCGGCCGCACCCGGGTGGCGACGTACCCCCTGGGCGTGGACGGCGAGGAGCTGAGGGCCCTGGCCCACCGGCCGGAGGTGGACGAGCGCGTGGCACGGCTGCGGGACGAGACCGGCGGCCGGAAGACGATCGTCCGGGTGGACCGCACGGAACTCTCGAAGAACATCCTGCGGGGCCTCCTGGCCTACCGCGAGCTCCTCATCACCCACCCCGAGTGGCGCGACCGCGTGGTCCACCTGGCCTCCGCGTACCCCTCGCGCCAGGACCTGGAGTCGTACCGCGCCTACACGACGGCGGTCTCGGACCTCGCGGCGGAGATCAACGCCGAGTTCGGCACGGCCGGCTGGCAGCCGGTCCTCGTCTCGGTCGAGGACGACTTCACCCGCTCCCTGGCCGCCTACCGCCTGGCGGACGTGGCCCTGGTGAACCCGGTGCGGGACGGCATGAACCTGGTGGCCAAGGAGATACCGGTCGTCTCGGAGAACGGGTGCGCCCTCGTCCTCTCCCGGGAGGCGGGCGCCCACGAGGAGCTCCACGAGGACGCCCTCACGGTGAACCCCTTCGACGTGTCGGAGACGGCCCGGGCCCTCCACACGGCCCTGACCATGCCCCCGGCGGAACGCGCCGACCGCACGAAACGCCTGGCGGCCGCCGCCACCGCCCTCCCCCCGCAGCGCTGGTTCCTGGACCAGCTGGACGCGCTCAGGGGCTAGGCCGTCTCTTTCGGATCTTGCCGGGCTCGCGACGCCTGGCACGCACGCTCCCTCATCCGGCCTGATCCGAAAGAAACGGCCTAGGGGGTGTCCCGGTCCGCGTCCTGGCCCAGGCCGCGAGGGGTTCGAGGGCGTCGTTGAGGCGGATGCCGTCCTTCGTCAGGGCGTACTCGACGCGGGGCGGGACCTCGTCGTACGAGACGCGGTCGACGATCCCGTCCGCCTCCAGCTCGCGGAGGTGGGACGCGAGGACCTTCTCCGTGATGCCCGGGACCAGCCGGCGCAGCTCGCCGAAGCGGCGGTGCGACCGCTCGTGGAGCGCCCACAGGATGAGCACCTTCCACTTGCCGCCGATGACCTCCATCGCGGTGTCGATCCCGCAGACGTGGCCGTCCCCGTCCCCCGGCCGGTTCAGTGTCGCCATCCGCCCCACCCTCCTGACCTGTTCGCTCACCTCAGGGTAACCACCCACTCCCAAGTGGGTACTTGAGCAGGCCGGGGGCCCGGCGCAGCCTGGTGGGCATGACAGCGCACACGCCTTCCCCCCTCTCCCTCCTCGGACTCGGCGCCATGGGCACCGCCCTCGCCCGGACCTGGCTCGCCGCCGGGCACCCGCTCACCGTCTGGAACCGCACCCCGGCCCGCGCGGACGCCCTCGCCGCCGGAGGCGCGAAGCGCGCCGACAGCGCGGCCGCGGCCGTCGCGGCGAACACCCTCGTCGTCCTCTGCCTCCTCGACGACGACTCCGTCGGCGCCGCCCTCGACGGCGTCGACCTCACCGGCAGGGACCTCGTCAACCTCACCACCACGACACCCGCCCAGGCCCGGGCCAGGGCCGCGTGGGCCGAGGAGCGGGGCGCCCGCTACCTGGACGGCGGCATCATGGCCGTCCCGCCGATGATCGGCGTCCCGGAAGCCGGCGGGTACGTCCTCTACAGCGGCTCGCCGGAGCTCTTCGAGAGGCACCGGGCGACCCTGGCCGTCCCGGCGGGCACGACGTACGTCGGCGGGGACGCGGGCTTCGCGGCCCTGCACGACGTGGCCCTGCTCAGCGCCATGTACGGAATGTTCGCCGGGGCCGCGCACGCCTTCGCGCTGATCCGCCGGGAGGACATCGACCCCGTCGCCTTCGCCCCGCTGCTCGCCGACTGGCTGGCCGCCATGTCCGGGGGCGTCCACGGGACCGCCGCGCGGCTGCGGTCGGGCGACTACACCGGGGGCGTGGTGTCGAACCTCGCCATGCAGGTGGCGGGCACGCCGACGTTCCTGGCCACCGCCGAGGGGCAGGGCGTCAGCCCGGAGCTGCTCGCGCCGTACTTCGAGCTGATGCGCCGCCGGCTCGACGTGGGCCGCGGGGAGGAGGACCTGACGGGCGTGGTGGACCTGCTGCTCCGCTAGACCTCGAGGGGGGGCGTCAGCCCTCCCTCACCGCCTCCGCCAGTTCCGTCAGGAACGCGACCACACCCGCCGGGCCCTGCACGGACAGGTCGGCGCGGCCGGCCAGCTCCGGGACCTCGCTGGAGCCGCTGCACACCAGGACGCCCGGGGTGCCGTCGGAGCGGAGCTTCTCCACCGCCGCGAAGGCCGGCAGATCGCCCAGGTCGTCACCCGCGTAGAGCACGGACCCCGCGTCCACCTCCCGTACGTACTCCGCGAGCGCGACGCCCTTGTCCATGCCGGGCGGCCGCAGCTCCAGGACCATGCGGCCGGGCTCCAGGACGAGGCCGTGGGCGACCGCGAGATCGCCCAGCGGGCCCTTGAGCGCCTCGAACGCGCCCTCGGGGTCGAGGGCGCGGCGGGTGTGGACGGCGACCGCGCGGCCCTTCTCCTCGATCCAGACGCCCGGCCAGGCCCCGGCCCGGTCGAGGAAGCCGGGGAGCTCGGCGCGGACGGTGGCCACGCCGGGGTGCGGGGCGGCGGCCCTGACGGTGCCGGTGACGGCGTCCCAGCGTTCGGCGCCGTAGTGGCCGAGGACGACGAGGTGCTCCAGGCCGGGGACGCCGGCGAAGCCGCCGTGGCGGACGGCGACCCCGGCGGGGCGGCCGGTCACGACGGCGACGGAGGCGACCCGCGGGGCGAGGGCCGCGAGGGCGGCCACGGCACCGGGGTGGGCGCGGGCCTGCTCGGGATCGGGGACGATCTCGGCGAGGGTGCCGTCGAAGTCGAGGGCGACCACGGCCTTCGCGGGCCGCGCGAGGAGCGCGGCCAGACCGTCGCGGCCGGCAGGTGTGGCCGGGTGCGGGAGGCTGGTGACCATGCTCCCGACCCTACCGACGTACGGGGTCCACGTCAGCGTGGCCGGAGGACTCACCCCTCCCGACGGCGCTGCCTCTCCTCGCGGACCCGGCGCAGCCGGTTGACGGTCACCGGGTCGTGGGCCAGGGCGCGCGGGTCGTCGAGGAGGGCGTTGAGGAGCTGGTAGTAGCGGGTCGGCGAGAGCCCGAGCCGTTCGCGGACGGCCCGCTCCTTGGCCCCGGGCCCGGGCCAGGACCGGCGCTCGACGGCGAGCAGATCCCGCTCCCGCTCACCGAGCCCGCTGTCGCCCGCCGTCTCCTCTTCGGTCATACGACCAACCTATTACTCCGCGTTCTCGGCGGCCGTCGCGTCCCGGCCTATCCGGCCGAGGACGTCGGCGGGGCGGCCGTTCGGGGTGACGGCCTTGCCGATGTTCTGCTTGACGTTCTCGCTGACCCTGGCCCAGGACGTCTTGCCGACCGGCGGGAGCTGCGCGTCGGGGAGGACCTTGAGGAAGACGCGCAGGTTGGCGTGGGCGGGGTCGGTCTCCATGCGGGTGGAGGCGGAGACGGTGACCGGCAGCAGGTCGTTGTCGCCGGCGAACTTCAGGACGTTCTCGTCGCTGAAGACGAAGTTGAGGAAGTCGCCGATCTCCTTGCGGTGACCGTTCTCCTTGAAGCCCATGATCCAGTCGGCGACGCCCATGGAGGTCTTGGGCGCGCCGTCGGCTCCCGGGAGCGGGACCTGTCCGACCTGGACGCCCTTCTTGGCGGCCTCCTTGAGGAGCGAGGGGTGGCCGTTGAGCATGCCGACCTCGCCGTTCGCGAAGGCGGCGAAGGCGGCCTTGCGGTTGAGCTTGCCGGGGGCGACCGGGCCGGTGAGGTCCTTGCCGACCAGCTTCTTGCGGAGCCACTCGAAGGTGCGCACGTTGGCGTCGGAGTCGATGGCGTAGCGGTCGGACGCGTCGGTCCAGCCGCCGCCGCCGCTGAGCAGCCACATGAGGGCCTCGGCCTGGGCCTCCTCGGGGCCGAGGGGCAGCGCGAAGGGGGTGGGGACGCCCTTGGCCTTGAGCTTGGCGGCGGCCTCGGCGAGCTCGTCCCAGGTGGTGGGGGCCTCGGCGCCGGCCTCCTGGAAGAGGTCCTTGTTGTAGAAGAGGGGCCGGGTGGAGGCGACGAACGGCATGCCGTACTGGGTGCGCTTGTACTCGCCGGCGGCGACGAGCGGTCCGAGGAAGTTGGCCTGGACGGGGATGGAGAGGAGCTCGTCGGCGGCGTAGAGCTGTCCGGCGGCGGCGTAGTCGGCGTAGGCGCCGATCTGCGCGAGGTCGGGGGCCTTGCCGGCCTTGACCATCTCGGCGACCTTGCGGTCGACGTCGTCCCAGGACACGACCTCGACCTCGACCTTGACGCCGGGGTTCTTGGCCTCGAAGGCGGCGACGAGGTCGGCCCAGTACTTCTTGGTGGTGTCACCGCCGGTCAGGTCGTAGTCGGCGGCGACCAGCTTGAGGGTCACGTCGCCGGAGTCGCCGCCGAGGGAGCCGCAGCCGGCGACCGTGGTGGTCAGTCCGAGGGCGGCGGCGGCCGCGGTCAGTCCAAGGAATCGTCGCCGCTCCACGTCTTCATCCACCTTTTGCTCATCGTTGAGCTGTCGTTCCGACAGGTTTTCCACTGCATTGAGCTGCGTGTTTGCACTTCTCAGGGCCGTAAGTGTGCCCCGCGCCCGGGCGTGAGGTCTACACCACTCGGGTATCACTTCCGCAACTGCGGCGGGACCATGGCCCCATGCCTGGCCTCGAATTTGTATCCGAGCGCAACAATCCTGCCCAGTGGACTAGACCTTTTGGGCGGTCCCGCGTCAGACTGTCCCCCGTGAGACACGTCATCGCCCTGGATGTGGGCGGCACCGGCATGAAGGCCGCCCTCGTCGCGGCGGACGGCACTCTGCTGCACGAGGCCCGCCGCGCCACCGGGCGCGAGCGGGGCGCCGAGGCCGTCGTGGAGACGATCCTCGGCTTCGCGGAGGACCTCCGCGCCCTCGGCCAGGAGCGGTACGGAGAACCCGCCGCCGCGGCCGGCGTCGCCGTCCCCGGAATCGTCGACGCGGAGAACGGCATCGCCGTCTACGCCGCCAACCTCGGCTGGCGCGACGTTCCCATGCGCGAACTCCTCAGCCACCGGCTCGGCGGCATCCCCGTCGCCCTCGGCCACGACGTCCGCACCGGCGGCCTCGCCGAGGGCCGCATCGGCGCGGGCAACGGCGCCGACCGCTTCCTCTTCGTGCCCCTCGGCACCGGCATCGCCGGAGCCATCGGCATCGGCGACCGCATCGAGGCCGGCGCCCACGGCTACGCCGGCGAGATCGGCCACATCGTCGTCCGCCCCGGCGGCACCGACTGCGGCTGCGGCCAGCGCGGCTGCCTGGAGCGGTACGCCTCCGCCTCCGCCGTCTCCCTCGCCTGGGCCGAGGCGAGCGGCGACCCCGACGCCGACGCCGCCGACTGCGCCAAGGCCGTCGAGTCCGGCGACCCCACGGCCGTACGGGTCTGGCAGGACGCCGTCGACGCCCTCGCCGACGGGCTCGTCACCGCGCTCACCCTCCTGGACCCCCGCACGCTCATCATCGGTGGCGGTCTCGCCGAGGCCGGGGAAACCTTGTTCACACCACTCCGGGCCGCCGTGGAGGAACGCGTCACGTTCCAGAAGCTGCCCGCCATCGTCCCGGCGGCCCTCGGGGACACCGCCGGATGCCTGGGCGCGGGCCTCCTCGCCTGGGACCTTCTCTCCCTCGACTCGGAGGTTTCCGCCTGATGGCCGATCACAAGGTTCTCGCCGGCGCACACGTCGTGCTGCCCACCGGAACGGTCGAGAACGGACGCGTGATCGTCGACGGCGACCGCATCGCGGGCTCCGCACCCGAGAACGCCCAGGTCGTCGACCTCGCCGGCCACTGGCTCGTCCCCGGCTTCGTCGACATGCACAACCACGGCGGCGGCGGAGCGTCCTTCACCTCCGGCACCGTCGACGAGGTCCTCAAGGGCGTCCACACCCACCGCCTGCACGGCACCACCACCGTCGTCGCCTCCTTCGTCACCGGCGAGATGGACTTCCTGAGCCGCCGCGCCGGACTGCTCTCCGAGCTCGCCGAGCAGGGCGAGATCGCCGGCCTCCACTTCGAGGGCCCGTTCATCTCCCCCTGCCGCAAGGGCGCCCACGACGAGACGCTCCTGCGCGACCCCGACCCCGCCGAGGTCCGCAAGCTGATCGACGCCGCGCGCGGACAGGCCAGGATGGTCACCCTCGCCACCGAGCTCCCCGGCGGCATCGACTCCGTACGGCTGCTCGCCGAGCACGGCGTGATCGCCGCCATCGGCCACACCGACGCCACGTACGAGCAGACGCAGGCGGCCATCGACGCGGGCGCCACCGTCGCCACCCACCTGTACAACGCGATGCCGGCGCTCGGCCACCGCGCCCCCGGCCCGATCGCCGCCCTCCTGGAGGACGAGCGGATCACCGTCGAGCTCATCAACGACGGCACCCACCTGCACCCCGCCGCCCTGGAGCTCGCCTTCCACCACGCGGGACCCGAGCGCGTCGCCTTCATCACCGACGCGATGGACGCCGCCGGCTTCGGCGACGGCAGCTACATGCTCGGCCCGCTCGCGGTCGAGGTGAAGGACAGCGTCGCCCGCCTCGTCGAGGGCGGCTCCATCGCCGGCTCCACGCTCACCCTGGACCGCGCCTTCAAGCGCGCCGCGACCGTCGACGGCCTCCCCGTCGAGGCGGTCGTCCAGGCCATCTCCGCCAACCCCGCCCGGCTCCTCGGCGTGTACGACCGCGTCGGCTCCCTGGAGCCCGGCAAGGACGCCGACATCGTGGTCCTGGACGCGGAGTTCGAGCTCAAGGGCGTCATGCGCAAGGGCGAGTGGATCGTGGATCCCCTGGCGGTCTGATCAGGAGTCATACGGAAGGGCGGTCGGCCGGGGGTCTGGGCCAACCGCCTTTCGTTTGGCATGATCGGTGCCCGTCGGAACGCCCGTTCCGCAAGACTTCACAGGGAGTACGGGGGGTGGACAGGTCATGATCCTCACGGTCACCCTCAACACGGCGCTGGACCTGACCTACCGGGTCCCCGCGCTGACCCCGCACGCGTCCCACCGGGTCACCCAGGTCATCGAGCGGCCCGGCGGCAAGGGGCTCAACGTCGCCCGCGTGCTCGGGGCCCTCGGACACGAGACGGTCGCCACCGGCTTCGCGGGCGGCGCGACCGGCGCGACGCTGAGGGACCTGCTCGCGGCGACGCCGGTACGGGACGAACTCGTCGAGACGGCGGGGCCCACCCGCCGTACGGTCGCGGTCGTCGACACCGCGAGCGGGGACACCACCCAGCTCAACGAACCGGGCCCGACCGTCACCGCCGCGGAGTGGACCGCCTTCCGCACCCGGTTCGCGGAGCTCCTCGACGGAGCCGCCGCGGTCGCCCTCTGCGGCAGCCTCCCGCCGGGCATCCACGTCGGCGCGTACGCGGAACTGATCCGCCTCGCCCGCACGGCCGGAGTCCCGGTCCTCCTCGACACCAGCGGCGAACCGCTCCGGCGGGGCATCGCCGCCCGACCCGACCTGGTCAAGCCGAACGCCGAGGAACTCGCCCAGCTCACCGGGGCCCGCGAGCCCCACCGGGCCACCCGGGACGCCCGCCGCCGGGGCGCCCACGCGGTGATCTCCTCGCTCGGCCCCGAGGGCCTCCTCGCCGCCACCCCCGAAGGCCTGTGGCGCGCGACCCCGCCCGCCGCCGTGAAGGGCAACCCCACGGGCGCGGGCGACTCCGCCGTCGCCGGCCTCCTCTCGGGCCTGGTCGACGGCACCTCCTGGCCCGACCGCCTCACCCGAGCGGTCGCCCTCTCGGCGGCCACAGTCCTCTCCCCGGTCGCCGGCGAATTCGACCCCACGGCGTACGAGGAGCTGCTGCCCCGGGTGAAGGTCGTCGAGGAGACCCCGTAGGGCTCAGCCCGCCGGGGCGGGCGTGACCTCCAGCCAGTCGAGCAGGACGTTGCACTGGTTGCCCTGCTCGCACGAGATCTTGATCTCGTTGTCGCCCTGCTGGAGGGTGACCGGCGCCCAGGTGGTCTGCCAGTTCTTCTCCAGGTTCGGGTCCGAGGAGTGGATGAAGTTCTTCAGGCCGAGCGGCAGGGAGTTCGCCTTGCCGTTGACCGTCAGGGTCGCGTTGGCGTCGACCGCCGGGATCGCGTAGCGCACGGTCAGGCGGTACTTGCCGCCCGACGGCATGTTCGCCTTCCAGGTCACCGAGGCGCCCGGCGCGTTGAAGCCCGACACGTACACGCCGCCGGCGCCCTCGGCGCCCGGGACGGTCTTCTCCGCCGCGGCCTGGCCGCCCAGCATCAGCGTCGCCGCGTCCTGCTTGGGGAGCTCCTCCGGGGTCTTGTCGGAGCTCGGCTCGGTGCTCGGGGTCTCGGAGACCTGGGACGGCGCGGTCGACGGGGTGTTGCCGCCGGCCTTGTCCTTGTCCTTCTCGCCGCCCGAGTTGCTGATGACCGCCGCCGCGATGCCGATCACGACGACCGCGACGACCGCGACCGCGCCGATCAGCAGGCCCTTGGTGTTCGGGCCGCGGCCCGAGCCGCCGCCGCGCTGGGGCGGGATCGGGCGGGTCTGGGGCTGGGCGCCGTACGTCTCCGGCGCCGCGTACTGCGCCTGCGGCTGGCCGTACGGGGCCTGCTGCGGCGGCACGTACGCCTGCTGCTGGTGGTGGCCGTACTGCCGCTCGCCGACCGTTCTGACCTGGTGGTACGAGGTCCGGGGCACACCTGGCTGCGCCGCGCCGGGGCCGGGGTAGCCGTAGCCGCCGCCCTGCGGGGGCTGGGCGCCCGCAGCCTGTCCGTCCTCGTACAGGTAGCCGAACGGGTCGTCGTCCTCGGGCTTGCTCGCGCCGTCGTTACCGGCAGCCATCCGGGTCACCCTCTCCATGCTCGCCAGCCGTCGCCGACCGGCCGAGCCTACCCCGAACGGACCAGCGCGCGACTCAGCCCGCCCGCCGGTGGACCTTCGCGCGGGAGCGCTTCTCCATGTACATCCGCTGGTCGGCCGAGTTCAGGACCTCTTCCACGGTCATGCCGCACTCGGCCCAGCCGATGCCGAAACTCGCCCCGACGCGGACCGCCCGGCCGTCCACCCGGATCGGCGGGATGATCGCGTTGCGGAGGCGTACGGCCAGGTCGGCGGCGTCCGCGGCACCGAGGCCGTCGGCGAGGACGACGAACTCGTCACCGCCGAGCCGGGCGACCGTGTCGCCGTCCCGCACGCCGGTGGTGAGCCGCCGCGCGACCTCGATGAGCACCGCGTCACCCGTGTGGTGCCCGAAGCGGTCGTTGATCGACTTGAAACCGTCGAGGTCGCAGAAGAGGACCGCGAGCCCCTTGGTGCCGTCGTCGATCTCCCCGCCCGTCGGCGCGACGATGTGGACGTGGTGGTCGTAGGGACCCGCGCCGCCCGCCGGCTCGAATCCGAAGCCGTGCTCGTGCTCGTGCTCGTACTCGTAGGGCTGCGGCTCGTACCCGGAGTCGTACGCCGGGTCGTGCGCGGGCTCGTACCCGCCGCCGCTGCCGTCCACCGGCCCGTACCCGCCGTACGCGGCCTCGTCCCCCGGCGCCGACGGCCGCTCGCAGATCCGGGCCGACAGGCGCGAGCGCAGCTCGGCACTGTTGGGGAGGCCGGTGAGGGCGTCGTGCGAGGCGCGGTGGGCGAGCTGCAGCTCGTGCCGCTTGCGCTCCTCGATGTCCTCGACGTGCGTGAGGAGGAAGCGGGGCCCGTCGGCGGTGTCGGCGACGACGGAGTTGCGCAGGGAGACCCAGACGTACGTCCCGTCCCGGCGGCCGAGACGCAGCTCGGCCCGGCCGCCCTCGGCGGACGTCCGCAGCAGCGTCCCTATGTCCTCGGGGTGGACGAGGTCGGCGAAGGAGTAGCGCCGCATGACGGAGGCGGGGCGGCCGAGGAGCCGGCACAGGGCGTCGTTCGTGCGGAGGAGGCGGCCGTGCTGGTCGCCGCCCATCTCGGCGATGGCCATGCCGGAGGGGGCGTACTCGAAGGCCTGCCGGAAGGACTCCTCCGAGGCCCGCAGGGCCTGCTGCTCGCGCTCCAGGCGGACCAGGGCGCGCTGCATGTTGGAGCGGAGACGGGCGTTGCTGATGGCGATCGCCGACTGCGAGGCGTACATCTGGAGCGCCTCCTGGCCCCAGGGGCCGGGGTGCCGGCCGTTGCGCGGGCGGTCGACGGATATGACGCCGAGGAGCTCACGGCCGGAGCCGGAGGCGTACATCGGGGCGTAGAGCCGGTCGTGCGGGTGCCACTCGTCCTCGAAGCGGGGCGCGGGGCCGTCGGTGTGCCACTGGGGGACGTCGTCCTCCATGAGGACCCAGCCCTCGGTGTGCGGGATGAACCGCAGGTCGCCCCAGGAGACGCCCATGGTCAGGCGGCGCTCCCAGGAGGTGCGGGAGCCGACGCGGCCGGTGATGAGGGCCTCCGCGGCGGAGCTTCCGGCGAAGGCGGCGACGACGAGGTCACCGTCGGGGCGGACGAGGTTGACGCAGGCCAGCTCGTAGTTGAGACCGGCGACCACACCGTCGGCGACGGTCTGCAGGGTGTCCGCCAGGCTGCGTGCAGTGTTGAGGTCCGCCACGACCTGATGCAGCTGCCGCAGGGTCGAGAGACGGACGTACGGCTCCGACTCGGTCTCCATCGCTCGCTCTCCCCGAGACCTCGACAGCAACTCCAGGGTTCTCATCGGCTTCGTGTTGCACTGTCACCGCCACTGAATCACAGCGAGCTGCGCCCCCGGTACACAGGGTCAGCAAATACTGCCCCGTGTGACTCAAGTCACAGCAGGTCAGACGGGTACCGCGCATCCTCGCGGGGCGACGGGTCCTAGGTCCCCGGACCCCCGCCGGGCTGGTCCCCCGGCCCGATGCGGGCCGCGGGGGCCCGGGGCTAGCGTGCGGGTGTGCTGCAGAAGACCCCGACCTCGCCCCCCGTGTCCGATCTGGCCATCCCTCATGCTGAGGGGGTGAGCAACGACGAGTTCCGGGCGGCGATGTCCCGCCTCGCGGCGGGCGTGGTCCTGGTGACCGCGCACGACCCCGACGACGGCCCGCGCGGCGAGGACGTCGGCATGACGGCCACCGCCTTCATGTCGGTCTCCCTCGACCCTCCGCTGGTCCTCGTCAGCCTCCGCAACGGCTCCCGCATGGACGACCTGCTCACCGACGTCCCGGTCTGGGCGGTGTCGGTCCTCGCGGAGGACCAGCGGCACGTCGCCGGGCGCTTCGCGATGAAGAACCGGGTCAGCGACCGGCTCCTCTTCGCCGACCTGCCGTACACCCGCGGCGAGGAGAGCGGCGCCCCGCTGATGGCCGGCGCGCTGTCGGTCCTGGAGTGCCGCACGGAGAGCCGTGTCGTGGCCGGCGACCACACCCTGGTGGTGGGCCGGGTCCTGACGGCCGGTCTGTCCTCGCACGCCGACGGCCCCCTGACGTACTTCCAGGGGAAGTACCGCCGGCTGTCGTAATTGCGGTGCGCCCGGCCCTCACACCGGCCAGACTCGCGCGATGACCGAGAAGATCACCCGCATCAACCCCGAGCGGCTGCACGCGACCCCCGGGTACCACCACGTCACCGTGGTGGAGTCGGGCCGGACGGCCCATCTGGCAGGACAGTGCCCCCTGGACCGGCAGGGTGAACTGGTCGGAGCCGGCTCCTTCGAGGAGCAGACCGACCAGGTCGTCGCGAACGCCCTCACCGCCCTGGCCGCGGTGGACGCCCGGCCGCACCACGTGGTGCGGTCGGTGATCTACGTGCGGAGCGACGAGCGGGAAGCCCTGGCGGCCGTGTGGACCCGGCTCACGGACTCCGCCCTGGGCCCGGCCTTCACCACCGCCAGCACGCTCCTGGGCGTCGCCCAGCTGGGCTTCCCTGGACAGCTCGTCGAACTGGACCTCACCGCGGCCCTGCCCGGCTGAGCCTCCCCCGGCGCCGGCCTAGCCCCAGTCGCGGGACTGGCGGGTGCGCTTGGTCTCGGCGCGTTGTTTCTTCTCGCGGAGGCGGCGTTCGTTGATGCCGCGGGGGATCTTCGTCGGGCGGCGGGGCTTCGGGGGCGGGGCCGTCGCCTCGGCGAGGAGGGCCGCGAGGCGGACCGCCGCCGTCTCGCGGTTGCGCCACTGGGAGCGGTGCTCCGAGGCGCGGACCGTGACGACGCCGTTGACCAGGCGGGAGGCGAGGCGCTCCAGGGCTCGGGCCTTCCACACCTCGGGGAGCGCGCCGGTGGCCGCGAGGTCGAAGCGGAGCTCCACCTGCGAGTCGCTGGTGTTGACGTGCTGGCCGCCCGGCCCCGACGACCGCGAGAAACGCCACTGGAGCTCGGCCTCGGGAAGCGAGACGGAGCCGCGGATGGGATAGGGACCGGACATGCCCTCCATGTTCCCCGCAGGGGGCCGTACGAGTCATCCTGTTTTCCCACGGCCGCGGGCGGGAACCGGCGGCGGCCCCGGCGCGTTTCTCCAGGCGAGCGACGACATCACGACGAAAGGGACTTTCCATGGCTGTGAGCCTGTCCAAGGGCGGCAACGTCTCCCTGACCAAGGAGGCCCCGGGCCTCGCCGCCGTCACCGTGGGCCTCGGCTGGGACGTCCGCACCACCACCGGCACCGACTTCGACCTCGACGCCTCGGCGATCGGCGTGGACGCCGCCGGGAAGGTCGCCTCGGACGCCCACTTCGTCTTCTTCAACAACAAGTCGACGCCGGACCAGACCATCGTGCACACCGGTGACAACCGCACCGGCGAGGGCGGCGGCGACGACGAGCAGATCAACGTCAACCTCGCGGCCCTCCCGCCGAACGTCGACAAGATCGTCTTCCCGGTCTCCATCTACGACGCGGTGTCCCGCTCGCAGAACTTCGGCCAGGTGCGCAACGCGTACATCCGCATCGTGAACCAGGCCGGCGGCGCCGAGCTCGCCCGCTACGACCTTTCCGAGGACGCGGCCGTCGAGACGGCCATGGTCTTCGGCGAGCTGTACCGCAACGGCGCCGAGTGGAAGTTCCGCGCCGTGGGCCAGGGCTACGCCTCGGGCCTGGAGGGCATCGCCCGCGACTTCGGCGTCAACCTCTGACCCGTCGCGTGTCCGCAGAGCCCCGGGGGGGGGGGGGGGGGCGCGGGGGGGGCCCGGGGCGGGGGCGGGGGGGGGGCGCCGCCCCCCCCCCCCCGGCGGGGGGGGGGGGCCGCCCCCCCCCCCCCCCCCCGCCCCCGCCTGGGGGGTGGGGCGCAGCCCCGGCTAGTGGGCCCACACCCCCGCCCGCGCGGGGTGCGGCCAGCCCCGGGCGGGGCCCCCCCCCCCGGGGGCTCTACCCTGTGCGCGTGATCGTCGAGACCCTCGCCCCCAAGGCCCTGGAGGACGGCGCCGCCCTCCCCGGCGCGCTGCTCACCGAGCTCACCGCGCTCTACGCCTCGAACGAGGAGTTCCAGCAGCTCAGCGGCGACTTCCCGGATCCGTCCGACATCCGGCCCGAGCAGGTCGCGGCGGCGCTGGCCGAGGAGTTCGCGCAGCCGACCGCCGAGGTCCTCCTGGCCCGCTCCGGGGGCCGGCTCGTCGCCGTCGCCGTCACCCTGGGCCGCCACCCCGATCCGGCCGATCCCGATCCGTGGCTCGGGCTGCTGATGGTCCACGCGGACGCGCGGCGCGCGGGCCACGGCCGCCGGCTCGCCGCGTACGTCGAGGACCGCTTCCGCGCGGCCGGCCGGACGGGGCTGCGGCTCGCCGTCCTGGAGAACAACCCGAAGGCGCTGGCCTTCTGGACCGCGCTGGGCTACGAGGAGACGGCCCGCCGCCCGGACCTCGCGCACGGCCGGGCCTGCGTCGTCATGCGGAAGGGCCTCCAGGGCCCCTAGGCCGTCTCTTTCGGATCTTGCCGGGCTAGGGCTTCGACGGCTTCTCGTCGCCGTACAGCCAGACGTCCCACAGCGCGCCGAGGTCGCGGCCGGAGACGCTCTCCGCGTAGGCCGTGAAGTCGTCCGTGGTGGCGTTGGCGTGGCGGTACTTCGCGGCCCAGCCGCGCAGGATCTCGTCGAAGACGCGGTCGCCGACCGTCTCGCGCAGCTTGTGCAGGACCATCGCGCCCCGCTGGTACACGGGCGGGTCGAAGAGGTTCTCCGCGGCGGGCGGGGCGGCGGGCGGGAAGGCCCAGTTGGCGTCCTGGGCGAAGGCCTCCGCGAACCGGGTGCTCGCCGGGACGTGTTCGTACTGCTCCGCGTACAGCCACTCCGCGTAGGTCGCGAAGCCCTCGTTCAGCCAGATGTCGCGCCAGCTCGCGGGGGTGACGGAGTCGCCGAACCACTGGTGGGCCTGCTCGTGGACGAGGGTCGGGCGGTCGAAGGAGCCGGCCGGGAAGATGGGCCGGGTCTGGGTCTCCAGGGCGTACCCGAGGGTCCCGTCCCTGGTGACGATCGCCCCGGCGGTGGAGAAGGGGTACGGGCCGAAGCGCTTCACCTGGCGGGCGAGGAGCTCGGGGATCTCGGCCCGCAGGGCGGCGCTCGCCGCCGCGACGGGGGCCTCGGCGGCGGTGAGGACGGGCACGGAGCCGAGGGCGGTCGCCGTCCCCGTCGTGTACCGGCCGATCGCGACCGTCGCGAGGTAGCTCGCCATCGGCTCGGGCGTGTGCCAGACGGTGGTGACGCGCCCGTCGGCCTCGGTCCGGCGGGCGGTCCTGACGCCGTTCGAGAGGGCTTCGAGTCCGGCGGGGACGGTGAGCGTGATGTCGTAGGAGGCCTTGTCGGAGGGGTGGTGGTTGCCGGGGAACCAGGTCATGGAGCCGGCCGGTTCGCCGACCGCGACCGCCCCGTCGGCCGTGCGCAGCCAGCCCTCCTTGGAGCCGTCGGCGTCGGTGAGCGGCTCGGGGACGCCCGAGTAGGTGACGGTGGCGCGGAACTCCCTGCCCTCGGGGATGTCCTCGTGGGGGCGGAGGGTGAGCTCGTTCCCGGCCCGGTTGTACGCGGCGGGGGCGCCGTCGACGGTGGCGCCGCCGACGGTGAGGCCGGCGAGGTCGAGGTTGAAGGCGCTGAGGTCCTGGGTGGCGCGGGCGGTGATCTCGACGGTGCCGTCGAGGCGGCCGGAGGCCGGGTCGTAGGCGAGGGTCAGGCCGTAGTGGCCGACGTCGTACCCGCCGTTGCCGAGCTTCGGGAAGAGCGGGTCGCGCAGCCCGGAGGCGCCGGGGGTGCCGCGGACGCCTCCGCCCACGTCGGAGCAGCCACCCGCGAGCAGCGCGAGGGCGGTGAGGGCCGCGGTGAGGGCGAGGGCTCCGATACGGCTGCGCTGTGACACGTACCGATCTTAAAAGGTCAAAAACGAAAAAGGCGGCGGCGCCCGGCGGGAGATCCGGGCGCCGCCACCGGCTGGGGGCGTTACTTCGCGAGGGAGGCGACGCCGGCCTGGGCGAACTTCTCGTCGAGGTCGCCCGAGGGGGCGCCCGCGACGCCGATGCCCGCGATCGGGGCGCCCTTGGCGGTGACCGGGGCGCCGCCGGCGAGGAAGAGGGTGCCGGGGATGTCCTTCAGGGTCGGCGCGTTGGCCAGGCGGCCGGCGAGGACGGAGGTCGGGGCGTTCCAGGAGACCGCGGTGAACGCCTTGCGCTCGGCCGACTCGTAGGACTGCGGGCCGGCGCCGTCGCCGCGCAGGGTGACGATCGTGTTGCCGTTGCGGTCGACGACCGCGACCGACACCCGCTGGTTCTCCTTCTCGGCGGCGTCGAGAGTCGCCTGCGCGGCCTTCGTGGCAGCCTCGATCGTCAGGTGCGTCGACGTCGTGGTGTTGCCGTGGTCCGCGTCGGCCGTGACGGCGGCGGGAGCGGCGGCCGGGGCCGCGGCGTTCGCGGAGACCACGCCGAAGGTACCGGCGGCGACGACAGCGGCGGCGGTGGCACCGAGGAGGATCTTCTTCATGACTGACTCCGTAAGAGGTGAGGAGGGGGAAGCCTTCGAGCGGTTCGTTCCTTCGCTCTGCATCGATCCTCCGCCCGGAACCGGCACCGGACGGTCCACGGTCCGGCTGCCCTCCGCGCGCACACCGGACGACGGCACTGTCAGCCGATCGGTTGATGCCCGGCTGGTCCCTCCGGGCCACCATGGACACGTACACCCAGGTCAGAACGGCAGGGAGGCGGCACGGTGACCCGGCCAACGGAACACGACCCGGACGCCCGCTGGCTCGCGCGGGTCATGCACATCGCCTTCTTCCTGCTGCTCGGCGCCTCCCTCGCCCGCTTCCTGCTGCGGCACGACTGGGAGGCCCGCAGCCCCTGGATCATCGCCCTGACCGGCGCGCTCGCCTCCCTCTACCTGCTCGGCCCGGTCCTCGGCACCCGCGCCACCCCGCGCCGGATCGCCTGGCTGGGCACGGTCGTCGCCGTCTGGGTCCTCCTCGTCGTCCTCGCGCCCAGCTTCGCCTGGTGCGCGGTGCCGCTCTTCTACACGGGCCTGCGCACCCTCCCGCCGCGCGCCGCACTCGGCCTGGTCGCCCTGCTCACCGCCTTCGTGGTCTTCGCTCAGGTCCAGCTCTCGCACGGCGGCTGGGACCCGAACCTGATCGTCGCCCCGCCGGCCGTCGCCGCCCTCGCCACCGGCGTCTTCGTGTACGCGGACCGGCAGGCCGCCCGCCAGCGCGCGCTGATCGACGACCTCATCCGCACCCGGCGGGAACTCGCCGCGATCGAGCGCCGCGAGGGCACCCTCGCCGAACGGCAGCGGCTGTCCATGGAGATCCACGACACCCTCGCGCAGGGCCTGTCCAGCCAGCAGATGCTGCTCCAGGCCGCCGACCGCACCTGGGACAGCGACCCGGCCACCGCCCGCCGCCACGTCCGCACCGCCGAGTCCATCGCCGAGCGCAACCTCGCCGAGGCCCGCCGCTTCGTGCAGGACCTCGCCCCCGCCGACCTCGCCGGGGGCGGCGGCCTGGAGGAGGCCCTGCGCGGCCTCGCCGCGCGCGAGTCGGCGGGCTTCCGGATCGACGGGATCGCGGTGCCGCTGCCCGACCGCGTGCAGGCGGCGCTGCTGCGGATCGCGCAGGGCGCCCTCGCGAACATCCGCGAGCACGCCGGCGCCGACTCCGCCGCGCTCACCCTCACCTACCTCGACGACCAGGTGGTCCTGGACATCGCCGACGACGGCCGCGGCTTCGATCCGGCGCTCGCGCGCGAGCAGGCCGAGCGCGGCCACGGGCTGCCCGCGATGCGGGTGCGCGCCCAGCAGCTCGGTGGCACCCTGACCGTCGAGTCCACCCCCGGCGAGGGCACGGTGCTCTCCGCCGCGATCCCGCTCTCCCTGGAGTCCTGATGTCCGTACGGATCCTCCTCTGCGACGACCACGTCGTCGTCCGGGCCGGCCTGCTCGCGCTGCTCGGCAGCACCCCCGACATCGAGGTGGTGGGCGAGGCGGGCAGCGGCGAGGAGGCCGTCGCCCTGGCCGCGAAGCTGACGCCGGACGTCGTCCTCATGGACCTCCAGCTCGGCGCGGGCATCGACGGCGTGGAGGCGACCCGGCGGATCGCGCCGACCGGTGTCCACGTCCTGGTCCTCACCACGTACGACACGGACGCGGACATCACGCGGGCGATCGAGGCGGGCGCCACCGGCTACCTCCTGAAGGCCGAGCGGCCCGAGGAGCTGTTCGCCGCAATCCACTCCGCCGCGCAGGGCCGCACGGCCCTCTCCCCGCCGGTCGCCAGCCGGGTCATGGACCGCATGCGCGGGGCGGCGGGCCCTTCGCTCACCGACCGGGAGCGGGACATCCTCGGGCAGCTGGGACGGGGCCTGGGCAACCGGGAGATCGCGCGGGCGCTGTTCATCAGCGAGGCGACGGTGAAGACGCACCTGGGCCGGATCTACGCCAAGCTCGGCGTCGACACCCGCGCGGGCGCGGTCGCGGTCGCGAAGGAGCGCCGCCTGCTGCCGTAGCCCGGCCGCCGCCCCTGCCCGCCCACGCCCCGTCCGCCCGCCGCCCCTGCCCGCCCACGCCCCCGTCCGCCCGTCGCCACGGTCCGCGCGCCGCCCGGCTCTCCCGCCGCCTTCATCCGTTGGGCTGGTACCGGGTGCCGTTCCCCCGTGCCGCACCGCCCCCACTGCTACCGTGCGTCGTCACTCGACCGCACGGTGTCATGTCTCAGTGGGAGCGCACGTGAAGCTCGCGATCGTCGGCGGCGGCCCCGCCGGCCTCTACCTCTCGATCCTGCTGAAGCGGCAGGATCCGTCCCACGAGATCACCGTGTACGAGCGGAATCCCGAGGGCTCCACGTACGGCTGGGGCGTCACCTACTGGGCCGGGCTCCTCGACAAGCTCCGCGCGGGCGACCCGGAGTCCGCGGCCGCCGTCGCCGAGGCCTCCGTCACCTGGACCGACGGGGTCGCCATCGTGCGCGACGAGCGGACCGTCCACCGGGGCGACGCGGGCTTCGGCATCGGGCGGCGGCGGATGCTCGCGCTGCTCGCCGACCGCGCCGAGGAACTCGGCGTACGGGTGGAGTTCGAGCACGACATCACCGGACCGGACGCCCCCGAACTGGCCGGAGCGGAGCTGGTCGTCGCCGCCGACGGCGTCAACAGCGTGCTGCGCGAGGCGCACGCCGGGCACTTCGGCAGCGCGGTCGCCCATGGCCGCAACCCGTACATCTGGCTCGGCACCACCAAGGTCTTCGACTCCTTCAGCTTCGCGTTCAAGGAGACCGAGCACGGCTGGATCTGGTGCTACGCGTACGGGTTCAGCGGCGAGCGCTCCACCTGTGTCGTCGAGTGCTCCCCCGAGACGTGGACCGGCCTCGGGCTCGACACGCGCGGCGAGGCGGACAGCCTGAACCTGCTGGAGAAGCTCTTCCACGACCTCCTCGACGGGCACGAGCTGATCGGCCGCGACCGGGCCGACGACGCCGCCCAGTGGCTGACGTTCCGCACGCTGACCAACCGGGTCTGGCACCGCGGCAACCTCGTCCTGCTCGGCGACGCCGCCCACACCACGCACTACTCGATCGGCGCGGGCACCACCCTGGCCCTGGAGGACGCGCTCGCCCTCGCGGACGCCCTGCGCGCCCCCGGCGCCCTGGACGCCCCCGGCGCCCTGGACGCCGCCCTCACCGCGTACGGGAGGCGCCGCCGCGCCGAGCTGGTCTCCGCGCAGAGCGCCGCCCGCTACAGCGCCCAGTGGTACGAGAACCTGCCGCGCTACATGAGCCTGGAGCCGGCGCAGATGTTCGCGCTCCTCGGGCAGCGCCACTCGCCGCTGCTGCCGCACGTCCCGCCGCAGCTGTACTACCGGATCGACCGGGCCGCCGAGCAGCTGGAGGCGCTGCGGCGGCTCAAGCGCTGGCTCGGGCCCCGGGTCGCCCGGGCGGTGCACGGCCGCCGCTGACCCCGTCCAGGGGCGGCCGTGGATCGTCACCGGTCCGTCAGCGGTGGCGGGCCGCCCTGAGGCGGCGGGCCGGCTCCGTCACGTCGGGGAGCGTCCCGGCGCCGAGGCCCGGGGTCTCCTCCCAGCTCCTGAGCCGGTCCGCGACCCGCGCCAGGCGCGCGTCGCCCGGCCGTACGGCGAGGTGGAAGAGCCCCTCGTACGGGCGGTCGTCGTCGGCGCCCCAGCGGACGAGGCCCTCGGTGTCGGCGAGGATGTCGCGGACGACCTCCTGCTGACGGGCCGTGAACCCGCCCCGTACGCCCGGCGGGTAGGAGCCGGGGCGGATGACGACGGCGGTGCCGGACGCCAGGTTCGACTCGGGCAGCCGACTGTCCCGGACGGTGCCGGGGGCCACCCAGCCGGCGAGCGCGTGCGGCTCGCCGTCCCGGCCGAGGGCGTCGACCTCGTAGTGGAACCGGCGGACCACGTGGACGAGGACCGCCTCGACGTCGCCCGTGCGGACGGCGACGCTCAGGCCGGTGCCGGGCACGGAACGGGTGGCGATGTCGCCGCCGTCGACGTCGGCGAGCTTCTGCATCTCCCAGCCGTTGGCGGAGGGGCGGCCGGTGTGGATCTGGCGGTCGCGCTCCCGGGCGCGGCGCAGCGCCTCCTTGAGCGTGTCGTTCCGGGCGGGCTGCGGCGGCACGGCGGGAGCGGCCGGGGCGGCGGCCACCGCGGGTGAGGCGAGGAGTCCGGTGGAGCCGAGGCTCACCGCGGCGCCGGCGGTGGCGGCGAGGGCTCGCCTGCGGGTGACGTCGGTGGTGGGGTTCAACGGGTCGTCCTTTCTTCCGTCTGGCGGGGTGGTGACGTCGGGGTCAGGACTCGCGGATGACGCGGTTGTACTTCTCGAAGATCGCGTAGAGCGGCATCCGCAGCTGCGCGTCGCTGAACGCCGGCTCCACATAGCCCTGGTAGCGGCGGAGGATCTCGTAGGTCTCCGTGTCGGTGTAGTCGAGGGCGGGGCGGCGTATCGCGGGCTCCGCGTGGTCGCCCTGCTTGCCGTCCGCCCCCCAGATGTGCAGGTACGCGACGTTGCCCAGGTTGAACGCGTTGTCCTGGTTGACCTTCTTCCACATCGTCCAGCGGTCGTCGTCGCTGGCGGAGTTCATGAGATCGCCCTCCAGGAGCCCGGAGTTGATCGCGTTGTTGCGGGCGAGGATGCAGGTGCGCCCGGACATCTTGGCGACACCGGTGCTGCTGTCGACGAGCCGCTCGACGACCGGCAGGTCCTTGGCCCAGTCCGGGATGGCACCCTCGTGGTAGAACCAGACGCCCGCGTCCTGGATCAGGTCCTTCTGGCTGTAGTGGGCGAACTCCCAGAGGGCCGTCGTCTGGATGAGGGCCTTGCGCATGCGGAAGGCCCGGGCCGACGAGCTGATCGTGGCGTCGTTGCTGATGATCGTCTCCAGGCACTGCTGGAGCGTGTAGATCCGCTCGCCGCCGGGCCGGCCGATCGACTCCATGTAGGCCTGGATCTCGGCCAGGAGCGCGTCCCAGTAGGCCAGGCTGAAGCCGGTGTCCTGCTTCAGCGAGGGCCGGGGCAGGAACTCGCCCTGCCCGGTGTCCCAGCCGGTGGCGATGTTGTTGTCGATCTCGATGAGGCCGTCCCCGGAGCCGACCGTCTTGGTGACGATCTGGTCGAAGGCCCACTTGTCCGGCATCGGGTAGCCGAGGTTGCCGGAGAAACCGGACGACATGTCGGACACGAAGCAGGAGTCCGCGTGGTTCTTCTCGACCACGCGCGAGCAGACGTTCCGGGGGCCGTAGATGCCGATCTTGTACGGGCTGCCCAGCCGGGTCATCATGGCCCGGACGCTCTGGAAGTACGGCAGGACGTTCGAGGTGACCTCGTCGTCGACGGCGTCGTAGTCGACGGCGAAGTAGATCCGGGCGCCGTTCTTGAAGCCGTGCTCCTGCGCCTTGTAGACGGCCATCATGCAGTCGGACTCGCCCTGCTTGGGGCTGTAGTAGTCGACCGAGCGCGCCCACGTCTGGTAGATCGGGAAGCAGCGCAGCCCGTACGCCTGGATGGTCTCCAGCTCGCCCGGCTGGATCTCCTTCTCCGGCAGGGACGTGGTGGAGGCGTTGTAGAGGTAGCGGCCGATGTACTTGTAGCCGGCGTTCTTCAGCGCCTGCGCGCGCGCCGGGGTGATCTTCGTGACGCCGTCGCAGGCCGTGCCCTGACGGGTCTGGTCGCCGTACGAGACGAGCAGCGAGGCCCAGGTCCGGAAGTCGCCCTGGCCGGTCATGTCCAGCGCCATGAACTCCTGGAACGAGCGGACGCTGACGGCGGTGGACTCGGTGAACGTGCTCGTGAAGCCGGTGTGGCGGCGGTTGAGCTCCATCGCCGCCGTGAACAGCTGCACCCACACGCCGGACGAGCCGACCGACACGGTGCGGCTCTTCAGACCCGCCTGGGTGCCGGGCCCGAACGCGCCGTTCGCGGTGCCGTCGGCCATGCCCAGCTCGTACTGGATGGCGAACAGCATCGACTTGGCCACGTCACGCGAGTGGTGGCCGTCGCACGGGATGATGAAGAAGTCCTTGCGCTGGACGTACTGGCCGTTCAGCCAGCGCTGGATCGCGCGGACGGAGTCGGTGCCGTCGCCGACGCTCACGTAGGCGTCCATGTTGAACAGGCCCTTGACGACCTTCGGCTGCAGCGAGGTGCCGGGGAAGGCGTACGCGACGCCCATCTGGTCCTTCAGCTTCGCCACCGCGGCCTTCACGCGGGAGTTGTACGTGCCGTCGATGTCACCGCCGTCGTAGCCCTTGCAGTACAGCGCGGACTGGACGACCCGGCAGAAGTTCGCCGACGGGACCGTCGTCTCGTCGAGCTGGCCGTACTTCGTCTGCAGCGTGGACAGCGTCGTCGGACCGAAGCTGTTGGACAGCGCCGTGATGCCCATCTCGTACTGCAGCGCACGGGTGAGGGCGTACATGGTGGTCCATCCCGTGCGGCCGTCCTCCTGCAGCTTCGAGAGGCCCAGCAACGCGCCGTCCATGTAGGTGAGGTTGATGAATCGCTGGGCGCGCAGCACCATTTCGTCGGCCATCGGACTCCTTGCTCCAGGGTGCGGGAACCGCGGGGGGACCTTTCGAACGTAAGGTCCTGGCCCCGCCCACCCCGTGTCCCGGCCGTCCCGGGACGTCCCGGATCGTTCTTGAGCACCGTCGTGGCGTTCGGATCTCACACGTCGCGGCGGCCGACGGCCACGAACGCCGCCGCCACCGCTCCCACCGCCCACGCCGCGTACACCGTCCACGCCCCGCCGGCGGTCCACGGGTACTCCACCGGCACCGGCGACACCCCCACCTCCGTCAGCCGCTTCCACGCGCCCTGCGGCAGGGCGTGCAGGAACGTCGCACCCCAGCGGTTCCGGTCGTTCATCAGCGCCGGCAGCAGGAGCAGCACCCCGGTCAGGGACACGATGGTCGTCGCCGCGTGCCGCAGCAGCGCCCCGAGGCCGAACCCGGCGAGCGCGCACACCGGCGCGAGGAGCGCCGACGCGGCGACCGCCCGCACCACGCCCTCGTCGCCGAACGCCATGCCGACGCCCCGGCCGTCGAGCACGGTCTGCGTCGCGGCGAACGAGACCACGGCGACCAGCGCCCCGTACACCAGCATCACCGCGGCGAGGACGAGCGACTTCGCCGCGACGACGGCCCGGCGGGCCGGGACGGCCGCGAACGTCGAACGGATCTGGCCCGAGCCGTACTCGCCGGCGATCATCAGCGCGCCGATGGAGCCGGTGGCGAGCGTGAACACCATGGCCCCGCCCAGGGTGAACGCGTCGCGCATCGCCCAGATCGGCACGAAGAGCTCCCTGATGCCGTCCGGGTAGTCGGGATAGTTGCGGTAGTCGGCCAGGGTCGCCTGGAGGTTCACCGCGAGGACGGCGACCGCGCCGGCGGCGAACGCCCAGGGCGTGGAGCGGAGCGACCACAGCTTCATCCACTCGGCGGCGAGCAGGTCACGGAACCGGGCGGTCATCGGCGGTACTCCACACTGTCGGCGGTGAGCTCCATGAAGGCCTCTTCGAGGGAGGAGGCGTGCGCGGTCAGTCCGGCGAGCGCGACGCCGTGGCGGAAGGCGAGGACGCCGATCCGGTCCGCTTCCGCACCGGTGACGGCGAGGGTCCCGTCCTCCTCCCGCCGCACGGCCGCTCCCCCGGCGGTCAGGGCGTCGGCGAGCACCGGGGCAGCGGCCGGATCGGCCGTCCGCACGGTCACGCTCCTGCGGGTGCCGCGCGCCGCGAACGCCGCCACGCTCTCGGCCGCGACGAGCCGGCCGCGGCCGATGACGACGAGGTCGTCGGCGGTGTGCTCCATCTCGCTCATCAGATGGCTGGACACGAACACGGTGCGGCCCTCGGCGGCGAGCCGCCGGAACAGGCCCCGCGCCCACAGCACGCCCTCCGGGTCCAGGCCGTTGACCGGCTCGTCGAAGAGCAGCACCGGAGGATCGCCGAGCAGCGCGGCGGCGATCCCCAGGCGCTGCCTCATGCCGAGCGAGCAGGCGCCGATCCGGCGCCCGGCGGCGCCCGCGAGGCCGACCTCCTCCAGGACCTCGGCGGCCCGGCGGCGCGGAATGCCGTTGGTACGGGCGAGGGCCGCGAGATGGGCCCCGGCGGTCCTGCCGCCGTGCACGTCGTGCGCGTCGAGCAGCGCGCCGACGTCCCGCAGCCCGCGCGGCAGCTCCCGGAAGGGCCGTCCGCCGACGGTGGCCGTCCCGGACGACGGCGCGTTCAGGCCGAGGATCATCCGCAGGGTCGTGGACTTCCCGGCCCCGTTGGGTCCGAGGAAGCCGGTGACCCGGCCGGGCCGCACCTCGAAGCTGAGCCGGTCGACGGCGGGGCGGGGGGCTTCGGCGGGGCGGACGCGGCCGAGGCGGGTCCGGGCGGGGCGGACCCGGCGGCCGTACCGCTTCGTCAGTTCGTGGACTTCGATCATGCGGCCCACGGTGGCGGCCCGGCACCCCGAGGCGCATCGGCCCGGCGGCCACAACCGGACCGCCGGGGTGGCCCGGGGGCGTACTCCCCCGGGCCGACGCCCCGACGGGACGCCCCCGCCTACGATCGTCGCCATGCCCGCCACCCCCGCCGACCGGCCCTCCAGCGGACCGATACCGACGGCCCTCACCCGGGGCGCGGCCGTCGCACACCCCTTCCTGCTCCTCACCGCCGTCCGGACCGGCCCGTACCGCTCCACCGAACTGCGGCTCTTCCTCACCGCCGTCGCCGTGGGCCTCGTCCTCCCCCTCGCCCGCCGCAACCCGCTCGCCGCGCTCGTACCGCTGCTCGCCGGACTGCTCGCCGCCGCGACCACCCGCCCCGACGCCGCACTCCTCTACCTGCCGGTGCTCGCCGCCGACGCCGTCGTCGGCCGGATCGCCGTCCACCACCCGCCACGGATCCTGGTGCCCGCCGCCCTCGGGGCGCTCGCCGTGCAGATCGCCGCCGCGACGTACACCACCTCCGGACAGGACGTGTTCGTCAGCACCGCCGTGGCCCTCGCGCTCGCGCTGCTCACCGCCGGACTCCTCGGCCGCTCCGTACGCGAACGGCGCGACCACACGGCGGAGCTGCGCGCCGCGACCACCGCCGAGGCCGTCGCCGCCGAACGGCTCCGGATCGCCCGCGAGCTGCACGACGTCGTCGCACACAGCATCGGCGTCATCGCCATCCAGGCGGGCGTCGGCCGCCGGGTGATCGAGACCCAGCCCGCCGAGGCCCGCAACGCGCTCGCCACCATCGAGACCACCAGCCGGGAGACCCTCGCCGGTCTGCGCCGCACCCTGGGCGCACTGCGCGGCGCCGCCGACGACGGCCGCCCGGCACCGCGCGACCCCGCGCCCGGCCTCGCCGACCTGGAACGGCTCGCCGCGTCCACGGCGGACGCGGGGGTACGGGTCGAACTGCGGCACCTCGGCAACCGCGACGGCGCGCTCCCGCCGGAGATCGACCTCGCCGCGTACCGGATCGTCCAGGAGTCCCTCACCAACGTCGTCCGCCACGCGGCCACCCCCACCTGCCGGGTGACGGTGGAGCGGCGCACCGACACCCTGCTCGTCGAGATCGCCGACGACGGCCGGGGCACGCCCGGTGCGGAATCCGGGGGCGGCTACGGTCTCGTCGGAATGCGCGAGCGCGCCGCGCTCCTCGGCGGAAGCCTCACCGCGGGGCCGCGCCCCGGAGGCGGCTTCCACGTGACCGCGCTGCTGCCGCTGCCCGAAGGAGCCCCGTGAACCCGCCGATCCGAGTCCTCCTCGTCGACGACCAGCCCCTCGTCCGGGCCGGTCTGCGCGTCCTCATGGCCGACACCCCCGACATCGAGGTCGCCGGCGAGGCGGGCACCGGCACCGAGGCGGTCGCGCTGGCCCGGGACCTCGGGCCCGACGTCGTCGTGATGGACGTCCGGATGCCCGGCATGGACGGCATCGAGGCCACCCGGATCGTCACGGCGGGCCCCGGGGCGCCGCGGGTCCTCGTCCTCACCACGTTCGACGACGACGCGTCCGTGTACGGGGCGCTGCGCTCCGGTGCGAGCGGCTTCCTCGTCAAGGACATGGCCCTCGACGACATCCTCGCCGCGATCCGGGTGGTGGCCGCCGGGGACGCCCTGATCGCGCCGGGCGTGACCCGCCGGCTGATCGAGGAGTTCGCGGCGCGCCCCGAACCCGCGCGGCGTCCCTCCGGCGGGCTCGACGGGGTCACCGAGCGCGAGCGGGAGGTCCTCACCCTCGTCGGGCGGGGCCTGTCGAACGGCGAGATCGCGGAACGGCTCCACATCAGCGCGGCCACCGCGAAGGCGCACGTGGCGCGGCTCTTCTCCAAGCTGGACGCGCGCGACCGGGTGCAGCTGGTGATCCTCGCGTACGAGGCGGGTCTGGTGCCGTGACACCATCGGTCCCGTGCTCGACATCGGCTACTCCCTCTCGCGTCGCTTCCCCGACCCGCCGCAGACCGACTACCGGCGCGCGGACGTCCACGCGCTGCGTCACGACCTGTTCTGCGGGGACGTGTACCTCGCGGACACCGAGGCGGACCGCGAGGTGTCCACAGCCTGGGGATGGGTGCCGGTGCTCGACTTCGCGTGGGCGCTGTGCGACATCGTCGAGCAGCTCGACCAGGACCCGCGCGGCAGCCGGGCCGCGCAGCCGCAGTACGCGGAGCTCGACTTCACCGAGTCCACGGACCGGATGCTCTTCGAGCGGCGCTTCGGATGGGTGGACGTCGAGGCGGACTGGATGCCGGGGGACGAGCCGCCGGTCACGTTCAACCACGCGGAGCTCCGCCGTGAGGCGCGGGACTTTCTGCACGATCTGATCGCGGACCTCACGGACATGCACGAGGGCCTGGCCGACAACCCCACGATCTGGACCCTCCAGTCCCGCTTCCCCCGCGTGAAGTAACCCCCACGCTACGACCTGCGCCCCACCGTTGCGGGCTGCGCCCCGCCCGTTGTGGGCGGCGCCCCGCCGTTGTGGGCAATCGCCCCGCCGTTGTGGGCAATCGTTCCGCAGGGCGGAACGGGTGGGCACAACGGAACGGCGCCCCGTGCCGGGCCTAGGCTCCTGCGCCTGA
>NZ_JBHWFF010000034.1:0-64153 GCF_042733785.1 Streptomyces sp. NPDC059695 | reverse complement strand
TTTTAAACCCCCCCCCCCCCCACACCTCGCGCCCCGGCCCCCGCCCCTCTGCTCAGGCGCTACGCCTTACGCGTCCTTCGACAGGTTCGGGCCCGTGCCGCCCGTCGCCTCGATCGGCGGGGCGTCCGGCAGGGCCGTCTTCTCCTCGCCGCGGAAGGTGAACGTGCGCTCGTCGCCCTCGCCCTCCGTGTCCACGACCACGATGTGACCGGGGCGCAGCTCGCCGAAGAGGATCTTCTCCGAGAGCGTGTCCTCGATCTCGCGCTGGATCGTCCGGCGCAGCGGCCGGGCGCCCATCACCGGGTCGTAACCCTTCTTGGCGAGCAGCTCCTTCGCGGACTGGGAGAGCTCGATGCCCATGTCCCGGTCCTTCAGGCGCTCGTCGACGCGGCCGATCATCAGGTCGACGATCTGGAGGATGTCCTCCTGCGTCAGCTGCGGGAAGACGATGATGTCGTCCACACGGTTGAGGAACTCCGGGCGGAAGTGCTGCTTCAGCTCGTCGCTGACCTTCGCCTTCATCCGCTCGTAGTTGGACTTCGTGTCGCCCTGGGCGGCGAAGCCCAGGTTGAAGCCCTTCGAGATGTCCCTGGTCCCGAGGTTGGTCGTCATGATGATGACCGTGTTCTTGAAGTCCACGACCCGGCCCTGGGAGTCGGTCAGGCGACCGTCCTCCAGGATCTGGAGAAGGGAATTGAAGATATCGGGGTGGGCCTTCTCGACCTCGTCGAAGAGGACGACGGAGAACGGCTTGCGGCGCACCTTCTCGGTGAGCTGGCCGCCCTCTTCGTAGCCGACGTATCCGGGCGGCGAGCCGAAGAGGCGGGAAACCGTGTGCTTCTCGCTGAACTCCGACATGTCGAGGGAGATCATCGCGTCCTCGTCGCCGAAGAGGAATTCGGCGAGCGCCTTCGAAAGCTCGGTCTTACCGACACCGGACGGACCGGCGAAGATGAACGAGCCACCGGGGCGCTTCGGGTCCTTCAGACCCGCACGGGTCCGGCGGATGGCCCGCGAGAGGCCGATGACGGCGTCCTTCTGGCCGATGACGCGCTTGTGGAGCTCGTCCTCCATGCGGAGCAGGCGCGAGGACTCCTCCTCGGTCAGCTTGAAGACCGGGATGCCGGTGGCGGTCGCGAGGACCTCGGCGATCAGCTCGCCGTCGACCTCGGCGACGACGTCCATGTCGCCGGCCTTCCACTCCTTCTCCCGCTTGGCCTTCGCGGCGAGGAGCTGCTTCTCCTTGTCGCGGAGCGAGGCGGCCTTCTCGAAGTCCTGCGAGTCGATCGCGGACTCCTTGTCGCGGCGGACGCCGGCGATCTTCTCGTCGAACTCGCGGAGGTCCGGCGGCGCGGTCATCCGGCGGATGCGCATCCGGGAGCCGGCCTCGTCGATCAGGTCGATCGCCTTGTCCGGGAGGAAGCGGTCCGAGATGTACCGGTCGGCCAGGGTCGCGGCCTGGACGAGGGCCTCGTCGGTGATGGAGACCCGGTGGTGGGCCTCGTACCGGTCGCGCAGACCCTTGAGGATCTCGATGGTGTGCGGCAGCGACGGCTCGGCGACCTGGATGGGCTGGAAGCGGCGCTCGAGGGCCGCGTCCTTCTCCAGGTACTTCCGGTACTCGTCGAGCGTGGTGGCACCGATGGTCTGGAGCTCACCGCGGGCCAGCATCGGCTTGAGGATGCTGGCGGCGTCGATCGCGCCCTCGGCGGCGCCCGCACCCACGAGGGTGTGGAGCTCGTCGATGAACAGGATGATGTCGCCGCGGGTGCGGATCTCCTTGAGGACCTTCTTCAGGCGCTCCTCGAAGTCACCGCGGTAGCGGGAGCCGGCGACCAGCGCGCCGAGGTCGAGGGTGTAGAGGTGCTTGTCCTTGAGGGTCTCGGGCACCTCGCCCTTGACGATGGCCTGCGCCAGGCCCTCGACGACGGCGGTCTTGCCGACGCCGGGCTCGCCGATGAGGACCGGGTTGTTCTTGGTGCGGCGGGACAGCACCTGCATGACCCGCTCGATCTCCTTCTCGCGCCCGATGACCGGGTCGAGCTTGGATTCGCGGGCCGCCTGGGTGAGGTTCCGGCCGAACTGGTCGAGGACCAGGGACGTCGAGGGGGTGCCCTCGGCAGGACCGCCGGCCGTGGCGGCTTCCTTGCCCTGGTAGCCGGAGAGCAGCTGGATGACCTGCTGCCGCACCCGGTTGAGGTCGGCGCCCAGCTTCACGAGGACCTGGGCGGCGACGCCCTCGCCCTCGCGGATCAGGCCGAGCAGGATGTGCTCGGTGCCGATGTAGTTGTGGCCGAGCTGGAGGGCCTCACGGAGCGAGAGCTCCAGGACCTTCTTGGCACGCGGGGTGAAGGGGATGTGGCCGGACGGGGCCTGCTGCCCCTGCCCGATGATCTCCTCAACCTGCTGGCGGACCGCCTCGAGCGAAATCCCGAGGCTCTCCAGGGCCTTAGCGGCGACACCCTCACCCTCGTGGATAAGGCCCAGAAGGATGTGCTCGGTGCCGATGTAGTTGTGGTTGAGCATCCGGGCTTCTTCCTGAGCCAGGACGACAACCCGCCGCGCGCGGTCGGTGAACCTCTCGAACATCGTTAATCGCTCCTCAGAGCGGTCAGTCAGTTAGGGGTCGATCCCCTCCCTGTCCTTCCGCAGCTTAGTCCCGCAAGCGGGGACCGCTCATTCCAACTGCCGACATCCGTCCGGATCACCCCCTCTTCAGCGGGGAGACCTGCTGCCGAACAGCCGACAAATGCTCCAACCCGATGGTGCGAGACGATGTTCCCGCAGGCCAAGTAGTTAGCCGCGCCTTCAGTACGCCGATGGCGAACGTGAGACGCCGAAGCCTGCGAGTCGCCCCTCTCCACTAGGAATGTCTTACCCGTAAGCACGGACACTCCATGCGGCGCACCCCGGTTCCCTCCGCTACCAGCGAACACCCTTGCGCTGCCGAATGCACGCGTACGCCCCATCCCGGACACCTTGCGCGTTCGTCCGGGGACCGTGTGTCACCGCGGGCGTAACCAACGCGCCTCCGCGGGAGTTCCCCCGGCATGGCCCTCACCGTCCCGCAGCCCCGCACGCCGTCCGACGGAGGGATCGCGCGGTGGTACGAGGACAGGCTCGGCTGGACCACCGTCACGGGCCCGCCGGTGGGTCTCGCCACGGGGCTGCGCTTCGACGTCCTGGAGGTGCCCGTCGCGGCGGGCCGGGGCGTGCTGCGCCGGATGGGCGCGGCCACGGGGCCGGTGGCCCTGGTGGGGCGCCGGATGGGGCTGCTCGTCGCCGCGGGGAGCGCGGAGGAGCTGCCCGGCCTGCTCGACTGGCTGGAGTGGGGCGGGATCTCGCTGGATCTCGCTGCCCTCGGTGCCGACGGCCGGATGACCGCACCCCTTCCCCCGGGGTGGGGCGGATCCGGCGCGCCGGGCGCCGCGGTGTGGCTGCGGGCGCCCGTGCCGGGTCGCGAGGTCGAGTCCTCGCTGCCGGCACTGCGCTCCGCGCCGTGGGGCGTTGCGGGCGCCCCCTGCCTGGTGCGTCTCGTGGCCGCCGCCGCTGCGGAGTGCCATCGGGTGCGGCTGCTGAGTGCCCGTACCCGCGGGGCGGCTCAGCAGCGGTCGCCTCAGCGGTTCGCGTCCTCGTAGGCGGCCTTGATGTCGGCGGGAACGCGACCGCGGTCGTTGACGTTCATGCCGTTCTCCTTGGCCCACGCGCGGATCTTCGCGGTGTCCTGGCTGCCCGTCGCCACGGCGCGGCCCTTGCCGCGGCCGGCGGTGGTGCGGCCGCCGGTGCGACGGCCACTCGTGGTGTACGGCTCGAGCAGGCCACGGAGCTTTTCCGCGTTGGCGGTGGTGAGGTCGATCTCGTAGGTCTTGCCGTCCAGCGCGAACGTCACGGTCTCGTCCGCCTCGACGCCGTCGAGGTCGTCGACAAGAAGGACCTGAACCTTCTGTGCCACCGGATTTCCTTTCATCGAAAATGCAGTACGCGGAAAGGAAACCGCTTTTCCCGGAAAAACACAAACCCCTGGGAGAGGTTCAGAACCCCGGGAACGCGGGAAACGTGCGCGATTCGGACATAGGGTTCCGCGAGAGGAGTCCCGGGCTTCCGCGTCACAGGTGCAGAAGCATCCGGCTGTTGCCCAAGGTGTTCGGCTTCACTCGTTCGAGACCGAGGAACTCGGCGACTCCCTCGTCATAGGAACGCAGGAGCTCGCTGTAGACATCTCCGTCGACCGGGGTCTCGCCGATCTCGACGAAGCCGTGCTTCGCGAAGAAGTCGACTTCGAAGGTCAGGCAGAATACCCGCCGCACCCCGAGCCATCGGGCGGTGTGCAACAACTTGTCCAGCACCTGATGTCCGACGCCGGCTCCCTTGAAGTCGGGATCGACGGCGAGAGTGCGGACTTCGGCGAGGTCTTCCCACATCACGTGGAGTGCGCCGCAGGCGACGACGGTGGCGTCCTCGTCGCGTTCCGCGACCCAGAACTCCTGGATGGACTCGTAAAGGGTCACGGTCGCCTTGTCGAGCAGGATGCCGCGCTGCACGAAAGGCTCGACGAGACGGCGGACCGCGGCCACGTCGCTGGTGCGTGCCCGGCGTACGGTGACGGCTTTGGCGGAGGTCGACATGGGGGGACGCTATCGCTAGGGGCGGGGCGCCCCTTCGTCACCCTCGCCCTCGCGCGGGGCGGCGGCGAGCGGGTTGTCCCGCTGCACGATCCGGATGGCGTCGTTCAGCGACTCGCGCTGTTCCGGCGACATCATGCCGAAGAAGGCGACGAGTGCGGCGGCGGGGTTGTCGCTCTGCGCCCAGGCCGCGTTCATCAGCGCGGCGGAGTAGGCGGCGCGGGTGGAGACCGCCGTATATCGATAGGCGCGGCCTTCCACCTCCCTGCGGACCCAGCCCTTCTGATGGAGATTGTCCATGACGGTCATGACCGTGGTGTAGGCGATGGACCGTTCCTGCTGAAGGTCCTCCAGGACTTCCCGCACGGTGACCGGGCGGTTCCATTGCCAGACGCGCGTCATGACCGCGTCTTCGAGTTCTCCCAGGGGGCGGGGCACCCTGCCACCCTAGTGGGAGAAAGGGCAATAAACGGCTATTGCCGCTCAGGCAAGACAAAAAGGGTGCACGACCGGAAGCGGTCGCACACCCTCGGAACTGCTGGACGAACCCTGGATCCTCAGGAGCCGTCCGCCTGGCGGGCGGCCTCGGCGCGGGCGAGGGCGGCGTCCACGACCGCGTCCTCCTTGGCCTTGTTCGGGCCGCCCTGGCTCTTGACGATCACGGTGACGAGGGCGATGAAGAACGCGGCCATCACGACGGGGGGCAGGAGCGCGGATACGTAGTCCATGCCGTCCAGAGTAGCTAGCCGGCGACCCGCTCCTCGGGCGGGGGCGGGGGAACGGGACGTCGGCGTGGCGGGAAGACCTCGGAGGGTTTCGGCACCGGGCGCTCGGCCGGGGCCGGCGGGGTCGGCTTGGGCTCGTCGGCCGCCGCGCGCCCGCCGGGAAGGGCGAGCAGCCGGGCCCGGGAGGGCGCGAGGGCGGCGGGCGGGGCGGTGGCCTGGGAGACCCGGGCCAGGCGCGCGCGCACGGAGCGCTCGGCGAGGACCTGGCAGCGGGCGAGCAGCGCGGCGGCGGCCGGGTTGCGGCGCAGGGCGCGCAGGGCGGCGAGGTCGTCGGCGGCGGGGTCGTACCCGGCGGCCAGCGCGTCCCGCAGGAGCTCCAGGTAGCCGCTGAGGGACCCGGGGAGCGCCTCGCGGTAGCGGGCGAGATCGTCGAGGAGGAAGGCGCGCAGCCGGCCCGCCTCGTGCACCGCCTCGTCCACGGACTCGGCCAGGCGCAGGCAGTCCTGGACGTCCTCGTCCTGGAGGGGGGCGGGGTGGAGGGCGATGGCAAGGGCACGGCGGAGCACACGCAGCTCGTCCGCGCTGAACGCCATGCCGCCGCGGGATCCGTATGGCGTGGGCATGGGCCGACGATACGCGCTAATCGGACAATTTCCCCTTAGCGATCATCTCGGCGCGCCGTGACGATCATCCCTCCCGCGGCGGTGGGGAGCGCCCCTCCCCTCGGTGGAGGCGCCGTCCCTACATGCGGGACACGTTCCGCTCGTAGACCAGGCGCAGGCCGATCAGGGTCAGCCAGGGCTCGTGCTCGTCTATCTCCTTCGAGTCGGCGAGGACCATCGGCGCCAGGCCGCCGGTCGCGATCACCGTCACGTCGGAGGGGTCGCCCTTCGGCCCGACCAGTTCCCGCTTCATCCGGGCCACCACGCCGTCGACCTGACCGGCGTAACCGAAGACGATGCCCGACTGCATGGCCTCGACCGTGTTCTTGCCGATGACGCTGCGCGGGCGGGCCAGCTCGATCTTGCGGAGCATGGCGCCCCGGACGCCCAGGGCCTCGACCGAGATCTCGATGCCCGGCGCGATCGCCCCGCCCGCGTACTCGCCGCGCGCGGTGATCGCGTCGTACGTCGTCGCCGTACCGAAGTCCACGACGATCGCCGGACCGCCGTACAGCTCGACGGCCGCGACCGCGTTGATGATGCGGTCGGCGCCGACCTCCTTGGGGTTGTCCGTGAGGATCGGCACGCCGGTCTTCACGCCGGGCTCCACGAGGACCGCCGGCACGTCCCCGTAGTACCGGCGGGTGACCTCGCGCAGCTCGTGCAGCACCGAGGGGACCGTCGCGCAGATGGCGATCCCCTCGATGCCGTCGCTCAGCTCGACGCCGAGCAGCGGGTGCATGCCCATGAGGCCCTGGAGCAGGACCGCCATCTCGTCGGCGGTGCGGCTCGGGTCCGTGGAGATCCGCCAGTGCTCGACGATCTCCTCGCCGTCGAAGAGACCGAGCACCGTGTGCGTGTTGCCGACGTCGATGGTGAGCAGCATCAGGAGCGCACCTCGCGCAGGTCGAGGCCGATGTCGAGGATCGGGGAGGAGTGGGTGAGGCCCCCGACCGCCAGGTAGTCGACGCCGGTGGAGGCGTACGCCGCCGCGTTCTCCAGGGTCAGCCGGCCCGAGGACTCCAGGACCGCCCGGCCGGCGACCAGGGCGACGGCCTCCTCGGTCTCGATCGGGGTGAAGTTGTCGAGCAGGATCAGGTCGGCGCCCGCGTCCAGGACCTCGCGGACCTGGTGCATCGTGTCGACCTCGACCTCGATCGGCACCTCGGGGAAGAGCTCGCGGACGGCCTTGAAGGCCTCGGCGACGCCGCCGGCCGCCACCACGTGGTTGTCCTTCACCAGGGCCGCGTCGGAGAGCGACATGCGGTGGTTGACGCCGCCGCCGCAGCGGACCGCGTACTTCTCCAGGGCGCGCAGGCCCGGCGTCGTCTTGCGGGTGTCGCGGACCTTCGCCTTCGTGCCCTCCAGGACGTCCGCCCACGCGCGCGTGGCGGTGGCGATGCCGGAGAGGCGGCACAGGATGTTGAGCGCGCTGCGCTCGCCGGTGAGCAGGTCGCGGGTGCGGGCGGTGACGCTGAGGAGCACCTGTCCGGCCTCGACGCGCTCGCCGTCCTCGACGTGCCGCTCGACCTCGAACTCGTCCGTGCAGACGATCGACAGGACGGCCTCGGCGACCCGCAGGCCGGCCACGACACCGGCCTCGCGGGCGGTGAAGTCGGCGGTGGCGACGGCGTCCTCGGGGACGGTCGCCACGGTGGTGACGTCGACCCCGCCGTCGAGGTCCTCGGCGATCGCCAGGTGGGCGATGTCCTCGACCTGGACGGGGTCGAGCCCGGCGTCGGCGAGCAGCTGGGCGAGGGCGGGGTCGAGACCGCACTCGAACTCCTCGCCGCCGCCGCAGCCGCAGCCGTCGCCGCAGCCGCCGGTCTCGTCGGAGGAGACCGTGTTGATCTGGATGAGAGGGACGTCCACGGGCTCGGGACGGGCTTCCTCGGGCGTGCTCACTTACGGCTCCCTGGGGGCGTCGAGGGTGGGGGGAAAGTCGAAGGTGTCGGTGATGCGGACCTCCAGGGTCCGCGCCTGGGTGAGGTGGACGACGAGGTGCTTGCGCCAGTCGGCGTCGTCCCGCTCGGGGTGGTCCTCGCGCCAGTGGCAGCCGCGGGTCTCCTCGCGGCGGCGGGCCGCCGCGACCAGGACCCGGGCGACGCACAGCAGGTTCGTGGTCTCCCAGGATTCCACGCCCGGCTCGGCCGCCTTGGTGTCGTCGTCGCCGCCCGCCACGGCGTCGCTGTGCAGCGCTTCGAGGGCCTCGGCGGCCTCCCGCAGGCTGGCCTCCGAGCGGAGCACGCCCGCACCGGCCGTCATGATCCGCTGGATACGGGTCCGGGCTCCGGCCACGGGCAGCGGCAGGGTCACCGGGGCCGGGGGCGGCACCGGGGCGCCCGCCGCGCGCGGGGCCGCCGCCGTGATCTCCTCGGCGATCCGCTCGGCGAAGACCAGGCCCTCCAGGAGCGAGTTCGAGGCGAGGCGGTTCGCGCCGTGGACGCCCGTGCAGGCGACCTCCCCGCACGCGTACAGGCCCGGCACGGTGGTCCGGCCGCGCAGGTCCGTACGGACGCCGCCGGAGGCGTAGTGGGCGGCGGGGGCGACCGGGATCGGCTCCGTCACCGGGTCGATGCCGTGGGAGCGGCAGGCGGCCAGGATCGTCGGGAAGCGCTCCGCCCACATCTCGGCGCCGAAGTGACGGCCGTCGAGGAACATGTGGTCGGTGGACTGCTCCAGCATCCGGCGCGTGATCGCCTTGGCGACGATGTCCCGGGGCGCGAGCTCGGCCAGCTCGTGCTGCCCGAGCATGAAGCGGACGCCGTCGCCGTCGACCAGGTGGGCGCCCTCGCCGCGTACCGCCTCGGAGACCAGCGGCTGCTGGCCCTCGGCGCCGGCCCCGAGGAAGAGCACCGTGGGGTGGAACTGGACGAACTCCAGGTCGGAGACCTCGGCGCCGGCGCGCAGCGCGAGCGCGACGCCGTCGCCGGTGGAGACGGCCGGGTTGGTGGTGGCGGAGAAGACCTGGCCCATGCCGCCGGTGGCCAGGACCACCGCGGGCGCGTGGACGGCGCCGACGCCGTCGTGCTGCCCCTCGCCCATGACGTGCAGGGTCACACCGGCCGTGCGGCCCTCGGCGTCCGTCAGGAGGTCCAGGACGAGGGCGTGCTCGATGAAGCGGACGCCCCGGTCCCGTATCGCCTCGACCAGCGCGCGGGAGATCTCGGCGCCGGTCGCGTCCCCGCCCGCGTGGGCGATCCGGCGGCGGTGGTGGCCGCCCTCCCGGGTCAGCGCGATCTCGCCGTCGGAGGTCTTGTCGAAGTCGGCGCCCGTGGAGATCAGGCGGCGGACGGCGTCGGGTCCCTCCGTGACCAGGGCCCGCACGGCCCGCTCGTCGCAGAGCCCCGCACCGGCGACGAGGGTGTCGTCGAGGTGCTGCTCGGGGGTGTCGCCCTCGCCGAGCGCGGCGGCGATGCCGCCCTGGGCCCAGCGGGTGGAGCCGTCGTCGAGGCGGGCCTTGGTGACGACCACCGTACGGAGCCCGGCGGCGGTGCAGCGGAGGGCGGCGGTGAGGCCGGCGACCCCTGAGCCGACCACGACGACATCGGCGTCGATGTCCCAGCCCGGCGCGGGCGCGTGCAGCCGTATTCCGGTCACTTGGTGGCTCCGAAGGTCAGGGGGATGTTGTCGATGAGCCGCGTGCTCCCCACGCGCGCGGCGACGGCGAGGATCGCCTCGCCGTCGTGGCCGTCGGCGACCTCGGTGAAGTCGGCCGGGTCCACGAGGGCCAGGTAGTCGAGGGTGAGGGGCGGCTCGGACCGGGCCGCCTCGTCCAGGACGGCGCGGGCCGCGGCCCGCACGGCGTCGGCGCAGCCGCCCTCGGCGGCCTGCGCGACCGCGTGGGCGTCGGCGGCGGCGCGGGCCTCACCGAGCCGGGACAGGGCCTCGGCGCGGTTCTCGGCCCGGCCCTGGGCGCCGGGCAGCGAGGCGGCACGCGCGCGCAGCGCCTCCTGGGCGGCGAGCCGCTCACGGGCCGCGAACAGCGCGCGGGACAGCGCCAGGGCGGTCCGCCGCTCCCCCTCCGACAGGTAGCGGTTGCGGCTGGACAGGGCCAGGCCGTCGCTCTCGCGGACGGTCTCCACGCCGACGATCTCGACGGGAAAGTTCAGGTCGCGGGCCATGCGGCGGATCAGGGCCAGCTGCTGGGCGTCCTTCTGGCCGAAGAAGGCCAGGTCGGGCGCGGTGAGGTGGAGCAGCTTGGCGACGACGGTCAGCATGCCGTCGAAGTGGCCGGGCCGGGAGGCGCCTTCGAGGCGCTCGCCCATGGGTCCCGCGGTGATCCGGACCTGGGGCTCGCCGCCCGGGTAGACCTCGTCGGCCGAGGGCGCGAAGACGGCGTCCGCACCGGCCTCGGCGGCCAGCGCCAGGTCGGCGTCGAGGGTGCGGGGGTAGCGGTCGAGGTCCTCGCCGGCGCCGAACTGCAGCGGGTTGACGAAGACGGTGACGACGACGAACCCCTCGTCGCCCACGCGCTCGCGTGCGGCCCGGATCAGGGTGGCGTGCCCCTCGTGGAGCGCGCCCATGGTCATGACCACGGCGTTGCGGCCGGGCGCGCCCCGGTGGGCGACCGCGTCCGCGAGGTCCTCGCCCGTGGGGAGGAGGTCGGCGGGCCGGCGCCCGACGTTCCGGCCGGCGTCGGCGCGGTCACGGGCGAACAGGCTCATCGGTCTTCTCCTTGCGGCCCGTCGGCGGGGTCGGCGGGGTGGGCGGCGCCGGTCGGCTGCTCGGCGAGCACGCCGAGGAGGTCCTCGGCCAGCTCGGGCTTGAGCAGGCCGTGCGCGAGCGCCCGGTCGGCGGTGGTGCGGGCCATCGCCAGATACCCGGCGACGGTGCCGGGCGCGTGCTTGCGCAGCTCGGCGACGTGGGCGGCGACCGTGCCGGCGTCACCGCGCGCGACGGGTCCGGTGAGGGCCGCGTCCCCGGACCGCAGGGCGTTGTCCAGGGCGGCGCCCAGGAGCGGGCCCAGCATGCGGTCGGGGGCGGCGACCCCGGCCTTGTGGAGCAGCTCCATCGACTGGGCCACGAGGGTGACCAGGTGGTTCGCGCCGAGGGCCAGGGCCGCGTGGTAGAGCGGCCGGGCCTCCTCGGCGATCCACTCGGGCTCGCCGCCCATCTCGATCACGAGCGCCTCGGCGGCGAGCCGCAGCTCCTCGGGCGCGGTCACCCCGAAGGAGCAGCCGGCGAGCCGCTGGACGTCGACGGCGGTGCCGGTGAAGGTCATCGCGGGGTGCAGGGCGAGCGGCAGGGCGCCGGCCCGGCGGGCGGGATCGAGGACCCGCGCCCCGTACCGCCCGGAGGTGTGCACGAGCAGCTGCCCGGGCCGTACGGCTCCGGTGTCGGCGAGGCCCTCGACCAGGCCCGGCAGCGCGTCGTCCGGCACGGTCAGGAGGACCAGGTCGGAGAGCGCGAGGACGCGGGCGGGCTCGACGACCGGGACGCCGGGCAGGAGCTCCGCGGCGCGGCGCCGGGAGGCGTCGGAGACCGCCGAGACGGCGACGGGGCGGTGCCCGGCGAGCCGGAGCGCGGCGGCGAGGGCGGGGCCCACGCGGCCGGCGCCGACGACTCCGACGGTGAGCCGGGCGGGTCGGTCCTCGGCCCGGGGCTCCGACGCTCTGGGCTCTGGCGCTGCTGGTGCGTTCACGGTGGGGACGGCCTTCCGTTCCAGTCCTCGGCGGGTACCGGACGATTTCTGGTCATGCTACGCCAGCGTTTCGCGGCGCTCCGTGGCCTGTCCACAGGGTGTGGGCGGTGGTGTGATGATCGGCCCATGAATCCTGTGACTCCTGCGGAGACTCCTGTGGACGAGGAAGCGGCCCGGCTCCACCGGGCCAAGGTGTGGGGCGGCGCCGAGCGGAGACTGTGGGACACCTCGGTGGACGGCGCGGTCGGTCCGCGGCTGCGGGAGCTGGCCGCGTGGGCGGAGGCCGCGGGACACGAGGAGGCCGCGCTCGACACGTACGGCAACGGGCTCGTGGAGGTGCTGGAACGGCGCGTCGCCGAGGAGCTCGGCCTCCCCGCCGCCGTGTTCTTCCCGACCGGCACCATGGCCCAGCAGGTGGCGCTGCGGTGCTGGGCCGGGCGCACCGGCAGCCCCGTCGTCGCCCTCCACCCGCTCGCCCACCCCGAGGTCCACGAGGGCGGGGCGCTCGGGGCCGTCTCCGGGCTCCGCACCGTCCACCCGACCGGCGCGCCCCGGCTGCCGACCGCCGAGGAGGTACGGGACCACCCCGAGCCCTTCGGGACGCTGATGCTGGAGCTGCCGCTGCGGGACGCCGGCTTCGTGCTGCCGACCTGGGAGGAGCTGACCGAGGTGGTGGCGGCGGCCCGCGAACGGGACGCGGTGGTCCACTTCGACGGCGCCCGGCTGTGGGAGTGCACGACCCGTTTCGGCCGGGTGCTCCCGGAGATCGCGGAGCTCGCCGACAGCGTGTACGTGTCCTTCTACAAGTCCCTGGGCGGCATGTCCGGGGCCGCGCTCGCCGGGCCCGAGGACGTCATGGAGGAGGCCAGGGTCTGGCGCCACCGGTACGGCGGCCTGGTCTTCCAGAACTACCCGGCGGCGCTGTCCGCGCTCCGGGGCCTGGACGTCGAGCTGCCCCGGCTGCCCTCGTACGTGGCGCACGCGCGCGTGGTGGCCGACGCGATCCGGGAGGCGTTCGCGGAGGCGGGCACCGGCTGGTCCCGGATCCACCCGGAGACCCCGCACACCCACCAGTTCCAGGTCTGGCTGCCGTACGACCCCGACGTCCTGACGGCGGCGGCCCTCGCCCAGACCGAGGAGACCGGCGCGGCGTTCTTCCGCCGCTGGTTCACCCCGGCCGCGGGCGGCCCGCCGGGGGTCGCGGTGACGGAGCTGACGGTGACGGAACCCGGTCTGGAGTGGACGGCGAAGGAAGTGAAGGACGCGGTACGGGACTTCCTGGCGCGCGTGGCGGGGTGACACCCCCCTCAGGAGGTGCGCAGCCAGCGGCGCAGGGTCGTCCGGACGGCGCCGCGCGCCGGGCGGCCCGCCCTCGCCCGTTCGGCGCGGCGGTGGTCGCGGACGGCCCGCAGCACGGCGACGTCATGGGTGCCGGGCGCCGGCGGCGCCGGTTCGCCGAGCGAGGCGGCCCGGTAGGCGTCGAAGAGGTACTGGTGCAGAGCGTTCATGACGTCACCGTGCGCCGGACCGCCGCGGACCGTCCCCCGGATTGACCGCCCGCGTCAATCCGGGGCCCGTCGATTGACGGCCCCCGTCAATCGGGACGACGGTTCCCCCGCCGCACCCCGCACCATGGACGGGTGAGCGTGACCATCGACATCACCGGACTGCCGCACGAGCGGATCACCTTCTGCCCCTCGCCGCTGGCCGAGCTGGGCAACGCCCTGCACGCCCTGGCCGAGCCCGCCCACCACGCGCGGCTGCACGCCTGGACGACCGCCACCTCCTCCGCGCTGAAGCCGGAGCTCGCGGACCGGCTGCACGAGGCCGACTTCATGTGGCGGTCCACCCGCTCCGACTTCCTGCTGCCCGCCCAGCCGCGGGAGACGCTCGCCGAGGAGCTGGACGACGTCGACCGGATGAGCGACGAGAAGTTCGTCGGCGCCGCCCTGGAGATCTCCTGCAGCACCCGCTACTCCGAGGGCATCCCCTCCCCGCTGGTCGACGAGCGGTCCCGCCGCCGCGCCCTCGACCTGGCCACCGCGCGCGGCCCGCGCCAGGCCGCCTTCGTGGAGCAGATGCTGGCCGAGCCGACCGCCACCCGGGCATGGATCCGGCGGCTCCTGGAGGACTGCGACGACGCGTTCTTCGCCGACACCTGGCGCCGGGTCCGCGTCCAGCTCGCCGCCGACGCCCGCCACAAGACCGAGCTGCTGCGCCGCAAGGGCCTGGCCGAGGCCCTCACGGCCGCCTCGCCCGCGCTCAGCCTGGAGGAGGGGGAGCGGGGCAGCCGCATCGTCGTCGACAAGCTGGTCCACGGCCGCACCGAGGCCCAGGGCGCCGCCGTGACGCTGGTGCCGACGGCCTTCGGCTGGCCGCACCTCTTCGCCACGAGCGCGCCCGGCTGGCAGCCCGTGATCCAGTACCCGGCCGCCACCCGTGACGTCGGCGGCTCCGAGCCCGTCGAGACGGTCAAGCTGCGCCTGGAGGCCATCGCCCACCCCATGCGGATGCGGCTGTGCCGCAACCTGGCGCGCGGCTCGTACTCGACGAGCGAGCTGGCCGACGCGTACGGCATCACCGCCCCCGAGGTCTCCCGGCACCTGTCCGTCCTGAAGAAGGCCGGTCTGCTCACCACCCAGCGCCGGGGGCGCTACGTGCTGCACCAGCTCGACTTCTCGGTCGTCGCCCGCCTCGGCAGCGACTTCCTGGAGTCGGTGCTCCGGTAGCGGCTTCCCGGCGTCGGCGCTCCCGTCGCGGCTTCCCGGCGTCGGCGCTCCCGTCGCGGCTTCCCGGCTTCGGCGCTCCCGTCGCCGGTCCGGTCAGACGCCGCCGCCGCCCGCCCGGACCAGACCCGTCTCGTACGCCAGGACCACGACCTGGACCCGGTCGCGCAGGCCCAGCTTGGTCAGGATGCGGCCCACGTGCGTCTTCACCGTCGCCTCGGAGAGGACGAGCCGGGCCGCGATCTCGCCGTTCGACAGGCCCTGCGCGACCAGCATCATCACCTCGCGCTCCCGGTCCGTCAGCCGCTCCAGCTCCTTGCGCTCGGGGTCCTTCCCCGAGGACGGCAGCATCGGCGAGAAGCGGTCCAGCAGCCGACGGGTGGTGGACGGCGCCACCACGGCGTCGCCGCTGTGCACCGAGCGGATCGCGCCGAGCAGCTCGGCGGGCGGCACGTCCTTCAGCATGAAGCCGCTCGCGCCCGCCTTCAGCCCCGAGAACGCGTACTCGTCGAGGTCGAACGTCGTCAGGATCAGCACCTTCGGGGCATCCGGCTCCGAGCAGATCCGCCGGGTCGTCTCCACCCCGTCCAGCTTCGGCATGCGCACATCCATCAGGACGACGTCGACGGCCGTGGAGCGCAGCACTTCGAGGGCCTCGACGCCGTCGCCCGCCTCCGCCACGACCTCCATGTCCGGCTGGGCGGCGAGCACCATGCGGAAACCGGTCCGCAGCAGCACCTGGTCGTCGACGAGCATCACGCGGATGGACATCAGGTCAGTTCCTTAGGGGTCGTCAGTGAGCGGGCTTGAGGGGGAGCAGGGCGCTGATCCGGAAACCGCCGCCCGGACGCGGGCCCGCGTCCAGGGTGCCGCCGACCATGCCGACCCGCTCGCGCATGCCGATCAGGCCGTGGCCCCGCCCGTCGGCGCCGCCGTCCTCGTACATCTCCTGCGGGGCGCCCCGGCCGTCGTCCTCGACGAGCAGCCCGAGGCCGTCGTCGAAGTAGACGAGACGCACGCTGGCGCCGACGTCCGGCCCGCCGTGCTTGCGCGTGTTGGTCAGGGCCTCCTGCACGATCCGGTACGCGGTGAGCTCGACGCCGCTCGGCAGCGGGCGCGGGCTCCCCTCGATCGCGAAGTCGACGGTGAGACCCGCGCCCCGGACCTGCTCCACCAGGTCCTCGATCTGCCCCACGTCGGGCTGCGGCACGTACTCCCCGGCCTCCTGGTGCTCCCCGGTGCGCAGGATCCCCAGGAGCCGGCGCATCTCGGCGAGCGCCTGCCGGCCCGTCGTGGAGATCGTCTCCAGGGCCTGCCTGGCGGTCGCCGGGGAGGAGTCCATGACGTAGGCGGCGCCGTCGGCCTGCACCACCATCACCGACACGTTGTGGGCGACGACGTCGTGCAGCTCGCGGGCGATCCGGGCCCGCTCGGCGGCGACCGCGACCTTGGCCTGGGCCTCGCGCTCCCGCTCCAGGCGGGAGGCCCGCTCCTCCAGCTGCGCGAAGTAGGCGCGGCGGGTGCGGAGCGAGTCGCCGAGCACCCAGGCGAGGGCGAACGGCACGGTCATGATGATCGTGAAGAAGACCTTGGCCGCGCCGGAGCTCTGGGTCTCCAGGGGCCATCTGAGCTGGGAGAGCGTGGAGGCGCTGAGCCCGCCGATGAGGGCGAGCCGGGAGGCCCAGCGGGGTCCGTCGTGCGCGGCGACGGTGAAGATGATCACGAGCATGGCGAAGTCGGCCATGAACGGCTTCAGGTCGAAGGCGAGCTGGGCGACGCCCAGCGCGACGGCGAGCACCAGCATCTTCTCGGGGGCACGTCGGCGCAGGGCCACGACCAGGGAGAACAGCGCGCCGACGAGACCGTACGCGACGGGGTGGTCCACCGTCGGGTAGGTCGTCCCCACCCACAGCAGGGAGAACCCGAGGAGGACGACGGCCCAGAAGACGTCGACGCCCGTCGGGTGTCTGCGGATGAAGTCGTAGAGGCGCTGCACGTCACCCAGAGTAGGGAAGGGGGACAGGTGCGGGGATCAACCGTGGGATCGATCCTTGGCGCGGGACCCGTACTCCCCGAGGTGGAGACTGGGGCACGTGACGGATGAGACGTGTCAGTGGCAGGGGTGGCGGGAGGCCACGGAGCGGGCGCTGTACGGACCCGGGGGGTTCTACCTGCGACCCGAGGGGCCCGCGGGGCACTTCCGGACCTCGGTGCACGCCTCTCCGCTCTTCGCGGCGGCCGTGGCCCGGCTGCTCGGCGAGGTCGCGGAGGAGCTGGGCACGGACGCGGTCGACCTGGTGGACGTGGGCGCGGGCCGCGGTGAGCTCCTGACGGCGGTGCTCGCGGCCGTCGGATCCTCGCTGACCGTCCGGGCGTACGCGGTCGAGCGCGCCGCCCGCCCGGCCGGGCTCGACCCCCGGGTGGAGTGGACGGACCGGGTGCCGCGGGGCGTGCGCGGGCTGCTCTTCGCGAACGAGTGGCTCGACAACGTGCCGGTGGACGTCGCCGAGGCGGACGCGGCGGGCACGGTCCGGTACGTGGAGGTCGCGCCGGACGGCACCGAGCGCCTCGGTGCCCCCGTCGCCGGCCGGGACGCCGCGTGGCTGGCCCGCTGGTGGCCGCTGCGGGAGCCGGGCGCGCGGGCGGAGATCGGACGGCCCCGCGACGAGGCCTGGGCGGCGGCGGTCGCCCGCCTCGCGGCGGGGCGCGCGGTGGCCGTGGACTACGCGCACGTACGGGCCTCCCGGCCGCCCTTCGGCACCCTGACGGGCTTCCGCGCGGGCCGTGAGGTCCCCCCGGTCCCGGACGGCGGCTGCGACGTGACGGCCCACGTGGCCCTGGACGCGTGCGGGGGCCTCGACGAGGAGGTCCCCGGCGGGACCGGCGCCCCCCAGGCCGGGCCCGGGCTCCCCCGCGCCGAGCTGGTCACGCAGCGGGAGGCGCTGGGGCGGCTCGGGGTGTCCGGGGAGCGGCCGCCGCTGGCGCTCGCCTCGGCCGACCCCGCCGGGTACGTCCGCGCGCTCGCCTCCGCCGGCGAGGCGGCCGAGCTCACCGCCCGGGGCGGCCTCGGCGACTTCCTCTGGCTGACCCAGCGGGTGCCGGCCTGAGCCGCCCGCCGGCCCGCCCACCGACCGGTCCGGTCCGTCCTCCGGGCAGGGGCCCTGGCGCCGGGAGCGGCAGGGGATACTGACCGCATGACGCAGACGACGGTCGGAATCGGCGGCGCGGCGGAGAGCACCGACATGGTGCTGAACATCGGACCGCAGCATCCCTCGACGCACGGCGTGCTCCGGCTCCGGCTCGTGCTCGACGGCGAGGTCGTCCGGCACGCCGAGCCGGTGATCGGCTACATGCACCGGGGCGCCGAGAAGCTCTTCGAGGCGCGGGACTACCGGCAGATCATCATGCTGGCCAACCGCCACGACTGGCTGTCCGCCTTCTCCAACGAGCTCGGCGTCGTCATGGCCGTCGAGCGGATGCTCGGCATGGAGGTCCCGGAGCGGGCGGTGTGGACGCGGACGCTCCTCGCCGAGCTGAACCGGGTCCTCAACCACCTGATGTTCCTCGGCTCGTACCCCCTCGAACTGGGCGGGATCACGCCCGTCTTCCACGCCTTCCGGGAGCGCGAGGAGCTCCAGGCGGTGATGGAGGAGGTCTCCGGCGGCCGGATGCACTACATGTTCAACCGGGTCGGCGGCCTCAAGGAGGACCTGCCGGCCGGCTGGCTGGGGCGGGCGCGGCAGGCCGTCGCGGACGTCCGGTCGCGGATGGACGTGTACGACCGGCTCGTCCTCGGGAACGAGATCTTCCGGGGCCGTACGCGCGGGGTCGGCGTCCTGAGCCCGCAGGCCGTCCACGCGTACGGGGTGTCCGGTCCCATCGCGCGCGCCTCGGGCGTCGACTTCGACCTGCGCCGCGACGAGCCGTACCTCGCGTACGGGGAGCTCCAGGACACCCTGCGGGTCGCCGTGCGACAGGAGGGCGACTGCCTCGCCCGGTTCGAGTGCCTGCTCGACCAGACGCACAACGCGCTGGACCTGGCGGACGCCTGCCTGGACCGGATGGGCGGACTGGCGCCGGGCCCGATCAACCAGCGGCTGCCGAAGGTACTCAAGGCGCCGGAGGGCCACACGTACGCCTGGACCGAGAACCCGCTCGGCGTCAACGGCTACTACCTGGTGTCGAAGGGCGAGAAGACCCCGTACCGGCTGAAGCTGCGCTCGGCCTCGTTCAACAACATCCAGGCGCTGGTGGAGCTGCTGCCGGGGACGCTCGTCGCCGACATGGTGGCGATCCTGGGCTCGCTCTTCTTCGTCGTCGGCGACATCGACAAGTAGACGGCCGCCGCGCCGGGGGCCACCGGGCCCGGCGTCACTGCTCCCGGCGCATCACGACGTACTCCCGCTGCTCCCTGCCGGGGCGCCGCCGGTCGACGACGGTCCAGCCCCAGCCCGTGTACCGGTCCGTCAGCGCCGGTACGTCGAGGGTCATCAGCAGGGCGGGGCCGGGGGCCGCGGCCCGGAGCAGCGCGTCGTGGAGCCGGCGGCCGATGCCGCGCCCCTGGTGGCCGGGGGCGACGACGAGTTCGGCGAGCTCGAAGGCGGAGGCGTCCCCGGTGAGGACCGTGTCGCTCCAGCCGGCGGAGAAGCCGAGGAGGGCCTCCTCGGCGTCGAGCGCGGCCACCGCCGTGAAGTCGTCCCTCCCGGCGGCCGAACCGAGCAGCCTGTCCACGGTCCGTACGGCGCCGAGCGGCGGCTCGTGCCAGGGCTCGCCGCCGAAGGCCTGCGCGCACAGGGCGAGGAGCTCGTCGCGGCGGCCGGCGAGCTGATCGGCCCCGAGGGGCGCCAGGCGGTACGTCACGAGCTGACCGCACCGCGCAGTTCGGCCACGTCCAGCTGCTCGGTCTCGTCGTGCGCGGTCAGGTCGATGACCTGGCCGATCGCCCGGGGCGGCGTGACGTGCGGGGCGAGGGGCGCGGCGACCGGGGTGAGCAGCGGGGTCCCGGAGGCCAGGGCCTCTTCGAGGACCTCCTCGCCCACGACGTCGGCGAGGTCGGTGTTCTGCACGGCCTCGATGGCCTCCGCCGCCTTCTGCGTACCGAAGAAGTCGAAGCCCCCCTCGGGGCGCGGGACGGGCCTGCGGGCCGCGTAGGGGGCGATGGCGGCCGCGACCGGCACCGCCGGAAGGGCCGTGGTCCTGGCCGGCGCGGCCGGCGGGAGCGCGGGGGCGGCGGCGGCCGTACGGGTGTGCTGCTCGGTTCCGGCGGCCGCCGCGTGCTTCCCCTGCGGCTCCTCCGTCTCCCGGGAGCGCTCGGCGAGGTCGCGGGCGCGGGCCGCCTCGGCCGTGCGGCGGGCCTGCTGGGCCGCGGCGTTGCGCGGGAGGTCGCGCAGCGCCTGGGCGGCGCGGCGGAAGGCCTCCGGGGTGGGGGTGGAGCCGGCGGCCGGCAGCGCCTTGGCCCCGGCGGGGCCGCCCGTCTCCAGGGCGAGGACGCGGCGGCCCTCCAGGGCGCTGGCCCGCTCGGTCTCCGCGGTGGCGTACCGGCGGAGGAGGTCGGCGTGCTCGCCGCGCAGTCCGGCGAGCTCCACGCGCTTGGCGCGGAGCTTGGCGTCGAGGCGGACGCGCAGGGCGCGGGACTCCTCCAGGTCGGACTCCAGCTCGGCGGTCCGCTCCTCGGCCTTCCACTGGTCGGCGGCGCGCGCCCGGTCGAGCTCGGCGACCTTCAGACCGGCGCCCCGGTCCCAACTGCGCATGAGGACGGCGCCGGTGACGGCGGCGGCGGCCGCCGCGGCCGCGAGGAGCCGCGCGATCACCGGGTCGCCGGGCAGCCAGGCGGCCGCGGCGCACACGACCGCGGCGCCGGCGACCGCGGAGGGCGGCAGCAGCTTGTGCAGAGGCGGGGAATGGCGGTGGCGTCCACGTGGCATGGCCTGAAATTTACCGTGCGTAGGCGCCATGTGGGGCGTCGGCCCGGCAATCTCTTGGCCACTTCTCGCCATCAGAAGTGGATATCGACGGTTCCGGTTCCGTTTCGGGCCGACTCCCCTCCCCCGCCGACTACTTCTTGAGCAGCCCCTTCGTCTCCAGATACTCCTTGGCGACGTCCTCCGGCTTCGCCCGCTCGGCGTCCACCTTGCGGTTGAGTTCGGCGAGATCCGCTGTGGTCAGCACCTTGGTGATCTTGTCCAGGGCGGCGGCTATCTCCGGAGCGCCGGCGTCCTTGGCGTTGAGCACGGGCAGCACGTTGTCCGCGTTCTGCAGCTTCTTGTCATCGGTGAGGAAGACGAGGCCGTAGCTGTCGATCGTGGCGTCCGTGGTGGTGGTCAGGACCAGCTGGTCCACCCCGTCCTTGACCGCCTGCTTGGCCTGCGGCGTGCCGACGCCCTTGGGGTCGATCCCGGCCACGTCGATGCCGTACGTCTTCTTCAGACCGGGCGCGCAGAAGGGCCGCACCGCGCATTCGTCACCGGCGGCGATCTTCACCTTCAGCTTCGCGCGGCCGAGATCGGAAAGGGTCGTCAGCTTGTTCTTCTCGGCGAATTCCTTCGTCACCGCGAAGGCGTTCTGATCGACCGCCTCTCCGGCCGCGAGCACCTTCAGGCCGCGCGGTTCGGCGAGCTTGCGCAGCGCCTCGACCGTGGCCGTCGCGTCGCCCGAGGCGACCGGCTTGCCCTCCGGCGCCTTCGGGCCGTTCACCTTCGCGTTGAGGAATTCCGCGATCGTCGCCGCGTATTCCGGGACGACGTCGATCTCGCCCTTCTCCAGCGAGGGTTCGTACAGCTCGCGATTCTTCACCGTGGTGATGGACACCGAGTACCCCTCGGCCCGCAGCGACTGCGCGTACAGCTCGGCGAGGACCTTGGCCTCCGTGAAGGCGGCCGCGCCGACCACCAGGGAGCCCTTCTCCCCGCCGCCGGAGGCACCGGAGCCCCCGGAGTCCTTCTTCTTGCCCTCCTCCAGGCTGTCACCGCCGCACGCGGCGAGGGCGACGGTCAGCGCCGCCGTACCCAGCAGCGCGCCCGCGATACGCGAGACCCTGTTCACGAGATCACCCATCCAGTCAGTGTTCGACAAGTCGTCTGTGTCGGTCGAAGAGGCGGTCCGCGGCCACCAGGACGCCCTCCACCAGGAGGGCGAGCAGCGCCACGAGCACGGCGCCCGCGACGACCTGCGCGGTGTCGTACGTGGCGAAGCCGGCCGTGATGATCCGGCCGAGACCGCCCTGCCCGACCATCGCGGCGACGGTCGCCGTGGCGACCACCTGCACCGCGGCCGAGCGGACCCCGGTCATCACCACCGGCCGGGCCAGCGGGAGTTCGACCCGGAGGAAGAGCTGGGCGCCCGTCATGCCCATGCCCCGCGCGGCCCGCACCGCGGCCCGGTCGACCTCCCGCACCCCCACGTAGGCGTTGGTGAGGAGCGGGGGTATCGCGAAGAGCACCAGGGCCACCACCGTCGGCACGTAGCCGGCGTTCCGCAGGGGCGACACCATGAAGAGGGCGAGCACCGCGAAGACGGGGATCGCCCGCCCCACGTTGGACACGTTCACCGCGAGGGCCCCGCCCCGGCCGAGGTGGCCGAGCCACAGGCCCAGCGGCAGCGCGAGCGCCGAGGCGACGAGGAGCGCGGCCCCGCTCACGTACACGTGCTCGGCGAGCCGCTGCCCGATGCCGTCCTCGCCCGTCCAGTGCGCGCCGGTGGTGAGCCAGCCCCAGGCGTCCGTCACGATGCCCATCTCACCCGCCCCCCGGCGCGGTCCGTATCCGGGTCCACGGCGTGAGCAGCCGCTGGAGGCCCAGGAGCAGCAGGTCGGCGGTGACGGCGAGCAGCACGCACAGCACCGAGGCGGCGAGCATCTGCGCCTTGAAGAACGTCGGCAGCGCGTCCTCGATGAGATTGCCCAGGCCGCCGCGGCCGACGACCGAACCGACCGTCGTCAGCGCGATCGTGGAGACCGTCGCCATCCGCACGCCGGCCATCAGCACCGGCAGCGCCAGCGGGAGTTCGACCTGCCAGAGCATCCGCAGCGAGCCGTACCCCATGCCCCGGGCGGCCTCCCGCGTCTCGGCCGGCACGGCGGCGAGCCCCGCCAGCGTGTTCCGCACGAGGATCGTCAGGGCGTACAGCACGAGACCGGTCACGACGAGCGCGGCCGACAGACCGAAGAGGGGCAGCAGCAGCGAGAACATCGCGAGCGACGGCACCGTGTAGAGCAGGGTGGTCAGGCCGAGGACCGGGCCGGCGAACCGGGGCCTGGCACGCACGAGGAGCGCGAGCGGCACCGCGACGGCGAGCGCGATCAGCACCGACACGACCGTGATTCCCACATGCTGGAGCAGCGCGTCCGTCAACTCCGTGCGGCGCGAGCGCAGATACTCGCCGCAGATCCAGTCGTTCGTGACCAGACAGTTCCGCGCGCCCATCGTCCCTCCCCCCGTGTCGTCCGCCCTCCCGAACGCTTGTGTGACGACCCTAACCCCCGCCACCGACAATCCCCGAGACCCGCCACAATGCGGCAACACGCCCTTCACACACCCCCACCGCCCAGGGGCCAGAATGGGGAACCATGATCCGGTTCGAGCACGTGACCAAGCGGTACGACGACGGCACCACGGCCGTCGACGACCTCTCCTTCGAGGTCGCCGAGGGCGAACTCGTCACCCTGGTCGGCCCGTCCGGCTGCGGCAAGACGACCACGATGATGATGGTCAACCGGCTCGTCGAGCCGACCTCGGGCCGCGTCCTCGTCGACGGCGAGGACATCGCGGACGTCGACCCGGTCGCCCTGCGCCGCAAGATCGGATACGTCATCCAGCAGGTCGGGCTCTTCCCCCACCGCACGGTCCTCGACAACACCGCGACCGTCCCCGCCCTCCTCGGCTGGAAGAAGGCCGCCGCACGCGCGCGTGCCGCCGAACTCCTCGACCTCGTCGGCCTCGACCCGGCCGTCTACGGCTCGCGCTACCCCGCCCAGCTCTCCGGCGGGCAGCGCCAGCGCGTCGGCGTCGCGCGCGCCCTCGCCGCCGACCCGCCCGTGCTCCTCATGGACGAGCCCTTCGGCGCCGTCGACCCGGTCGTCCGCGAGCGCCTGCAGAACGAGTTCCTCGCGCTCCAGGCCACCGTCCGCAAGACCGTCCTCCTCGTCACCCACGACATCGAGGAGGCCGTCCGCATGGGCGACCGCATGGCCGTCTACGGGCAGGGACGCATCGAGCAGTTCGACACGCCCGCCACCGTCCTCGGCACCCCCGCCACCCCGTACGTCGCGGACTTCGTCGGCAGCGACCGGGGCCTCAAGCGGCTCGCGGTCACCCCCGTCACCGCGACCGACCTCGACCCGTGGGCGAAGGACGCCGAAGCCGCCACGGACGGCGCCCCCTCCCCCGTGCCCCTCGGAACCTCCCTCAAGGACGCCCTCGCCGTGCTCCTCCAGCACGACACCGGCCGCCTCACCGTCACCGGCGACGACGGCCGGCCCGTCGGCGTCCTCACCCCGGCGGGCGTCCACCGCGCCCTGCGCCGGGCGTCGGCCGGATGAGGCCGCCCGGGGCGCCCGTCAGGACGCGCTGAGCTTCCCGCCCATCCAGACCAGGCCCGGCGCGAGCTCCCTGTTCCACGTGTTGAAGTTGTGGCCGCCGCTGTCCAGCACGATCGACGAGACCTCCGCCGGGCTCTTCACCTTCTCGATGAACTGCCGCGTGCCCTTCAGGTTGCCCTCGCCCCGCTTCGACGACGTCACCAGGAACGACGTGCTGCCCTGCCGCCCGTGGTCCAGGCTCCACAGCAGGTCGCCCCGCCTGCGCAGCGCGTCGTCCCCGTGGAACAGGTCCCCGGTGGTGACGTCCTCCGCCGCCTTGTAGTACGCGGAGAAGCCCGCGCCGGCCGCGAAGCGGTCCGGGTGGTGGAGGGCGATCTTCAGCGCGCAGTAGCCGCCCGTCGAGTTCCCCATGAAGCCCCAGTTCCGCGGCTTCGTCCCCACCCGGTACATCCCCGAGACCGCGTTCGGCAGGTCCTCCGAGAAGAAGGTCTCCGTCTTCGGGCCCCCCGGGACGTCCACGCACTCGGTGTCCCGCGGCGGCGCCACCGTCGGGCGCAGCATCACGAGGATCATCGGCTGCATCCGTCCCTCCTTCGCCTGGAGGTACGCCGCCTTGGGATAGTTCAGCCCCTTGAGCAGGTTCTCGGCCGTTCCCGGGTACCCCGTGAGCACCACGGCCGCCGGGAACGTGCGCTTCGCGTACCGGGCCTGGAAGTACTCCGGAGGCAGGTACACGTACGCGGGCGAGGCGATCCCCGACCGCTCCCCCGCCACCACGACCTTCTGGATCTGCCCCCCGACCGAGGGACGTCCGCCGCCCGGCACGTCGAGCGTCTGCGTCCCCACCACCCGCACGTCCTTCGAGCCGGCCGCGTGGTCCACGACCACCCCCATCTCCTGCTCCTGACCGAGCAGGTCGGCCCACGAGCCGTAGAACAGGAACGACCGGTTCGCCGCGAGACCCACCGCCGCGAACAGCGCCACCTGGGTCACGAGCAGCAGCCCCACCCGGCCCACGACCGGCCGCCAGCCCCGCCGGGCGAGCCTCGGCCACATCCAGACCGTGGCCAGGAACAGGGCCACGGCCAGCGCCACGGCCGACACGAGGACTTTGTCGCTGGTGAGACCCATGAGACGACCGAGCCTTCTTTCCGAGATTTTCCTGTGGACGAATGAACCCGGCCCCGTACGCCGCCGTCATAGAAGGCGCACCAGCCGGAACGGCCCGCCGAACGCGCCGCAGGGCCCGACCGGAGTCAAAGACCCTGCGCGGGACCACGGGAAGTACGGGAAGCCATGTCTGTCACGGTAGATGGGGACAAATCGGGATTGGTTCCGATTCGGATGCGGCGGATTCTCCGCGGCCCCCGCCCCGAGAACGTCCCGGCCCTCGTCGGCACGGCCGCCACCCTCGTCGGCCTGATCGACATCGCCGCGGGGGTCTTCCCCCGCTTCCGCGTCAGCCGCATGCACGCCGTCGCCGAAGTCCTCCCCGGCACCCTCGGCCCCCTCTCCGCCGCGCTCTCCCTGAGCGCCGGCGTGCTCCTCCTGCTCCTCGCCCACGGCCTCAAGCGGCACAAGCGCCGGGCCTGGCGCGCCGCCGTCGTCCTGCTCCCCCTCGGCGCCGTCGCCCAGTTCGTCTGGCGCCACTCCGTCCTCGGCGCCCTCCTCTCCCTCGTACTCCTCACCCTCCTCGTACGCCACCGGAGTGAGTTCGCCGCCCTCCCCGACCCCCGCAGCCGCTGGCGGGCCCTCGCCAACTTCGTCGTCATGGGCGCCGGATCCATCGCCCTCGGCCTCGTCATCGTCAGCGCCCACCCCCGGCGCGTCGTCGGCAGCCCCAGCCTCGCCGACCGCCTCGAACACGTCCTGTACGGACTCCTCGGCATCGAAGGCCCCGTCGCCTACACCAAGGGCGTCGACTGGACCGTCGGCTACTCCCTCGGCGCCCTCGGCATGCTCACCGCCCTCACCACCATCTACCTGGCCTTCCGCCCCGAACACCCCGCCGCCCGCCTCACCGACGACGACGAGACCCGGCTGCGCGCCCTCCTCGACCAGCACGGCGGCCGCGACTCCCTCGGCCACTTCGCGCTCCGCCGCGACAAGGGCGTCGTCTTCTCCCCCAGCGGCAAGGCCGCCGTCTGCTACCGCGTCGTCTCCGGCGTCATGCTCGCCAGCGGCGACCCCATCGGCGACGTCGAGGCCTGGCCCGGCGCCATCGAACGCTTCATGGACGAGGCCAAGGCCCACTCCTGGACCCCCGCCGTCATGGGCTGCTCCGAGACCGGCGGCCAGGTCTGGACCCGCGAGACCGGCCTCGACGCCCTGGAACTCGGCGACGAGGCGGTGGTCGACGTCGCGGATTTCTCCCTCTCCGGCCGGGCCATGCGCAACGTCCGCCAGATGGTCAAGCGGATCGAACGCAACGGCTACACCACCCAGGTCCGCCGGGTCCGTGACCTCGACGACGAGGAACTCGAACGCGTCCGCCGCGCCGCCACCGACTGGCGCGGCACCGACACCGAACGCGGCTTCTCCATGGCCCTCGGCCGCATCGGCGCCCCCGGCGACGGCGACGCCGTCATAGCGACCGCCCACAAACCCGACGACGCCGACGGCCCGGAGTCCCCCTACGGCGACCTCAAGGCGATCATCCACTTCGTGCCCTGGGGCCCCGACGGCATGTCCCTCGAACTCATGCGCCGCGACCGCTCCGCCGACCCCGGCATGAACGAGCTCCTCATCGTCGCCGCCCTCCAGGCCTCCCCCGGCCTCGGCATCGAACGCGTGTCCCTCAACTTCGCGATGTTCCGCGCCGCCCTCGCCCGCGGCGAGAAGATCGGCGCGGGACCCGTCCTGCGCATCTGGCGCGGACTCCTCGTCTTCCTCTCCCGCTGGTTCCAGATCGAGTCGCTCTACAAGTTCAACGCCAAGTTCCGGCCACGCTGGGAACCCCGCTTCGTCGTCTACCGCAAGAGCCGCGACCTCCCCCGCATCGGCTTCGCCGCCATGCAGGCCGAAGGCTTCGTGAACCTCTCGCTGCCCCGCCCCTTCACCCGCAGGCGCCCCGCCCCCGCACCCCGCCCCTGCGCGCACATCGTGCCCTCCCCGGCGGCCGACCGAGAGGTCCGCGCGGCCTGATATCACCCCTGGGCCCTACGCTGGACACATGAGTACGACGATCGACCGGGGCACGGCCCGGGGCCTGCCGGAGTGGGACCGCTGCGCGGTCATGGGCGTGGTCAACGTGACCCCCGACTCCTTCTCCGACGGCGGCCGCTGGTTCGACACCACGGCCGCCGTCAAACACGGCCTCGACCTGGTCGCCGAGGGCGCCGACCTCGTCGACGTGGGCGGCGAGTCCACCCGCCCCGGCGCCACCCGCGTCGACGAGGAGGAAGAGCTCCGCCGCGTCGTCCCCGTCGTCCGCGGCCTCGCCGCCGAAGGCGTCACCGTCTCCGTCGACACCATGCGGGCCAGCGTCGCCGCCCGCGCCGTCGAGGCCGGCGCCGTCCTCGTCAACGACGTCAGCGGCGGCCTCGCCGACCCCGGCATGGTCCCCGCCGTCGCCGCCGCCGAGGTCCCCTTCGTCGTCATGCACTGGCGCGGCTTCAGCGACAACATGAACAGCCTCGCCGTGTACGACGACGTCGTCGGCGAGGTCGTCACCGAACTCCGCGCCCGCATGGAGGCCGTCGTCGACGGCGGCGTCGCCCCCGAGCGGATCGTGATCGACCCCGGCCTCGGCTTCGCCAAGCTCGCCCCCCACGACCTGGCTCTCGTCGCGCACCTCCCCGAGCTCCGCGCCCTCGGCCGCCCCCTCCTCGTCGCCGCCTCCCGCAAGCGGTTCCTCGGCCACGTCCTCACCCGCGAGGGCGCCACCCCGCCCCCCGCCCGCGAGCGCGACGCCGCCACCGCCGCCGTCTCCGCCCTCGCCGCCCACGCGGGCGCGTGGGCCGTCCGCGTCCACGAGGTACGGGCCACCGCCGACGCCGTACGGGTCGCCAGGGCCGTCGAGGGAGCCGCGTGAGCCGCACGGACCGCGAAGCCGACGAGGCAGCCGTAGAAGCCGCCAACACCGCCTTCTACGAGGCCATGGAGACCGGCGACTTCGAGCGCCTCTCCGCGCTCTGGCTCGACGACGGGGCCACCCCCATCACCTGCGTCCACCCCGGCTGGCCCGTGCTCACCGGCCGCGGCGAGGTCCTCCGCTCGTACGCCCTGATCATGGCGAACACGGACTACATCCAGTTCTTCCTCACCGACCTGCGGATCTCCCTCGCGGGCGACACCGCGCTCGTCACCTGCACCGAGAACATCCTCAGCGGCGGCCCCGCCGAGGACGGCGCCGAACTCGGCCCCCTCGTCGGCCAGCTCGTCGTCGCCACCAATGTGTTCCGCCGCACACCCGGAGGCTGGCGGGTCTGGTCCCACCACGCCTCCCCGGTCCTGGGCGACACCGAGGAGACGGGCGGTCCCGAGGACGGCACCGAGGCTTCGAATCCACCCGCCTGACGCGCCTCCGACCCCCCAAGGGCAAGCGCTGTCGGTCCCCGCAGGTAGATTCGAAGTGGACACCCGGCCGTCCGCACCCGGCTGCGTGGCCACCCGAACTACGACAGCAGGAGTGATTCGCGTGGATCGTGTCGCGCTGCGCGGCCTCAAGGCCCGGGGCCACCACGGCGTCTTCCCCAAGGAGCGCGAGGAGGGCCAGACCTTCATCGTGGACCTGGTCCTCGGCCTGGACACCCGCCCGGCGGCCGCCGAGGACGACCTCACGAAGACCGTCCACTACGGCATCGTCGCCGAAGAGGTCGTGGACGTCGTCCAGGGCGAGCCCGTCGATCTCATCGAGACCCTCGCCGAGCGCATCGCCCAGCAATGCCTCAGCCACGCCGGGGTACAAGAGGTGGAAGTCGTCGTCCACAAGCCGGACGCACCCATCACCGTGCCCTTCGACGACGTGACCATCACGATCACCCGGAGCCGACGATGAAGCCGACGCAGAGCGACCCCACCGTCCAGCCCGTGCCCGCGTCCGTCGTCGAGACCGTCGACGCCGCCGACACGACCCTCTCCAACCCCCGCTGGGCCGTCCTCGCCCTCGGCGCGAACCTCGGCAACCGCCTGGAGACCCTCCAGGGCGCCGTCGACGCCCTCGGCGACACCCCCGGCCTCCGGGTCAAAGCCGTCTCCCCCGTCTACGAGACGGCCCCCTGGGGCGTCGAGCCGGGCAGCCAGCCCTCCTACCTCAACGCCGTCGCCCTCGTGAAGACGACGCTGCCGCCCTCCTCCCTCCTGGAGCGGGCCCACGCCGTCGAGGAGGCCTTCCACCGCGTCCGCGAGGAGCACTGGGGCGCCCGCACCATCGACGTCGACATCGTCGCGTACGCGGACGTGGTCTCCGAGGACCCCGTCCTCACCCTCCCGCACCCCCGCGCCCACCAGCGCGCCTTCGTCCTCGCCCCGTGGCACGACGTCGACCCCGAGGCCCTGATCCCCGGCCACGGCCCGGTGGCCGAGCTCCTCGCCGCCCTCGGCCACGAAGGCGTCACGCCCCGTGCCGACCTGGAACTCCACCTCCCGGAGTAGTCGTTACGCTCGTGCCAGACCGCCCCCGCGACGACACGAAGGACATCCGGTGAAACAACTGCGGCTGAAGGTGCTCACCGGACTGTTCCTCGTGGCCGGAATCCTCTCGTGGGGTGCCGCCCGGCTCTGGGACGCGGTCGGCACCCTCCCCAGCGTGCCGATCGCCGCGCCCATCGTCCTCGCCGTGATCGCCGTCGTCCTCACCGCGACCGCCCTGTCGATCCGCGTCCGCCTCAAGGCCCAGCGCGAGCGCCGCCCCGGCGCCAAGGGCGTCGAACCCCTGATGGCGGCCCGCGCGGTGGTCTTCGGCCAGGCGAGCGCCCTGGTCGCCGCCCTCGTCGCCGGCATGTACGGCGGCACGGGCGTCTTCCTCCTCGGCTCCCTCGACATCCCCGCCCGCCGCGACCAGGCCCTCTACGCGGCCCTCTCGGTCGCGGCGGGCGTCGCCGTCGTCGCCGCCGCCCTCTTCCTGGAGCGGGTGTGCAAGCTCCCCGAGGACGACGACGAAGGCCCGGGCAAGGCCCGGGCCTGAGGTACCGCTCCGCCGTACGGCTCAGCGCGCCATGATGAGGCTCATCGCCTCGGCGCGGGTCGCGGGGTCGCGCAGCTGACCGCGGACCGCCGAGGTGATCGTCTTCGCGCCCGGCTTGCGGATGCCCCGCATCGACATGCACATGTGCTCGCACTCGAAGACCACGATGACGCCGCGCGGCTCCAGGATCTCCATCAGCGAGTCCGCCACCTGCGTGGTGAGCCGCTCCTGCACCTGGGGACGGCGGGCGTACACGTCCACCAGCCGGGCCAGCTTCGACAGACCGGTGATCTTGCCCGTGGTGGACGGGATGTACCCCACGTGGGCGACCCCGCGGAACGGCACGAGGTGGTGCTCACACGTCGAGTACACCTCGATGTCCTTGACCAGCACCATCTCGTCGTGGCCCAGGTCGAACGTGGTCGTCAGGACGTCCTCGGGCCGCTGCCACAGGCCCGCGAATATCTCCTTGTACGCCCGCGCCACCCGCGCCGGCGTCTCCTGCAGGCCTTCGCGGTCCGGGTCCTCACCGACCGCGATGAGGAGCTCCCGCACGGCGTTCTCGGCGCGCTTCTCGTCGAACTCGCCGATCCTGCCCTCACCGTCCAGCGTCACCGGGTCGGTCATCTCTGCCTCGTTCCGTCTGCATGTGTGCGCGCGAAAGAGCCGCGCCCCCACAGGCTAGAACCTGAGGGGGCGCGGCATCCATTCCGGGTCCGGGGAGGTCAGTCCTCGGGGTTGTCCACCGGGGCGATGTCGATGCCCTTGGTGGTGTCCACGGTCGGGGTCGCCGAGCCGTTCGCGCTGTTCGTCAGGGCGAGCTCCTTGGGGGAGAGCACCGGCGGACGCGTGGACGGGGTGCGGCGGCTGGAGCCGGTCCAGGCCGGGCGGGCCGGGCGCTTGACGATGGGGGTGAAGATCTCGGCGATCTCCTCCTTGCCCAGCGTCTCCTTCTCCAGGAGGGCGAGGACCAGGTTGTCGAGGACGTCGCGGTTCTCGACGAGGATCTCCCAGGCCTCGTTGTGCGCGGTCTCGATGAGCTTCTTGACCTCTTCGTCGACCAGCGCCGCGACCTCTTCCGAGTAGTCGCGCTGGTGCGCCATCTCACGGCCGAGGAAGGGCTCGGTGTTGTCGCCGCCGAACTTGATGGCGCCGAGCCGCTCGGTCATGCCGTACTGCGTGACCATCGCGCGGGCCGTGCCGGTGGCCTTCTCGATGTCGTTCGCGGCGCCCGTGGTCGGGTCGTGGAAGACGAGCTCCTCGGCCGCGCGCCCGCCCAGCATGTACGCCAGCTGGTCGAGCATCTCGTTGCGCGTGGTCGAGTACTTGTCCTCTTCCGGGAGCACCATCGTGTAGCCCAGGGCGCGGCCGCGGGACAGGATGGTGATCTTGTGGACGGGGTCGGCGTTGGGCGAGGCCGCCGCGACGAGGGCGTGGCCGCCCTCGTGGTACGCGGTGATCTTCTTCTCCTTGTCCGACATGATCCGGGTCCGCTTCTGCGGGCCCGCGACCACACGGTCGATCGCCTCGTCCAGAGCCTTGTTGTCGATCAGCTTCTGGTCGCTGCGGGCGGTGAGGAGCGCCGCCTCGTTGAGGACGTTGGAGAGGTCCGCGCCGGTGAAGCCGGGGGTGCGACGGGCGACGGCGCCGAGGTCGACGTCCGGGGCGACCGGCTTGCCCTTCTGGTGGACCTTGAGGATCTCCAGGCGGCCCTGCATGTCCGGGCGGTCGACGGCGATCTGCCGGTCGAAGCGGCCGGGGCGCAGGAGCGCCGGGTCGAGGATGTCGGGGCGGTTGGTCGCCGCGATCAGGATGACGCCGCCCTTGACGTCGAAGCCGTCCATCTCGACGAGGAGCTGGTTGAGCGTCTGCTCGCGCTCGTCGTGACCGCCGCCGAGGCCGGCGCCGCGGTGGCGTCCGACGGCGTCGATCTCGTCGACGAAGACGATCGCCGGGGCGTTGGCCTTGGCCTGCTCGAACAGGTCGCGGACCCGGGAGGCGCCGACACCGACGAACATCTCGACGAAGTCGGAGCCGGAGATCGAGTAGAACGGCACCCCGGCCTCGCCGGCGACGGCGCGCGCGAGGAGCGTCTTGCCGGTTCCGGGCGGGCCGTAGAGCAGGACACCCTTGGGGATCTTGGCGCCGACCGCCTGGAACTTCGCGGGCTCCTGGAGGAACTCCTTGATCTCGTGGAGTTCCTCGACGGCCTCGTCCGAGCCGGCGACGTCGGCGAACGTGGTCTTCGGCGTGTCCTTGGTGATGAGCTTCGCCTTGGACTTGCCGAACTGCATGACGCGGGAGCCGCCGCCCTGCATCTGGTTCATCAGGAAGAGGAAGACGACCACGATGAGGACGAAGGGGAGGAGCGAGAGCAGGATCGAGACGAAGGGCGACTGCTTCGTCGGGGAGACGGTGTAGCCCTTCTCGATCTGTCCGGCCTCGAACTTCTCCTGGAGCTTGTCGGCGAGGTCCGCGCCCTGGGTGCCGATGTAGCTGGCCTGGACCTTGTCGCTCTTGTTGATCTTCTGACCGTCGATGAGATCGATCTTGATGATCTGCTCGTCACCGGTGGTGAGCTTTGCCTGCTTGACCTGGTTCTTGTCGATCGCCTGGACGACCTGGCCGGTGTCCACCGTCTTGTAGCCCTCGGACGAGCCGACGACCTGCATCAGCACGACCACGGCGAGGACGGCCAGCACGATCCACATGACCGGCCCACGGAAGTATCGCTTCACGTCCATCCATACGGAGCGAGAACGCCCCGTCCCTCCTGCCCGTAGGAAAATGCTGCTGTGAGAGCTGCTGTGTGAAAAAGCTGTTCTTCGGACGGTACCTCAGCATCGTCGCCCGCGACCGCCTTCCCGTGGTTCAACGGAGGGAAGGCGGTACGGGTTCCCCGCGAGGACGGGGTCTCAGCCGCCGTAGACGTGCGGGGCGAGCGTGCCGACGAACGGAAGGTTCCGGTACTTCTCGGCGTAGTCGAGGCCGTAGCCGACGACGAACTCGTTGGGGATGTCGAAGCCGATCCACTTGACGTCGATCGCGACCTTCGCGGCCTCCGGCTTGCGCAGGAGGGTGCACACCTCGAGGGAGGCGGGCTCGCGGGAGCCGAGGTTCGACAGCAGCCACGACAGGGTCAGGCCGGAGTCGATGATGTCCTCGACGATCAGGACGTGCTTGCCCTTGATGTCGGTGTCGAGGTCCTTGAGGATCCTGACGACGCCCGAGGACTGGGTGCCGGCGCCGTAGGAGGAGACGGCCATCCAGTCCATGGTGACGGGGGTGGAAAGGGCGCGAGCCAGATCCGCCATCACCATCACGGCGCCCTTGAGGACGCCGACGATGAGCAGGTCCTTGCCCGCGTATTCCGCGTCGATCTTCGCGGCCAGCTCTGCCAGCTTGGCGTCGATCTCTTCCTTGGTGATGAGCACCGACTGGAGGTCGGTGCCCATGTCCTTCTCGTTCACCCGGGTCACTTTCGTTGCAGCGTGCGTCAGCCTTGCCGGATGACCAGTCTGCCACCCTGACGGCGCGCTTCGACGCGTCCGGGCAGGTTGATGGCCCCCTGGCCGCGCCAGCCGGTGATGAGCCGGTCGACTTCCTCGATGTGCCGGGCGAAGAGCGAGCCGGCCGGGGCGCCCTCGGCGATGACGGCGCGGCGCAGGACGCGGCGGCGTACGGCGGGGGGCAGCCCGAAGAGCTTGGCGCATTCGAGGGCGCCCGCCTCGTCCCGTACGGCGGTCTCCGCGTCGGCGGCCCACGTGTCGAGGGCGTCGGCGTCGTCGCGGGAGAGCTGGGCCGTTCGGGCGAGGGCTTCGACGACGCCCTTGCCGAGGGCCTTCTCCAGGGCGGGGAGGCCCTCGTGGCGGAGCCGGGAGCGGGTGTAGGCGGGGTCGCTGTTGTGCGGGTCGTCCCAGACGGCGAGTTCCTGCGCGATGCAGGCCTTGCGGACGGTCTGGCGGTCGAGCTGGAGGAACGGGCGCCGGTAGCGGCGGGAGGTTCCGGAGACGGCGGCCATGCCGGAGAGCGAGCGGATGCCGGAGCCGCGGGCGAGCCCGAGGAGGACGGTCTCGGCCTGGTCGTCCCGGGTGTGGCCGAGGAGGATCGCGGCGGCGCCGTGGCGCTCGGCGGCGGCGTCCAGGGCGGCGTACCGGGCGTCGCGGGCGGCGGCCTCGGGGCCTCCCTCGCGGCCGACGGTGACCGTGACGGACTCGACGGGGGCGAGGCCGAGGGCGGTCATGCGTCCGGCGACCTCGGCGGCCCGGCTGTCGGAGCCGTCCTGGAGGCCGTGGTCGACGGTGACGCCGCCGGCGCGCACGGGAAGTTTGCGGGCCTCGAAGGCGAGGGCGGAGGCGAGCGCCATGGAGTCGGCGCCTCCGGAGCAGGCGACGAGCACCAGCGGCGCTTCGCCGGTGGTGTGTTCGGTGATGACGTCGTGGAGTACGCGGCGGACCGCCAGGCGTATCGCCGCGACCGCAGGATGGGGACCCATGTCCGGTGCCCTTCGTGATGGGGGTGGGGTGCCTCGGTCGGAGTCTTAACGGTCGGAAAGGGGGGTTCGGTCACTCAGAGTGCGTCGATGGTGACAGAAACCCGGCCGTTACCCGAGCATTGCACGCCTCACCCCATGCCAAGGGTCCCTCGGATGGGTGATTGGCGGGGTCTTCTCACGTGTTCTGGTGCCGTGTGCCGCACCTGTCTCAGGAGTCTGCCTTACGGTGCACCCTCGCGATCCACTCGGCGGGCGCCGCGATCTCGGTCTTGGTGGGGAGCGTGTTGGGCGAGGTCCAGACGCGGTTGAAGCCCTCCATGCCGACCTGGTCCACGACGGCGCGGACGAAGCGCTCGCCGTCGCGGTACTGGCGGAGCTTGGCGTCGAGGCCCAGGAGCCTGCGCAGGGCCAGGTCGAGGCGGGAGGCGCCGCGGGCGCGGCGGGCCTGGAACTTCTCGCGGATCTCGGCGACGGAGGGGACGACCTGGGGGCCGACGCCGTCCATGACGTAGTCGGCGTGGCCTTCGAGGAGCGACATGACGGCGGTGAGGCGGCCGAGGATCTCGCGCTGTTCGGGCGTCTGGACGAGCTCCACGAGGGAGGGGGAGGGCTCGCCCTCCTCGCCCTCGGGGCGTCCGCCGGTGAGGGCCTGGGCGGCTTCGCGGAGGCGTTCGACGACGGTGCCGGGGTCGACGTCGGTGGCGGCGAGGAACGACTGGATTTCGCCCTGGAGATGGTCACGTAGCCAGGGGACGGCGGTGAACTGGGTGCGGTGGGTCTCCTCGTGGAGGCAGACCCAGAGCCGGAAGTCGTGCGGGGAGACGTCGAGTTCGCGTTCGACGTGGACGATGTTGGGGGCGACCAGGAGCAGCCGTCCGCCGCCGTTCGCCCCGGCGGGGAGGTCGCGGGTGGCGGGGGCGAAGGTCTCGTACTGGCCGAGGATGCGGGAGGCGAGGAAGGACAGCAGCATCCCGAGCTCGACGCCGGTGACCTTGCCGCCGACGGCGCCGAGGACGCCGCTGCCGGGGGTGGTGGAGCGGCGCTCCTGCATCTTGCCGAGGAGCGGGGTGAGCAGCTCGCGGAAGCCGGCGACGTTGGCCTTGATCCAGCCCGCGCGGTCGACGACGAGGACGGGCGTGTCGTGCGGTTCGGCGCCCTCGGGGATCATCCGGGTGTAGGCGCGGACGTGTTCCTCGGAGGCCTTGGCGTGCCTGCGGAGTTCGGCGACGACCTCGCGGGCCTCGTCGCGGCTGACTTCGGGTCCGGGCCGCACGAGGCGGGTCGCGGTCGCGACCGCGAGGTTCCAGTCGACCATCCCGGATGTGCCTGCGCCACCGATGCTCGTCATGCGTCAACCGTACGGGCTCGGCGCCTGTTCGGTGAGGGTTCGACGGGGGGCGTGTGCGCTCACTTCCGGCCCGCGAGGGCGGCGGAGAGCCGGTCGAGGGCGGGCTGTGCCTCGGACGCGGAGACGGTGCGGCCGGCGAGGAACGCGAAGGCGAGGAGGCGGCCGTCGGCGGTGACGACGGTCCCCGCGAGCGTGTTGACGCCCGTGAGGGTGCCGGTCTTGGCGCGGACGAGTCCGGCGCCGGCCGTGGCGGGGTCGGTGTCGAAGCGGGCGGCGAGCGTGCCGGTGAAGCCGCCGACGGGCAGTCCGGTGAGCAGCGGGCGCAGGGCGGGGCGGGCGGGGTCGGCCGCGCGGGTGAGGAGTCCGGTGAGGAGGGCGGCGGAGACGCGGTCGCGGCGGTCGAGTCCGCTGCCGTCGGCGAAGCGGGCGCCGGCGACGGGGACGCCGAGCCGGGTGAGTTCGTCGCGTACGGCCTTCTCGGCGCCCTGGAAGCTCGCGGGCTGCCTGCGGGCGAGCGCGGTCTGCCGGGCGAGGGCCTCGGCGAGGTCGTTGTCGCTGTTCGTGAGGGTCCGCTCGACGAGGTCGCCGAGGGGTGCGGAGTGCGTGACGGCGAGCGGGTCGGCCCGGGGGGTGTGGCCGGGGGCGGGGTCGCCGGTGACCTCGATCCCGGCCGCGGCGAGGAGGCCGGCGAAGGCGGTGGCGGTGTCGCCGGCCGGGTCGGCGGTGCGGGGGGCGGGGCCGCTGTGGCTGTCGTCGAGGCGGCCTTCGCGGGTCATGAGGGCGACGACGGGGGCGATGTTCTCGTTGGGGCCGATGGGGTGGAGGGCGGGGCCCCGGTAGAGGCTCGTGTCGTAGGAGAGGCGTACGGAGGTGTGGCCGAGGGCCTTGAGGGCGCGGGCGGTGTCGGCGGCGAGGGCCTTCAGGCGGGCCGGGTCGAGCGTGGGGTCGCCGCCGCCGGTGAGCGTGATGCCCTTGCCGTCGGGGGCGGCGGTGACGGTGGTGGCGATGCGGTGCTCGGGGCCGAGGGCGGAGAGCGCGGCCGCGGTGGTGGCGATCTTGACCGTGGAGGCGGGGGTCATGGGGGTGCCGGCGCCCTCGCCGTAGAGCTGCCGGCCGGTGGCCGTGTCGACGACGGAGGCGGTGCGGAGCGGGCCGAGGCCGGGGTCGGCGAGGAGCGGGACGAGGACGGCGGCGAGGTCGGCGCCGCGTCCGGCGGGCGCCGCGGGGGCGGCGGTGGCGGGGGCGCGCAGGGCGGCGAGGACGCCGGGGGCGCTGGGGGCGGGGGCGGGGCGGCGGGGCGCGGCGGGCGCCGGGGGCGGGGCGTGACGCGTGCCACCCGCCGCCGGGGCGGCGGCGCGGGCCCGCTCGGCCGTACGCTGGCCTCCGTCCCACGGTCCGGCCGCGGTCGCCGCGACGGCCGCCAGGACGAGACCGAGGGCGGCGGAGCCCGCCGTGAGCTGCCACGTCCTCGGCTCCGGCATTGCTGACCAGCCCCTTTCGCGATCACACACGTGCGTGAGGGACACTTAATCACCGCGCGTCGTCGCGAGCATTCACTTGTGTTGATTCAGGAGGAGCCACCCGTGGAGTTCGACGTTCTCATCGAGATCCCGAAGGGATCGCGGAACAAGTACGAGGTCGACCACGAGACGGGTCGCATCCGTCTGGACCGTCGTCTCTTCACGTCGACGGCCTACCCGACCGACTACGGCTACGTCGAGAACACCCTCGGCGAGGACGGCGACCCGCTGGACGCGCTCGTCATCCTCGACGAGCCCACCTTCCCGGGCTGCCTGATCAAGTGCCGCGCCATCGGCATGTTCCGCATGACGGACGAGGCCGGCGGCGACGACAAGCTGCTGTGCGTCCCGGCGACGGACCCGCGCATGGAGCACCTGCGCGACATCCACCACGTGGCCGAGTTCGACCGCCTGGAGATCCAGCACTTCTTCGAGGTCTACAAGGACCTGGAGCCGGGCAAGTCCGTCGAGGGCGCCGACTGGGTCGGCCGCGCCGAGGCCGAGGAAGAGATCGAGAAGTCGTACGCGCGCGCCAAGGAGCAGGGCGGCCACTGAGCCCCTGATGCCGTGAGCGTGTGAAGGCGGTGCACCTCTTGGGGTGCACCGCCTTTCGCGTGTCCGTCGCACCTTCATACTGGAATCCAGGATTCCCCGGGGTGAGGCGGAGAGCGTGGTGGCGGAGCCGGACGACGGTGCTCCTGAGGACCGGAAGCCGCAGTCGGACGAGGCGCGGAGCGCGTTCGTCCCGCCGGCCGGGGTGGAGCAGCCCCCACCGCCCGAGGACGAGCACGCGACCTCCGAGTTCGCCCTGCCGCCGGGGCTGGCGCCCGAGCCGCCGCAGGAGCCGGAGGGTTCCGCGTTCGCCCCGCCCGCCACGTACACGGCGAAGAGCTCGCCGCCCGCGTTCACCCCGGCGTACGGGGTGCCGATGGTGCGGCTCTCGCAGGACGCGCCGTGGCAGGACCGGATGCGGACGATGCTGCGGCTGCCCGTGGGTGACCGGCCGGTGCCGGAGGCCCCGCGCAAGGAGGACGAGTCCGGGCCCTCGGTGCCGCGCGTCCTCGACCTGACCCTGCGGATCGGCGAGCTGCTGCTCGCGGGCGGGGAGGGCGCGGAGGACGTCGAGGCGGCGATGTTCGCGATCTGCCGCTCGTACGGTCTGGACCGGGTGGAGCCGACGGTGACGTTCACCCTGCTGTCGGTCACGTACCAGCCCTCGCTGGTGGACGACCCGATCACGGCGAACCGGACCGTACGCCGCCGGGGCACCGACTACACGCGGCTCGCGGCCGTCTACCAGCTGCTCGCGGACATCAACGCGCAGGCGCACGAGGTGACGCCCGAGGAGGCCTACCGGCGGCTCGCGGAGATACGGCGGAACCGGCACCCGTACCCGGGGTGGGTCCTGACGGCGGCGGCGGGCGTCCTGGCCGGTGCGGCCTCGGTGCTGCTCGGCGGCGGTCCGACGGTCTTCTTCGTGGCGGCGCTCGGCGCGGTCCTCGGCGACCGTCTCGCGTGGCTGTTCGCGGGGCGCGGGATGCCGGAGTTCTACCAGTTCCTGGTGGCGGCGATGCCGCCGGCGGCGATGGGGGTGCTCCTGACGCTGCTGCACGCGGAGCTGCGTCCGTCCGCGGTGATCACCGGTGGCCTGTTCGCGCTGATCCCGGGGCGGGCGCTCGTCGCGGCCGTGCAGGACGGCCTGACCGGCTTCTACATCACGGCCTCGGCCCGGCTGCTGGAGGTCGCGTACTTCTTCGTCGCGATCGTGGTGGGCGTGCTGTCGGTGCTGTACGTCGCCGTGCAGTTCGACGCGCAGCTGAACCCCGAGGGGGCGCTGCGGGCGGTGGAGCGGCCGGTGACGCAGATCCTGGCGTCGATGGTGCTGTGCGCGACCTTCGCGATCCTGCTGCAGCAGTCGCGGGCGACGGTGCTGTTCGCGACCCTGAACGGCGGGGTGGCCTGGGTGATCTACGCGTCGATCGCGGTGACCGCCGGGGGCTCGACGGTGATGGCGACGGCGGTGGCGGCCGGTCTGGTGGGGCTCTTCGGGCAGCTGATCGCCCGCTACGAGCACACCTCGTCGCTGCCGTACGTGACGGCGGCGATCGGGCCGCTGCTGCCCGGTTCGGCGACGTACTTCGGGGTGCTCGCGATCGCCCAGAACAATCTGGACCAGGGCTTCGCCTCGCTCGCGAAGGCGGCGGCGCTGGCCCTGGCGATCGCGATCGGCGTGAACCTGGGGAGCGAGCTGGCCCGCCTCTTCATGCAGGCCCCGGGCGCGGCGGCGGCGCGGCGCGCGGCGAAGCGCACCCGGGGTTTCTAGCGTCGGTTCCTACCGCTTGGCGTGGCGGCCGCGGGGGGACTGCGGGTTCGGCGTGCCGGGGGCGTCGTGGTCGCCGCGCGGCGGGTTCTTCTTCGACTGGGAGCGGGCCCGGAGGAGCTCGATCACGACGGGGATCACGGAGATCAGGACGATCCCGACGAGGATCATCTCGATGTGCTGGTGGACGAACTCGACCTTGCCGAGGGAGGCGCCGAGCAGCGTCACGCCCGCGCCCCACAGGACGCCGCCGATGACGTTGAACGTGATGAACGAGCGGTAGTTCATCCCGCTCACACCGGCGACGATCGGCGTGAACGTCCGGACGATGGGGACGAAGCGGGCCAGGATCAGCGACTTCGGTCCGTGCTTCTCGAAGAACTCGTGCGCCTTCTCGACGTTCTCCTGCTTGAAGAGCTTGGAGTCGGGGCGCTTGAAGAGCGACGGGCCGACCTTGCGGCCGAAGAGATAGCCGACCTGGTCGCCGAGGACGGCGGCGGCCACCACCAGGGTGCACACCAGCCACAGCGGCGTGTCCAGCTTGCCGGTGGTGACCAGCAGGCCGGTGGTGAAGAGCAGCGAGTCGCCGGGCAGGAAGAACCCGATGAGCAGGCCGGACTCGGCGAAGACGATGACGAGGACACCGATCAGACCAAAGGTCCCGATCAGATAGTCCGGGTCCAGCCAGCTCGGTCCGAGGGCAAGCGTGTTCACGGGTTCCGGGCTCCTGCGGTGGTGGGGGCTTGGGGGACGGCTGGCCCCAAGCTATCAACGCGGGCCGGAGCCACCCGGTTCCACCCGGTCCCCACGGGATGCGGTCCGGGCCCGCCGGCCCGAGGCTTGGGGGTCAGGAGGTGCATGCCGATGGGCATCGAGGAGTACGGGGGCGGCCAGGGGCCGCACCCCGACGTGCTGGTCGTGACCACGAACGACGTGCCGGGCTACCAGGTCCGGCAGGTGATCGGTGAGGTCTTCGGGCTCACCGTCCGTTCCCGCCATCTGGGCAGCCAGATCGGCGCGGGCCTGAAGTCGATGATCGGCGGTGAGCTGAAGGGACTCACGAAGACCCTCGTGGAGACCCGCAACCAGGCGATGCAGCGCCTGGTGGAGCAGGCGAAGGCGCGCGGCGCGAACGCCGTGCTGATGTTCCGCTTCGACGTGACGGAAGCGGCGGACGTCGGCACGGAGGTGTGCGCGTACGGCACGGCGGTGGTGATCGAGCCGCGCGTCTGAACCCGCCCGCTCCCCCGGTCAGCCCGCCAGGCGCGCGGCGTTCGCCCGGACCGCCTCCCGCAGGTGCTCCGGCAGGCCCGGGTGGATCGACTCGTAGAACGCGTGGAAGTTCTCGTCGGCGACGTACATCTCGGCGAGCTCCACGTGGGTCTTCGGGTGGCACTCGAAGAACCAGGTCGTGAGGTGGCTGCGGTGGGCCTCGGCGAGGTCCATCGCCTCCTCGGACCGGGGGTCCGCGCCCGCGGCCATCAGGTCCGCGTAGGCGGCGCCCCACACGTCGACCTCGTCCTTCATCCGCTGCCATTCCTCCTTGCCGTACGCGGCGGCCCGCGCCCGGGCCCGCTCGTGGGAGTGGGAGCCGCCCCAGCGGCGGGCGGTCTCCTCCGCGAACCGCTCGGGGTCCTTGTCCCCGAAGACCTCGAACTTCTCCTCGGGCGTGAGGTTGATGCCCATCTTCTTCGCCTCCATGGCGTGCTCGTCGGCCGCCGCCATCCTCGTCAGCTCGCCGATCCGCGCGGTCAGCAGCGTGTGCTGCCGCCGCAGGTGCTCCTGCGGGTCGGCGTGCGGGTCGTCGAGGAGGGCCGCGACCTCTTCGAGGGGGAAGCCGAGCTCCCGGTAGAACAGGATCTGCTGGAGCCGGTCGAGGTCCGCGTCGTCGTAGCGGCGGTGTCCCGCCGTGCTGCGGCCGCCCGGTGCGAGCAGTCCGATCGCGTCGTAGTGGTGCAGGGTGCGCACCGTGACCCCGGCGAAGCCGGCCACCTGTCCCACGGAGTAGCCCATCGGCCGTCCGCCCCTCTCTCTGTCGGTACGCCGTTCAGCCTGGGTCCTGACGCGACGTGAGGTGCAAGTCCCGGCCCGGGCGTTGTCCCCGGTTCCCCGCGCCGGGGCCGTTCCGGGACGTTCGGGGTGTTGTGCCGCATTTGCTCACTTATGGTGGGGCGGTGGCCACCGATCATGCTCCGCCTCCCCCGGAGGCGTCCGCCCGGCTCCTCCTCCCCCAGATCCTCCCCGCACTCCTCGTCGGCGTGGGCGCGAGCCTGCTCTTCCTCGGGATCAGCGTCCTCGCGGAGGAGTTCCAGCACGTGCTCTGGAACAACCTGCCGGACGCGCTCGGCATCGGGCGGTACTCCTCCTTCTGGATCATCGTCATGCTCACCGCGACGGGCGTCGCCGTGGGCCTCGTGGTGTGGAAGATCCCCGGACACGCCGGACCCGACCCGTCCTCCGAGGGGCTCGGCGGACCGCCGCACACCCCGGGGATGGTGCCGGGGCTGCTCCTCGCGAGCACCCTCGCGCTGGCCGGCGGCGTCAGCCTCGGCCCCGAGAACCCGATCATCGCCGCCAACATCGCGCTCGCGTACTGGCTCGGCCGCAAGGCCGCACCCGAGACGCCCGGCGCCGCCTGGGTCGCGCTGGCCTCGGCCGCCACCATCGGCGCCCTCTTCGGCACCCCGGTGGCGGCCGCCCTCGTCCTCTCCGAGGCCCTCGCCGGACAGCCGGGCCGCGGCTCCCTCTGGGACCGGCTCTTCGCCCCGCTCGTCGCCGCCGGCACCGGCGCGCTGACCACCCAGCTCCTGGCCGAGCCCAGCTTCGACATCGGACTGCCACCACTGGACGACCCCGGCTTCGGCGACATCGCCGCCGCCCTGGTGATCGCCTCCGCCGCGGCCCTCCTCGGCCTCGCCGCGTGCTACCTCTTCCCGTACGTCCACGCCGTCTACCGGCGGCTGCGGCACCCCATGGTGATGCTGCCCCTCGGCGGCCTCACCCTCGGTCTCCTGGGCGCCGTCGGCGGACACCTGACCCTCTTCAAGGGCCTGGCGGAGACCAAGGAGCTCACCGCCTCGATCGGCAGCTGGTCCTCGGGCGAGCTGCTCAAGCTGGCCGTCATCAAGCTCCTCGCCCTCCTCGTCGCCGCTTCCTGCGGCTTCCCGGGAGGCCGGATCTTCCCCGCCGTCTTCATCGGCGCCTCCTTCGGCCTGTGCGCCCAGGCCCTGGTCCCCGAGGTCCACCCGGCCGTCGCCGTCTCCTCCGCCGTCCTGGGCGTCCTGCTCGCCACCACCCGGCAGGGCTGGATCAGCCTCTTCACCGGCGCCGTCCTCGCCTCCTCCCCCACGATGCTGGCCGTGCTCTGCCTCGCCTCCCTCCCGGCCTGGCTGATCGTCACCGGCCGCCCGCAGCTCGAACTCGACCACGAGGGCCACTCCCTGCACTGATCCCCGCGCCCGGCGCCCCTTCCGCGCCGCCGCCTCCCGCGCCGCTACCTCCCGAGCCGCCCGAACCTCCGTACCGCCAGCGGGAAGAAGACCACCAGCAGCGCCAGCGGCCACAGCACCGCGGCCGTGACGTGCCCCGGCTCCCCTCCCGGACCGCCGAAGAGGTCGCGCACCGCCGTCGCGGTCGCCGACATCGGGTTCCACTCCACGACCGTGCCGAGCCAGCCCGGCATCGAGTCCGGCGAGGCGAAGGCGTTGGAGAGGAAGCCGACCGGCCAGACCAGGATCTGCACGGCCTGCACCAGCTCCGCCTTCCCGGCGACCAGGGCCAGGAAGATCCCGATCCACAGCATCGCGAAGCGCAGCAGGAGCAGCAGCCCCAGCGCCCCGAGGGCGGCCGCGGCGCCGCCGTCCGCGCGCCAGCCCATCGCGTACCCCACGCCGACCATCACGAGCAGCCCCACCGCCGACTGGAGCATGTCGGCGGCCGCCCGCCCCACGAGCACCGCCCCGTCGGCCATCGGCAGGGACCGGAACCGGTCGATGACGCCCTTGTCGAGGTCCCGCGTCACCGCCGTCATGGTGCCTTCGAGACCGAACACCATGGTCAGGGTGAGCATCCCCGGCACCAGGTAGTCCACGTACGCGCCGTCGACGGTCCGCCCTCCGCCGACCAGGTAGCCGAACATCAGCAGCATCATCACCGGGAAGACGAGCCCGACGAGGACCTGCACCGGCTGCCGCGCCCAGTGGGCGAGTTCACGCCGGGTCATGGTCCAGCAGTCGCCCGCCACGTGCGTCGCGCTCATGCCGCCACCTCCTCGGACCGCGCCGTCAGGAGCAGGAACACCTCGTCCAGGGTCGGCCGCCGCAGGGCGATGTCCTCCACCTCGACGCCGGCCTCGTCGAGGGCCCGGAGGGTCTCGGCGAGCGTGGCCGTCCGGTCCGTGACCGGTGCGCTCAGCCGCCGCGCGTCCGCGTCCACGCGCACCTGGGCCCTCGGCACGGGCAGCAGCCCGGCCGCCTCGTCGAGCCGTGCCGCGTCCCGGACGACGACGTCGACGCGGTCGGCGCCCACGCGCGCCTTGAGCGCGTCGGGCGTGCCGTCGGCGACGACCCTGCCCCGGTCCACGACCGAGATCCGGTCGGCGAGCCGGTCGGCCTCCTCCAGGTACTGCGTGGTGAGCAGGACGGTCGTGCCCCCGCCGACCAGCGAACGCACCGAGTCCCAGACCTCCATGCGCCCCCGCGGGTCGAGTCCGGTGGTCGGCTCGTCGAGGAAGAGCACCTCGGGCTCGGTGATCAGCGAGGCCGCCAGGTCGAGGCGCCTGCGCATGCCGCCGCTGTACTGGCGGACGGGCTTGCGGCCGGTGTCCGCGAGGCCGAAGCGCTCCAGGAGCTCGTCGGCGCGCGCGCCGGCGCCCCGGGCGCCCAGGTGGTGGAGCCTGCCGAACATCTCCAGGTTCTGCCGGCCGCCCAGCTCCTCGTCGAGTGCGGCGTGCTGTCCGAGCAGCCCGATCCGCCGCCGCACCTCCCGGGCCCCGGTCCGTACGTCGTGGCCCGCGACCCGCACGAGGCCCTCGTCGTGCCGCAGCAGGGTGGCCAGGATCCGTACGGTCGTGGTCTTGCCCGCGCCGTTGGGGCCGAGCAGGCCGTGGACGGTCCCCCGTCCGACGGCCAGGTCGAGCCCGTCCAGGGCGCTCTTCTCCCCGTAGCGCTTCCGCGCGCCCTCCACCAGGACCGCTTCCGATGTCATCCGTCTTCCTCCCGCACGTAGCCACTGGTCAAATTTGATTAGCCGCCGACGACGGAGGACGGTATGCCCTGCTCAGGCATTAATCAAACTTGATTAGCTCGCATACGGGTTCTCCTCGCCCTCCGCGAGCACCCCCACGAACGGGTCACCCTCGCCCGCGAACACGTACGCACCGCCCTCGATCCGCTCGATCAGGCCGAGCGTCCACTCCTTGCCGGCGTCCGCCGAGTGGACCCACATGTGCATGATCTCGCCGATGTGCCCGAGCTGCCCCGGGCCGCCCTCCGGCGTGTAGTACTCCGTGACCGCCACCCGCCACTCGTCGAGCGCCCGCACCCGCCGCCGCAGCAGCTCCGCGGCCTCCTCGCGGGGCAGGTCCACCATGAAGCCGATGGCCGCCGACAGGACGTCCGTCTTCTGGTCGTACGTGGTCAGCGCCTCGCGCAGCAGCGCGAAGTACTCCTCGGTGCCGCGTTCCGTCAGCTCGTACTCGACGCGCGGCGGTCCGCCCACGGCGCTCGGCGCGACCTCGTGCGCGTGCAGCAGTCCCTGCTTCGCCATCTGCTTCAGCGCGTGGTAGATCGAGCCGGGCTTGGCGTGGGACCACTCGTGCGCGCCCCAGTACTCCAGGTCGTTGCGCACCTGGTAGCCGTGGGCGCGGCCGTGCTGCTTGACCGCGCCCAGGACGAGAAGTCGGATCGCTGACATGACTCGATGCTAGTCAGCCTTGACTACGCACCGCCGCCGTGCCCCGATGTCGGTCGGCGCGGCAAGATCCGAAAGAGACGGCCTAGGCGAGGGCCCTCTCCTCCGCGATCAGGTCGAAGGAGCCCTTGCCGTCCAGGGACTCGCGGACGATGTCCGCGTGGCCCGCGTGCCGTCCCATCTCCTGGACCAGGTGCAGCAGCATCCAGCGCACCGACACGCGCCCGTCCACCGGGAACCAGGGCGCGGTCGGCAGCGGGAAGGTGTCGTCCAGGCTCGGCGCCGAGCGGACGAATTCCTCGGTCTGCTTCGCCACGTCCGCCCAGAAGGCGAGGACCTCGGGGATCGTCTCGCCGTCCACGAGCCGGAAGGCGTCGCCCCAGGTCTCCTCCGTGCGCTGGCGCTCGTTCGGCTGCTCCTGGGCCAGCCGCAGCCAGTTGAGCTCGACCTCGGCGACGTGCTTGACCAGCCCCGAGAGGCTGAGCTCGCTGGCGCTGGGGCGGCTCGCCGCCTGCTCCTCGGTGAGACCGAGGAGCGAGCGGCGGAGCGCGGCGCGCTGGGCCTCGACGAAGTTCAGGAACGCGCCGCGCTCGTCGCCGTGGGCCTCCGTGGGAACAAGGGCAACCATGATCTCCGCCTTACGTAGCTGTGGCTTCTCCGACAACCACCACGCTACGGACCCTTGCGGACACCTTCTGTCCGCAAGGGGATGCGGATCAGAACGGGAAGCGGCTGCGGCCGTGCTGGATCGAGATCCACTTCTGGGTGGTGAAGGCGTCCACCATCGCCTCGCCGTTGAGGCGCCCGATGCCCGAGTGCTTCTCGCCGCCGAAGGGCACGATCGGCTCGTCGTGCACGGTGCCGTCGTTGATGTGGATCATGCCGGTGTGGATGCGCCTGGCGACCCGCACGCCCCGCTCGACGTCCCCGGTGTGGACGGCGCCGCTGAGCCCGTACGGGGTGTCGTTGGCGATCCGTACGGCCTCCTCCTCCCCGTCGAAGGGGACGATCAGGGCCACCGGGCCGAAGATCTCCTGGCTCAGGACCGGGGAGTCGGCGGCGATGCCGGTGAGGACGGAGGGGGAGACGAGGTTGCCGTCGACCGTGCCGTGCAGCAGCGCCGTCGCGCCGGCCGCGACCGTCTGGTCGACGACCGAGGAGACGGCCTCCGCCTGCTGGGAGTTGATGAGGGGGCCGATGTGGGTGGCGGGGTCGGCCGGGTCGCCGACGCGCAGGGTCTTCACCTTCGCCACGAACTTCTCGGTGAACTCCTCCTCCAGTGTGCGGTCCACCAGGATGCGGTTGGCGGCCATGCAGACCTGGCCCTGGTGCACGAAGCGGCTGAAGACCGCCGCGTCCACCGCGTAGTCGACGTCGGCGTCGTCGAGGACGATCAGGGCGCTGTTGCCGCCGAGTTCGAGGACGGCGTGCTTGAAGTTCTGCGCGCAGACCGTGGCGACGTGCCGGCCGACCTTGTCGGAGCCGGTGAAGGAGATGACCTTCGGGACCGGGTGGGTCAGGAGCGCGTCGCCGATCTCGGCGATGTCCGTGACGACGACGTTGAGCAGCCCGGCCGGCAGCCCGGCCTCCTCCAGGACCTTCGCGACCAGCGTGCCGCCGCAGATCGGGGTGTTCTGGTGCGGCTTGAGGACGACGGCGTTGCCGAGCGCGAGCGCGGGCGCGACCGACTTGATGGAGAGGAGGAAGGGGAAGTTGAAGGGGGAGATGACGCCGACGACGCCGACCGGGACGCGGTAGACGCGGTTCTCCTTGCCGTCGACCGGCGAGGGCAGGATGCGGCCCTCGGGGCGCAGCGCCAGCTGGACCGCCTCGCGCAGGAACTCCTTGGCGAGGTGCAGCTCGAAGGCCGCCTTGAGGCGGGTGCCGCCGAGCTCGGCGACGATCGTCTCGGCGATCTCCTCCTCGCGGTCCTCGACGATCCGCAGCGCGCGCTCGAAGACGAGCCGGCGGGTGTACGGGTTGGTCTCGGCCCACGCGGTCTGGGCGCGCTCGGCGGCCCGGTAGGCGCGGTCGACCTCACCGGCGGTGGCGACGGTGAGGGAGGCGAGCTTCTCCCCGGTGTACGGGTTGAAGTCGATGATGTCCCACGAGCCGCTTCCGGGCTTCCACTCGCCGTCGATGTACTGGTGGGCCAGGTCGGTGAAGTGCGACATGGATGAGACCCCTCTACCCGCTACCTGCAGTGCGACTGATGTGGCGTCATCGTACTGATGTATCAGGAGAGTTGAAGGAGACCTCGGAGAAGGTCCCGGCTTTCGGCCGGATCGGGTCCGTCCTTCTGCAGCTTCTCCATCACCCGCTGGTACTGGGCGACCTCCTCGCGCTTGTCGAGGTAGAGGGCGCTGGTGAGCTGTTCGAGGTAGACGATGTCGGAGAGGTCGGACTCGGGGAAGCTCAGCATCGTGAAGGCGCCGCTCTCGCCGGCGTGACCGCCGAAGCTGAAGGGCATGACCTGGAGCGTGACGCCCGGGTGCTCGGAGATCTCGATCAGGTGCCTCAACTGCCCCCGCATGACCGCCCGGTCGCCGTAGGGGCGGCGCAGCGCGGCCTCGTCGAGGACGGCGTGGAACTGCGGGGCGCGCTCGGAGACGAGGACCTTCTGGCGCTCCAGGCGCAGGGCGACCCGGCGGTCGATCTCGGCGGGCGGGGCGTCGGGCATGCCCCGGGTGACGACGGCCTGGGCGTAGGCCTCCGTCTGCAGCAGGCCGTGGACGAACTGCACTTCGTAGACGCGGATGAGGGAGGCGGCGCCCTCCAGGCCGACGTACGTCTGGAACCAGCCCGGCAGCACGTCGCCGAAGCTGTGCCACCACCCGGCGACGTTGGCCTCGCGGGCGAGCCCGAGGAGCGAGCCGCGCTCGGCCTCGTCCCCGACCCCGTAGAGGGTGAGCAGATCCTCGACGTCCCTGGCCTTGAAGCTCACCCGTCCCAACTCCATGCGGCTGATCTTGGATTCGGACGCGCGGATGGAATACCCGGCCGCCTCGCGGGTGATCCCGCGCGACTCGCGCAGCCGCCTCAGCTGGGAGCCCAGCAGGATGCGCCGCACCACACTCCCGCTCGCTCCGCCCGATTCGCCTGCGGTCACGGCTCTTCGCCTCCCCTTTACGGTGTCGAGCCCCCGTCGAGCCCCGGATTCTGCCATCAAACGCTTCAGCGCGTACACATTCGATTACGGAAAGGCGGCGACTTCCGGGCATCGGCGCGCACATCGCGGGCACAGTGGGTGCGGATCCGGGGAAGTTCCCCTCATCGTGTGGCCGACTTATGCACAGATTCGGCGCGTGGACGGACAGGTCCGGCGCGTGCACGTGCATCTGCCCTTGCATCCAGTGCACGCATTCGGAACCATGGAGCCCGCGCAGCCGCGTACTCGTTCGTGTTGTCGTGTTGTCGCACCACAGTCGCGATTCCCGGGAGTGCCTCGCATGGGGACGAATGGATCGACCGTGCTCGAGCCGTTACGGCAGGGCCTGCCGCCGATCGATCCCGGCGCCGTCTCCACCTCCGCCTCCTGCGCCCTGCCCGCCCGGTACGAAGCCGTGCGCGGGGCCCGCAAGTTCACCAGCAACACGCTCGACCGCTGGGAGCTGACGGAGCGTTTCGACGACGTGGCCCTGGTCGTCTCCGAGCTCGTCACGAACGCGCTGCGTCACGCGGTGCCCGCCGACGCGCCGCAGGAGGAAGGCCAGAACCCGCCGGTCCGGCTGCACCTGATGCGCTGGGCCTCGCGCCTGGTGTGCGCCGTGCGCGACCCCAGCCGCGAGAGCCCGGAGGCGCGCGGCGGCGAGGAGGACTTCGCCGCCGAGTCGGGGCGGGGTCTGTTCCTGGTGGACTCGTTCAGCGACGGCTGGGGCTGGCACCCGCTCGCCGGGACGCTCCAGGGCAAGGTGGTGTGGGCGCTGTTCCGGATCGGACCGGAGTAGCGCCGAGAACGGAAGAAGGGCCCCGACGGCAACCGTCGGGGCCCTTCTCGCGTCTCAGAGGTCGTCAGACGAGGTGGTCGAACTCGCCGTCCTTGACGCCCAGCAGAAGGGCCTCGATCTCGGCGGGTGTGTAGACGAGCGCCGGCCCGTCGGGGTGCCGTGAGTTCCGCACGGCGACGTCGCCCCCCGGGAGTTTCGCGAACTCCACGCAGGACCCCTGGGAGTTGCTGTGCCGGCTCTTCTGCCACACGACTCCTCGCAGCTCAGTGGCCGCCATGCCGTTGTACGCGTGATGCGCATGATGCACTGGTAGCTCCCCGAGTTGCTTGGTGCAGGTGTCAACTTCCTCGGATCATAGCTGTGTTCATATGCCGATGCATGAGCAGATGCACGTGCACAAGGGGTGGCGTAGCGACTACGCGACGGAGAGTTCTACCGTCGGGTAGGCCCCGTCCGACGCGTCATCGGTGGAGGTCAGGCGGCCGGACCCCCGGCCGCCGGGGCTGCCGCGGGGCCGACCGGGGACATCAGGGCGCCTCGCGCCGCCCGTAGCGCTTCTCGAAGCGCTCGACGCGGCCGGCCGTGTCGAGCACGCGCGCGGTGCCCGTATAGAAGGGGTGGCTCGCCGAGGAGATCTCGACGTCGACGACGGGATAGGTGCGACCGTCCTCCCACTCCACCGTCTTCTCGCTGCCGAGGGTGGAGCGGGTGAGGAAGGCGAAGCCGCCGGCCTTGTCCCGGAAGACGACGGGCCCGTAGACGGGGTGGATGCCGGGCTTCATGAGGGTCAGCGCTCCTCTCGGAAGTCGACGTGCCGGCCGGCGACCGGGTCGAACTTGCGCAGGCTGAGCCGGTCGGGGTCGTTGCGGCGGTTCTTGCGGGTGACGTAGGTGAATCCGGTTCCGGCGGTGGACCGGAGCTTGACGACGGGGCGGAGCTCGTTGCGTGCCATGGTGTGCAGGATAAATGAAAATGAATCCCATTGCCAATAAATCTGCCGGTGGGGCCCCCACCCCCGCCGGCGCTGGGCACGGAGGGGCGCGCGGTCAGTTCCCCAGGACGGCCAGGCGTGCGCCCGCGCGGTCGTAGAGCGTGACGGCGGTGACCCCGCCGCCGCCCGGACCGGTGCGCGCGTACCAGACGCCCCAGCCCGGACGGCCCGGGAGTTCGAGCAGGGTGGCGAGGACCGTGCGCCCCCCGGGCCCGGTGGTCAGCTCGACCCGGCCCGCCGCGCCCGTCCCGTAGTAGAGCCCCGAGTGGAAGGCGCCCTGGGGACCGCCCTCGCTCTGATAGCTGACGTCCGGCCGCGAGCGGTCGATGTTGCCGTCGGTCACACGACGGAAGTTCTCCAGACCGTCCGGGCCCTTCCAGTGCTTGCCGTCCCCGGTCAGCCACACCGTGTACCCGTGCCCGGCGTCCACCCGCTCGCCGGGGCGCACGGTGCGGATCCGGTCCGGGGCCTGCGTGGGCCGGACGGCGGTCGGCGGCGCGGCCACGCGCACCGGCTCCGGCGGTGACGACCGTACGGGGACGAGGGCGACGACCGCCGCCACGGCCGCCGCCGCTCCGAGCACCGAGAGCGCCGACAGGCCCGCCGTCCGGCGGCGGCGGCGCGCCCGGCCCGCGCGCCGCACGGCGGCCAGCGGCACCGGCCCCGGGGTGACGTCGAGCGCCGCGCGGGCGAAGGCCGCCCGGACGTCGCCGTCGGCGGGGCCGGACGCGGACGGGCCGGGCTCCGGCAGGGGCGTGGGGTTCATCGGCGGGCTCCGGAGGAGAGGGGGAGGGAGGGGACGGGGGCGGCCGGGACGCCGGCGAGCCGGGGGTGGGCGCGCAGGGCCGCGAGGCCGCGCCGGGCGTGCGACTTGACCGTGCCGAGCGAGCAGCCGAGCACGCTCGCGATCTGCGGCTCCGTCAGGTCCTCCCAGTAGCGGAGCACCATCACGGCGCGCTGGCGGGCGGTGAGGTCCGCGAGGGCGGCGAGCAGCGCCGTGCGCTCCTCGACCGCCTCCGCGTGGCCCGCCGAGGTGTGGCGGAGCGACTCCGGCAGCACCGGCGTCAGGAGGTGGACGACCCGCTTCCGGCGCACCCTGCTGAGGTTGTTGTTGATCAGCGCGCGGCGCACGTAGAGGTCGATCTCGGCGCGCGGAACCCGCCGCCAGCGCCCGTAGACCTTGGCCAGCGTCGTCTGCACCAGGTCCTCGGCCTCGTGGAAGTCCCCGGTCAGGAGCTGCGCCGTGCGCACCAGCCGGGGCCAGGCGGCGACGGCGAACGCGGCGAAGCCGTCGTCCTCGGTGGCGGACTCCTGCGGCACGGTGTCGGACCTCGTGATCTGTCGGTGGAGGGAAGGGGTGGGGTGGTGGGGGGGGGGCCCCCCGCCGCGGCCCCCCCCCCGGGGGGATATATATAGTCGGCTGCGCCCCCGCTAAAGATTGTTTTTTATTCTGGGTGGGGGGGGGTGGTATCGGGGGGGCGCGGCGCGCCGCCGCGGGGGGGGGGGGGGGGGGGGGGCGGGGGGGGGGGGGCGCTGTGTGTGGGGGGGGGGGGGGGGGGGGGGGGGGGGGGGGGGGCCGGGCCCCACCCCGTGCCGGGCCCCCCACCGGTGGCGTACGCGGTCACGTACGCCGGGTCAGGACGTCCGGGCCGGCAGCTCGGCCAGGAGCTTGCCCGCGCGGTCGTAGAGCGCCACGGACGGGCTGTCCTTGGACGCTCCCGCGTGGGTGTACCAGACGCCCCAGTCGGGGTGTCCCGGCAGGGCGACGAGCGTGGCGACCGTCTTGTGGCCCCCGGCGTCGGTCAGTTCGACGCGGCCCGCCCTCTTCGTCCCGTAGAAGAGGCCCGAGTGGAACGCGCCCGCCGGGCCGCCCTCGCTCTGGTGGCTGACGCCGGGCTGCAAACGGTCGATGTTGCCGTCGACCACGCTGCGGAAGTTCTCGAATCCGTCCGGGTCCGCCCAGTGCTTGCCGTCCTCCGTCAGCCACACCGTGTACCCCTGCCCGGCGTCGATCCGCTCGCCGGAGCGGACGGTACGGATCCGGGCGGGGGCCTGAGCGGCGGCGGCGGGGGCGGCGGCGTCCTTCGCCGGGGCCGCGGGGGCGGCGGCCTTCGCCGGGGCGGACACGGCGGCCGGCGCAGGGGACCCGGCGGCGCCCACCGCCGACGGTGCCGCGATCACCGCGGCGGCCACGACGCCGGCGGCGGCCAGCAGGTACTTCTTCATCCGGTTGCTCCTCGGGATCTCCGGGGGACGCGACCGTTCGCGCCCCTCGTCCCTTTCAACTCCCGCTCCCACCGCTCCGGATGACACGCCGTCGAAATCCGCCGCCCGGAACTCGCGTCGTCAGCGGCGCCTTCTCGACTCCGCCAGGGCCGTCGTGAGCTCCTCCAGGCAGCCGAGGAGCAGGACGGCGCCCTTGTCGAGCAGGAAGTGGTCGGGCGGTGCGGCGGACCAGGCGGCGACCGTCTCGCGCAGGTCGTCCCACCGCGGCTCCCTGCGCTCCCGCACGTCCTTCGCGCCCCGCTCCGCCGACCGGTGCAGGGACTCGGCGAGAGTCGCGGCGGCGGGCACGGGCGGGGCGCCGTGCTCCGGCAGGTGCGCCTCCAGGAGCATCACCACCCGGCCGAACTCCGCGAGCGCGTGCTCGGCCTGCTCCACCGCCGCGTGCGAGAGCCCCCGGTGCCGCACCGGTTCGTGGGTCGCCCGGGCCACCGCCTCCTGCCAGGCCACCCGGGCCGCGCGGGTCCTCAGGAGCGCCTCCCGCACGTCGGGGCTGGCCGGCCCGGCCGGGTCGGCGTACCGGGCGGTGACGACGGCCGCGTACGCGCCGACCGACGCCAGCCAGTCCGCGAGCCGGCCGCGCAGCCGGGGCGTCTCCCACGCCGGGTAGACGGCGTACGACAGCATCGCCAGGAGCCCGCCGACCAGGGTCAGCAGCACCCGGTCCCGCACGGTCTGGCCCAGGCCCGCGCCGGCCATGCCCAGCAGGAAGACGACGTACGCGGAGACGAAGACCTGGGCCGCGGCGTACCCCGTCCGCATCAGCAGGTACATCCCGAAGGCGCACAGCACCGCGAGCGCGGCGGAGAGGTACGTGCCCGGGTGCGCCGACTGCACGACCGCCGTCGCCAGCGCCACGCCCACGAGGGTGCCGCCGAACCGCGCCACCGCGCGCGCGTACGTCTGCGAGAAGTCCGGGCGCATCACCATCACCGAGGCCATCGGCGCCCAGTAGCCGTGGCCGAAGGGGAGCCAGCCGCCGAGGAGGTAGCCCGCGGCCGCGACGGCGGACACGCGCACCGCGTGCCGCAGGATCGGGGAGTCGGGGCGCAGCTCGGCGCGTGCCTTCGCGAGGACGACGGGCGCGAGACCGATGAGGGTCGGACGGGTCCGGTGCGCCCGGCGGCCCGTGCCCGCCGCCCCCGCCGTCTCCTTCGTCCCCGCCGTCTCCGTGCGCGGTTCCGCCGTCTCCACGACGTCGTCGAGCAGCGCCACCAGGCGCAGGGCCGCCCTGCGGGGCGGGCCCCTGAGGATCGTGACGGTGTCCGGGTTGCGGAGGGCGGCCTGCGCGGGCGGCCGCAGGACGACCGGTTCGCCGTGCCGGATCGCGTGCGCGGCGGCGTCCAGGACCTCCCCCGCCGCGCCGAGCACCTCCCGCACCCGGGCCCGCGCGGGCCCCTCCTCCGGGACGCCGACCGCCGGATCCGCCAGCGAGGCCAGGACCGGACGGATGCGTTCCGCGAGCCCCCGCGCGCCGTACAGCTCCGCCGGACGGGTACGGGCCTGGCGGGGCGTCACGGCGGCGGCGTTGCGGGCCGTCATGAGCGGTACCGGGTCGAACGGGGCGACCGGGTCGTGGCGCAGCCTGCGGGCGTAGTCCGCCTCGGCGGCCAGCGCGTCCGCGAGGGCGTCACGCTGGGCGCCCCAGCGGCGGACCGGGAGGAGGACGACGAGGGCGGCCTGGACGACACCGCCCGCGAAGATCACGGCGGCATGGCCGGCGGCGGTGGCGACGGAGGTCGGCAGGGTGACCGTCACCAGCATGATCGCCACGTTGGAGGAGGCGATGATGCCGGCGGTCGGGCCCGCGGCCCAGGCGAGCCCCGACAGGAACGTCCAGAGCACCAGCAGGGCGAGGAAGAGGACGGTGTGCGCCGCGGTCAGGTACCCGAGGAAGGTGGAGACGGCGAGGCTCGCGCCGGAGGCGAGGGCCAGAGTGGGGCGGGGGCGCCAGGAGCGCTGGAAGGTGGCGATGGCCGCCTGGAAGGCGCCGAAGGCGGAGGACGCGGCGACGGCGGGGCCGAACAGGGCCAGGGAGAACCCGACGACGAGGGCGAGACCGAGTGCTCCGCGGGCCGCGATGGCGGGTTCGAGCCGCCGCCGCTCGACGGTGAGCCCGGAACGGGCGGTCTCCTTCAGCGCCCGGAGCCAGCTCATAGGCAGAGCGTATCCGCGAACGGGGACGAATCAGGCTTTTCGCTTGCCGAGCGCGGCCGCGGCCTTGGCGTCCCCACCCCCGTTGTGGGCAATCGTTCCGCTGGGGCGATGGGGGTCCCCCCTGCTCGAGCGAAGCCGAGAGCTTGGGGGAGGGTGGGCACAACGGAACGGCGCCCCGTGCCGGGCCCAGGCTCCCGCGCCCTGACCCGCACCGAACGGGCGCCGTCACTGGGCTGCGGGTCCAGGCACAGAACGCGGAGGCGCCGCGAAGCGCGCCGTCCCGTGTGCCCACCCGTCCCGCCCCAGCGGGACGATTGCCCACACGGGCAGCGGCCCGAGGCGCCACACGGGCGTGGGCGAAGGCCCACACGGGCGCGGGCGCGTGCCCGCATGGGGCGGCACCGCACGGGCGCGGGCACCGCCCGGCCAGGCGCCGCCCAGGCGTGGGCGCCGCGCAGGTGGTGGGCCTCGGGTCGGGTCCGGGTGCTACGGCAGGCGGGGGTGGGGCGGGTGGAGGCCCGCTCGGTCGGCGGCCGACGCGCCGCCCGTCCACCCCGCCTCGTCCCACGCCGCCCGCACCCGCGTCGTCCGCGTCTCCGGGAAGAGCTCGTCCGTCCGCGCGCCCACCGCCACCTCCCGGGAGGCCAGGGCGGGCAGCAGCGTGGGCGCCTCGGCCGCCACCCGGCGGGACGTCGCCGAGAGCCGGGCGCCGAGCCGGTTCGCGTACGCGAGGAGGAAGGACTGCCGGAAGGACTTCGTGCGCTTGCGGCCGCCCGCCCGCTGCTCCGCCTCCGCCCGCGTCATCGCCGCCGTCCCCTGCACGAGCAGCGAGGTGTACAGCAGCTCCACGGGGTCCAGGTCCGCCTCGAAGCCGACGACGGTCGAGAAGCCGTACGCCTCGTTCCACACCGCCCGGCAGTGGTTCGCCGTGGCCACCGCGTCGAGCAGGATCGCCTTGGCCTGCTCGTACGGCGGCTCCACCCCGATCCGGATCGCGCCCGGCGTCTCCGGGCTCGGCGCGCCCGCCGCGAGTGTCGCCTCGTCCAGGCTGTGCCGGGCCATCAGCTCCTGCGCCTTGGCCGTGAGCGCCTCCGCCTCCTCCGGGTAGCCCGTCGCCTCCGCCTTCGCGAGCAGCGCCCTGATCCGGGTCAGCATCCGGGGCTCGCCCGCGGCAGCCGGCGGCAGGGCCTCCCCGGGGACGGGGCCCACCGCGTCGAGGCGCGGCAGCCGGACGAGCAGCCGGTACAGCTCCAGGACCGCGGTCGCCCGGGAGAAGCGGTCCGCCGGGCGGGCGGCGCCGGAGTCCGGGCCGTCCAGGTCGTCCAGCTGCGCCCGCCAGCGGTGCGGGAGCCGCTCGTACCCGGCCGTCTCCGCCCTGATCAGCCCCGCCAGGAGCCGTACGTGCTCGTCCTCAAGCTCGCGCCGCGCCGTCCGCGCCAGGTCCGCGGGCTGCCAGCCCCGGCTCCACAGCGTCCGTACGAACTCCTCTCCGCGCCGGGCGAGTTCCGCGTCCGTGCCCGGGTCGGCGGCCAGCAGGGAGGCCGCCGTGTCGAGGGAGCCGTCGTCGCTCGCGTACAGCGCCGCGAAGGCCTTCTCGATGGTGCTGCTCACTGCGTACCCCTCGTGTCCCATGCCTCGCGCGACCGGGCGATCACCGCGCGGTGGTCGAGCGACCAGTCGACCAGCTGTCTGATCAGCCGGGTCATGCTGTGCCCGGTCTCCGTGAGCGCGTACTCCACCTGCGGCGGGGTCGTCGGGTACACCGTCCTCGACACGAGCCCGTCCCGTTCGAGGCGGCGCAGCGTCAGGGTCAGCATCCGCTGCGAGATCCCGGTGACGAGCCGCTGGAGCTCCCTGAACCGCCTCGGCCCGGCGGCGAGTTCGACGACGACGTGCACCGTCCACTTGTCGCCGAGCCGGTCCTGGACGTCCCGCACCCCGCAGTCCTCGGCACAGCTGACCAAGGGCTCGGTGGTTACCTCCGTGTGCCCCTCTGACATCAATGTGCCTCCTTCCGCACTCCTGACCGTCCCGTCACGATGGTCTCAGCCGTCACCACCCCAGGGGGAATCCATGCTGCTCGTCACCGGTGTCTCCGGCGCCCTCGGCTCTCTCGTCGCCGCACGGCTCGCCGGCCGCGACGACGTCGTCCTCGGCACCCGCGCCGGGCTTCCCGGCACCCGCCGCCTCGATTTCGACGCCCCGGAGACCCTTCCCGGGGCCTTCGCCGGGGTGGACACCCTGCTCCTGATCTCCGCCGGGTACGGGGAGGACGACGTGGTCGTCGCCCGCCACGAGGCCGCGATCTCCGCCGCCGAGGCCGCCGGTGTCCGCCACGTCGTCTACACGAGCCTGTCCGGCGACGGCGACCACCTCGCGTACGCGCTCGCGCACCGCTGGACCGAGCGGCGGCTCCGGCGGTCGACGGCCCTCGACTGGACGATCCTCCGCAACGGCCTCTACGCCGAGTTCCTCACCTGGATCGCCGCCCCCGACGCCGAGCACCGCGTCACGGGCCCCCTCGGCGCGGGCCGGCTCGCCGCCGTCGCCCGCGAGGACCTCGCCGACGTCGCCGTCGCCGTCGCCACGGACCCGGCCGCGCACCGGAACCGGGTGTACGAGCTCGTCGGCGAGCGCGCCCTCGGCGGCGCCGACCTGGCGGCGGCCCTCGGGGCCGCGTACGCCCCCGGCACGCTCGCGGAGGCCCGCGCGGCGATCGCCGCGTCCGGCGCCGTGCCCTTCCAGGTGCCGATGCTGGCGAGCACGTACTCGGCGATCGCCCACGGCTTCCTCGACGGCACGGGCGTGGACCGGGGCCATCTGCGCGCGCTGCTCGGCGGCCGCGAACCCCGTGACGCGCTGGACGTGTTCGTGGCGGCGGTGCGGGCGGCACGGGAGGGCTGAGCCGAGCCCGGGGGTAGGGCCAGGCCCACCCCCGGGACGCCCGGTGGTGGTCGTGATCGGAGCGGGCCGGGACGGTTCGCTTGGACCATGACCTCGAACGCCGCCGTACGGCTCCGCCGGCTCACCCGGCACCACCGCGACGTCCGCGCCCTCGACGGCGTCGACCTCGACTTCCGCACCGGGACCTTCACCGCCGTCATGGGCCCTTCCGGCTCCGGCAAGTCCACCCTCCTGCAGTGCGCCGCCGGCCTCGACCGGCCCACCGCCGGGACCGTCGAGGTCGGCGGCACCGCCCTCCAGGGGCTGAGCGAGCGGCGCCTCACGCTGCTGCGGCGCGACCGGATCGGCTTCGTCTTCCAGTCCTTCAACCTGCTGCCCTCCCTGACCGCCGCGCAGAACGTGGCCCTGCCGCTCCGGCTCGCCGGCCGCCGCCCGTCCCGTACGGAGATACGGGAGGCACTCGCGCGCGTGGGTCTCGCCGGGCGGGAACGGCACCGGCCCGGGGAGCTGTCCGGCGGCCAGCAGCAGCGGGTCGCGATCGCCCGTGCGCTGATCACGCGGCCGGCCGTCCTCTTCGGCGACGAACCGACCGGCGCGCTCGACTCGACGACGAGCCGGGAGGTCCTCGGCATGCTGCGGGAGCTGGTCGACCGGGACGGCCAGACGATCGTCATGGTCACCCACGACCCGGTGGCGGCGTCCCGCGCGGACCGCGTGGTCTTCCTGACCGACGGACGGGTCGCGGGCGAACTGGCCTGCCCGACCGTGGAGTCGGTGACGGCACGGATGGCCACCCTGGAGACCGCGGGCGTCCCCGTCGGAGGTGCGGCGTGCTGACCGTCGTACGCGCCGGGCTCCGTGCCCGCTGGGCCTCCTTCCTCGGCGGCTTCGTCGCCCTCGCGCTCGGTGTCGGGCTGCTCGCCACCATGGGGCTCGGGCTCGCCGCGACGTCCCACGCGCCCGAGCGTCCTCCCGAGCGGTTCGCCTCCTCGCCCGTCGTCGTCCAGGGCCGGGACCGGCTGGCACTGGACGTACGGCGCGGGCCCGTGACCGCGCCCGTGGAGCAGCGGCTCGACCGTCCACAGCCTGTGGACGGAGAACTGGTCCGCGAGCTCCGCGCCCGCTGGAGGGTCACCGCCTCCGGCGGCCCCGACGCCGTCGGCGTCGACGCCCCCGCCGCCGAGGTGCGGGCGCTCGTCGGCGACCGCGCCCGGGTCCTCACCGGCGCCGAGCGCGTCCGGGCCGACCCCGACCCCGAGCGGGACGCCCGCGCCCTCGTCACCCTCAACGCCCTCCTCGGCACCTCCGGCGGCGTCACCGCCTTCGTCTCCGTCTTCGTCGTCGCGTCCACCTTCGCCTTCGCCGTCGCGCTGCGCCGGCGCGAGTTCGGGCTCCTGCGCACCGCCGGAGCCACCCCCGGCCAGATCCGGCGGCTCCTGCTCGCCGAGGCCGCGGTGCTCGGCGTGCTCGCCTCCGCCGCCGGGTGCGCCCTCGGCGCACTCGGCGGGCCCCTCCTCGCCCGGACCCTCGTCGACGGCGGCCTCGCGCCCGCGTGGTTCACGGTCGGCGGCCCCTCCTGGCCCTTCCACGCGGCCTTCTGGACCGGGGTGACCGTCGCCCTCGCCGGAGCCGTCGCCGCGTCCCGGCGGGCCGGGAAGGTCGGTCCGACGGCCGCGCTGCGCGAGGCGGACGTCGACGCCGACGCCCTGCCCCGCGGCCGCGCGGTCCTCGGCACGGGCCTGGTCCTGGCCAGCCTCGGGCTCCTCGCCTGGACCTGCGCCACGGACCCGTCCGCGCTGCTCAAGCGGAAGACGTACACGACCCTGCCGATGCTCCTGATCACCGGCGCCGCGCTGCTCTCGCCGCTCCTCGTCCGGCCGGCGGCCCGGCTGCTGCGGGCGCGCGGGGCGGTGGGGACGCTCGTACGGGAGAACAGCGCGGCCGCCGTCCGCCGCACCGCCGCCGTCGCCGCGCCCGTCCTCGTGACCGTGGCGCTCGCCGGGACGCTCTTCGGCTCGGCGACGAGCGTCACGCGCGCGAAGGAGACCGAGGCCCGGGAACAGACGAACGCCCAGTACGTCGTCGGCGGCGCGGACTTGAGGCCGCCGGTCGCCGCACCGGCCGGAGCCGTCCTCTCCGCGACCGGGGCGACCTCCGTCTTCGTACGGGACGGGGACGAGGCCGTCGTGAAGTACGGGGCACGGGCGGTCGCCGACCCCGCCGCCTTCGCGGAGCTCGCCCGGCTGCCGGTGACCGCGGGGGACCTGCGGGACCTGGACGACCGGTCGATCGTCGTGAACGAGGAGTTCGAGCGGCACCGGGTCGGCGAGACCGTCGAGGTGTGGCGGGCGGACGGGAGCGGCCCCGTACGGCTCCGCGTCGCGGCCGTCCTCGCGCTCGGGACCGGCGACAACGGGCCCTACGTCACCCGGGCCAACGCGCCGGGCGCCACCCTCGACCGGATCGACGCGCGCGGGGGCGGGGCGGCGACGGTCCGGGCCCTGGAGGCGAGCGGAGGGACGGCGCCCTCACGCGCGGCGGGCACCACCCGGGCGTCCCGCCTGGGCATGGTCCTGGTCCTGGGCATCGCCCTCGTCTACACGGTCATCGGCCTCGCCAACACCCTGCTCATGGCGACCTCGGTACGGGGCGGGGAACTGGCCTCGCTGCGGCTCGCCGGGGCCACCCGGAGCCAGATCCTGCGGGTCGTGACCGGTGAGGCGGCGCTGGCCGTCGCCATCGGGACGGCGCTGGGCCTCGCGGTGACGGCGGTGGTCCTGGGCACGCTGGGAGCGGCCCTGGCGACCCTGTCGGCGCCGGTGGCCCTGGCCCTGCCGTGGGGCACGGTCGGCGCGGCGGCCGGGGTGTGCGGGGCGGTCGCGGTCGCCGCGTCGGCCGTCCCCGCGTGGCGGCTCACGCGCTGAGCGGCGATGGTGGGACGACGGGGCGGCGACCGGGGTCGGAGCCGGGTCACCGCCCCGCCCGTGCGAACGGTGCGGGCGGTGCGGGTCCACCCCCGTGGGACCGGCACCGCCCGACGGTCCGGAGGACGGCGTCCACCCCGGTGCGGCCCGTCGTCCCCTTGGGGAGGGACGGGTGGGGCCAGGGGGCGGTTCCCCCGGCCGGTCCCGGGCGGCCCGGGTCCGTGCCGGTATGTGCCCGGCGGGCCCGCACCGGGCACACCGGGCGCGAGGGTTACGACGCGGCCCGGGCGCGCCACTCCGGCGCCAGGATCGACCAGATCTCCTCGTCGTGCCGCTCGCCCCGGTACAGGTAGCTCCCCCGCAGGACTCCGTCCCGCGTCATCCCCAGCCGCCGGGCCACCGCGATGCTGGGCTCGTTGGACGAGGAGACCACCCATTCCACCCGGTGGATCCCCCGCACCTCGACCGCCCAGTCGATCAGCGCCCGCGCCGCCCGGGTCACCAGGCCCTTGCCGGCGGCCGCCGGCTCCAGCCAGCAGCCCGCCTCGGCCCTGCCGCCGGCGGCGTCGAACGTCCGCAGGATCACCGCGCCGACGAGCGTGCCGTCGGACCAGATGCCGTGGATGCGTCCGGTGTCGGCCGCCGCCCGCTCCGCGTACGCCCGCAGGAAGGCCCGGCTCGACTCCAGGTCGGTGACGACGTCGGGGAGCCCGTTGCGGGCGCCGATGAACTCCCGCCCCCGGTCCATGTGCGCGAGGAACTCCTCGGCCTGCCACGGTTCGAGCGGGCGCAGCTCCGCGCCGTCGTCACCCAGGGACCTCGCGTACATCGGCATCGCCTTCCTCACGTCAGAGTGCTACGGGATCAGGACGATCTTGCCCCGTACATGACCCGTCTCGCTGGACTCCTGCGCACGGGCCGCCTCCTTCAGCGGCAGCGTCTCCGCCACGCGGACGGTGAGCGCGCCCTCGACCGCGAGGCGGGCCTGGTCGGTGAGCCCGCGCCGCACGACGTCCGGCTCCGCGGTGACGCCCGAGAAGACGATGCCGTGCTCCGCCGCGTCCGTCGCGGCGATCGTCACGATCCGCTCCTTCGCCGCGTCGCCGCCGCCGAGCAGCTCGACGGCGACCGGCAGGACTCCGTGCCCGGCCGCGTCGAAGACCGCGTCGACGCCCTCCGGGGCGGCGGCCCGGACCCGGTCGGCCAGCCCGTCCCCGTAGGCGACGGGGATCGCGCCGAGCTCCCGCAGGTACGCGTGGTTGGACTCCGAGGCGCTGCCGATCACCGTGATCCCGGCCGCGACCGCGAGCTGCACGGCCACCGAGCCGACGACGCCCGCCGCGCCGTGCAGGAACAGCGTCTCGCCCTTCCGCACCCGGAGCAGGTCCAGGACGCGCTGGGCGGTCTCGCCCGCCACCGGGAGGGCGGCCGCGGCCTCCCAGGAGAGCCCGGCGGGCTTCGGGGCGACGGTGCCGGCGATGGCGTACTCGGCGTAGGCACCGGTCTTCGTCCAGCCGAGGACCTCGTCGCCGACGGCCAGGTCGGTGACGCCCTCGCCGAGCGCGTCGACGGTGCCGGCGAACTCCAGGCCGGGGACGGCGGGGAAGGTCGTCGGGTAGAACTCCTCGACCCAGCCGTAACGCCGCTTCCAGTCCACCGGGTTGACCCCGACCGCCGCCACCCTGACCCGGACCTCGCCGGGGCCGGGCTCCGGCTTCTCGACGCCGGCCTCGTGGCGCAGCACCTCGGGGCCGCCGAACTCCTCGTACACGATCGCTTCCATCTCAGCCTCCGCTGCCGCCCGTTCGATCTTCGATGCCCCCATCCTGCGCTCCCGCCACCCCTCCCCCCGCCCTCCCAACGGCCAGTCCCGCCTGGCCGAAAGACGGGCCGTCAGCCGAACGCCCCCGACTAGGCTGAGCCGCATGGACGCGCTCACCCTGACCACCGCGTACGAGATCATCAGGCAGCCGCTCGGGGAGATCCTCCCCAAGGTCTCGGCCGCCCTCGCACCGCTGGTCCCGCACGTGGACGCGGCCGAACTCTCCACGCACTGCGCCCACTCCCCCTTCAAGACACTCGGCGGCACGGAGCTGATGACCGCCGCCGAGCTGACCCCGCTGCTCGCGGCCGGCGTCCCCGGCGCGCCCTGGCAGGGACGCGCGACGATCGGCGGCCGGGAGCGCGAGGTCCTCGCCGTCACCAGCCACGCGACCCGGCGCGGAGCGGTCCTCGTGCTCGTACGGGAGGACGGCGCCGCCCCGGCCGGCGCGTCCGCGCTCACCGCGGCCCAGGCCCTGTGGGACCTGGTCACCGGGCACTTCGAACGCTTCGCGACGGAGGCCATGCCGGGCGCCCTGGCCCGTTCCCGGGCGGCGGCCGACACCCGCGCGCGCGTGATCGCCGAACTCACCGCCTCGCACGCGGCGGCCCTCTCCGGAGTCCTCGGGGTGCTGCGCAGCCGGGCCCTCGACGACACGACGGCCCGGGCGACCGCCACCGACCTGGCCGCGACCGCGCTCGTCGAGTGGCGGGCCGAGCAGCGGCGGGACCGGGCGCTCGCGGAGGAGCCCGCCGACGACGCCTTCGAGCGGCTGGCCGGCGAACTGCGGCCCATGCTGCGGCACAGCAAGGTCCGGCTCGACCTGGGCGCGCCCGACTCGACGCGCTCGCTCGCGGCCGATGTCGCGCACAGCGCGCGGGCCATCGTCCGGTCGCTGCTCCTCATCGTCCTGGAACAGGAGTCCGTGCACCGGGTCCACGTCGGCTGGCAGCTGACCGAGCACGAACTGCGGGCCTCCGTGCGGGACGACGGCGCCGGCGCCCTCGCCGCCTGCGACCTCGGCGCCGGCACGATCCGGGACCGGCTCGACGTCCTCGGCGGGCGGCTCGACATGGACGCGGTCCCCGGATGGGGCACGACGATCACGGCGGTCGTCCCGCTGGCGACCCCGGAGGCCCCGGTCGAGGCCGCGCACCCCCTGACGGGGCTCGGCGAACGGGAGGTGGAGGTGCTGCGGCACCTGGCGCTCGGGCACCGGAACCGGCGGATCGCGGAGCAGCTGCACATCAGCGAGTCGACGGTGAAGTTCCACGTGGCGAACATCCTGAACAAGCTGGGCGTCGACTCCCGCGGCGAGGCGGCAGCCCTCTTCCACGCGGCGGCCTGACCCGCTGCCGTGTGGGCGGTCGTCCCGCCCGTTGTGGGCCTTCGCCCACGCCCGTGTGGGCAATCGTCCCGCTGGGGCGATGGGGGTCCCCCCTGCTCGAGCGAAGCCGAGAGCTTGGGGGAGGGTGGGCACACGGGACGGCG